>DASXXQ010000123.1:0-26787 GCA_036502985.1 Buttiauxella sp.
CGATCGATTTAAACGATCAATTGACACAAAAAACAAAAGGATATTTGGTTGGTCAGAAATGAGGTACAGCATCTAAGGTACTGCCATATCAAGGCGATAAGACTAACTTTGAGGTTGTGACCTACAAGCGCGTGTAGAGCACCACGGTAATTCCTCATTTTTAGCCGAGGTGACAAGTAGAATCAGATCATGTGCTGTAGATGAAGTCGATAACTCCAAGAGCTATGGCCAACGATGGTATCAGTGAGATTTCTAATGAAGAAACTTGGCTGCTTGATGGTGGAAAATGTGTCGTCGAACAGTGTACTAACTGTTACTTAAACGACTTTTCAGAAAATAACAAATGTGGTAGTGAGCAAGTTATCGGCGCAAGTATGACGATTAACGACAACGTAACTGATCAACATTGGTGTGCTGAACAATTGAAAAAGAAACAACAGAACATCACCTCTATCGTAAGAGACGGTAACAGACGTAAGATGCAATCAAAGGGAGTCTTGTGCTCCCTTTTTGCTTGCTTCCAGTTTAGTTTTTGTTACTTTGAAACTGCATTGTGACGTTACTGGAAACTAGCACAGAGATGTCCTGGTAAAATAAGTTATTTAGGTTGTGTCTCGCCATTGTACCTGGCGTCGACGCTCACGAAACATGTCGGAACACAATCTATTATGTGAGATCGAGCACATTATGCCATAACTCAACGTGTAGATCGCTCTGCTTGTGCGCTGGTGATTAAATAATCAAAGCACAAAAAAGTGTGATTTAATCCACATCTGATTTCCCAGGTTGGAAGAATGCACATATAATGCGCGGCTAAACCGCTCCGTTTCTTCACTAACTAGCCTGCATGGCCATAAATACTTCGCATACATGAATATGAAACTACGCACAATTTTACTGGCATTTGTGGCTGTTGTGGCTTTTAGCAAAACAGCTTCTGCCGTGACCTATCCTCTGCCAACCGATGGCAGCCGTCTGATTGGTCAAAACCAGGTCGTCACCATTCCTGAAGGTAGCACCGCACCGCTGGAAGAATATGCAGCGCGCTACCAGATGGGCCTTTCCAATATGTTGGAAGCTAACCCAGGCGTTGATCCGTACCTGCCAAAACCGGGTACTATCCTGAACATTCCTCAGCAGTTAATTCTGCCGGATACCGTTCATGAAGGTATCGTTATCAACAGTGCTGAAATGCGCCTTTACTACTACCCTGCCGGCACTAATACCGTCATTGTGTTGCCTATTGGTATCGGCCAGTTGGGTAAAGACACCCCACTGAACTGGACGACAAAAGTAGAACGTAAGAAAGCAGGTCCAACCTGGACACCAACTGCGAAAATGCACGCGGAATATATTGCTGCCGGTACTCCACTGCCAGCCGTTGTTCCAGCGGGCCCAGACAACCCTATGGGCCTGTATGCGCTGTATATTGGCCGCCTGTACGCGATTCATGGTACCAATGCCAACTTTGGTATCGGCCTGCGCGTGAGCCACGGTTGTGTACGTCTGCGTAACGAAGATATCAAATTCCTGTTCGAGAAAGTGCCTGTCGGCACCCGCGTTCAGTTCATCAACGAACCGGTTAAAGCAACCGTTGAGCCAGATGGCACGCGCTACATTGAAGTGCACAACCCACTGTCTACGACTGAACAGCAGTTCAACTCGACTGAAATCGTGCCAATTACGCTGAAAAGCAATGTGACGGCGATTACCGCTCAGCCTGATGTAGATAGCACCGTATTGGATCAAGCTGTTCAGAACCGCTCTGGTATGCCAGTTCGCCTGAACTAATCGACGGTTTCACACCGATTAAAGCGACCCCACATGGGGTCGCTTTTTTTATGCCTGCAAAATACGGAGTTGTCAGATTGCCCAAAAGATTCTGGAACGTTCCAAACAGGAATGTTTGGTATGCTCATAATTCATGATGTGATCGGTAGCACATTTTCGGCTTTAATTGTATGATGAATGCGTTTCTTAAAGGGTAATCACCATGCGTAACACTCTCACCGTTATTTGGCAGTACCTGCGTTCTTTTATATTAATTTACATATGCTTATATGCAGGCATTGCGATTGCGTCGCTGCTGCCAATCACTATTCCAGGCAGCATCATTGGCATGTTAATTCTGTTTATTTTGCTCTCACTGCAAATCCTGCCTGCCAAATGGGTTAAGCCGAGTTGCCATTTGCTCATCCGCTATATGGCGCTGCTGTTTGTGCCTATTGGCGTGGGCGTTATGCAATATGTCGATGTCATAAAACAGCAATTTGGCCCGGTGGTGGTGTCGTGTTTTATCAGTACTCTGGTGGTACTCGTCGTGGTGAGCCTGAGCTCCCAGTTAGTGCATGGTGAGCGAAAAGTGGTTGGTGAAAGCGAAGGGGAAACAAAATGATTCATCACATCTGGTGGTCTTTACCGTTAACTCTGGTGACTTTTTTCCTCGCGCGCCAAATTGGTAAGCGTTTCAAAACGCCAATCCTGAACCCGTTGTTGGTTTCAATGATTGTCATCATTCCGGTTCTGGTATTTACCCACACACCGTATGAACACTATTTCCAGGGCAGCAAAGTGTTGAACGACTTGCTGCAACCGGCAGTCGTTGCCCTTGCTTTCCCGTTGTATGAACAGCTTCACCAGATTCGCGCACGCTGGAAATCCATTATCACTATCTGTTTTATTGGCAGCATGGTGGCGATGATTACCGGTACGTCAGTTGCATTGCTGATGGGTGCAACGCCTGAAATTGCCGCGTCAGTATTACCAAAATCAGTAACCACGCCGATTGCAATGGCGGTTGGCGGCAGTATCGGCGGCATCCCAGCGATCAGTGCTGTGTGCGTCATTTTTGTGGGCATTCTCGGTGCAGTATTCGGCCATACCTTGCTGAATCTGATGCGCATCAAAACCAAAGCGTCCCGCGGATTAGCTATGGGAACCGCGTCTCACGCCCTGGGTACCGCGCGTTGTGCGGAGCTGGATTTCCAGGAAGGTGCCTTTAGTTCACTGGCGCTGGTTATTTGCGGCATCATTACGTCGCTCGTTGCCCCGTTCCTTTTCCCGGTAATTTTGGCTGTCTTTGGTTAAAACTTGCGAGAGATCGCGCATTTTCATTTTTAATTTCATACGTTGCATTTGTAATTAGAGAAAGATCACATATAAAGCCCATACAGAACCGTAAACTACGGTTCAATTACTTGTTATGAGGCTACGACCCATGCGCTCACGTTTTCAAGCTGCTCTCGCACAACTCCCGGCTTCCCTACAGGCCGCTTTGCAACCCTTGATTGCTGATTCCCACTTCCCGGCGATGTTTAGCACAACGGAAGTGGAATCATTGAAAGCCCAGTCCGGACTGAATGACGATGCGCTGGCGTTTGCCTTATTGCCACTCGCAGCAGCCTGCGCCCGCGCAGACTTATCCCATTTCAATGTGGGTGCTGTGGCCCGTGGTATAAGCGGCAATCTGTACTTTGGCGGCAATATGGAGTTTCTTGGCTCCACCATGCAACAAACCGTTCATGCCGAGCAAAGCGCAATTACCCACGCCTGGATGCGCGGTGAAAAAGCGCTAGAAGCGATAACCGTTAACTACACGCCGTGCGGGCACTGCCGTCAGTTTATGAACGAACTCAATAGCGGCATTGCACTACGCATTAATCTGCCTGGCCGTAAACCTGCAACGCTTGGCGACTACCTGCCAGATGCATTTGGCCCGCGTGATTTAGAAATCAAAACCTTGTTACTTGATGAAATGGATCATGGCTTTGCATTACAAGGCGATGAATTGAGCCATGCGGCGATTGCTGCGGCGAATCGTAGCCATGCGCCATACAGTAACGCGCCATCGGGTGTGGCACTCGAAATGCGTGACGGGAAGATTTTCACCGGAAGCTATGCGGAAAATGCCGCATTCAACCCTTCCCTGCCACCGCTTCAAGCCGCACTGAATTTGCTGAGTCTTTCGGGTTACGACTACAACGAAATCCAGCGTGCAGTTCTGGCAGAAAAAGCTGAGGCGCCTTTGACGCAGTGGGATGCAACCGCCGCAACGCTGAAAGCGCTGGGTTGTATGAATATCGACCGCACACTTTTAAATTGATACCTTCTGCGGGTGCGCTGGCACCCGCAGTGATGAAAATTGACGCAACCAATCCCGCGAATCTTGCTCTTAACCACCAGGTAAAGTAGCCTTGAATAAAATTTCATCCCTTTATTGAGCCGCAAGTCCATGTTGAAGCGCGTGTTTTATAGCCTGTTGGTGATAATCGGCTTGGCTGTGGTAGCTGCGCTGTGTCTTGACCGCTGGATAAGTTGGAAAACTGCGCCTTACGTTTACGACGAATTGCAGGATTTGCCCTACCGTCAGGTCGGCGTTGTGCTGGGCACCGCTAAGTATTACCGCACAGGTGTGATCAATCAGTACTATCAATTCCGTATTCAGGGTGCGTTAAATGCCTACAACAGCGGCAAGGTAAACTATCTGCTGTTAAGCGGTGACAACGCGCTGCAAAGCTACAACGAACCGATGACCATGCGCAAAGACCTGATTGCCGGTGGCGTTGACCCTGCTGATATCGTGCTGGATTACGCGGGTTTTCGCACTTTAGATTCCATCGTTCGCACGCGAAAAGTATTTGATACCAATGACTTTATTATTATCACTCAGCGGTTCCATTGCGAACGCGCGCTGTTTATCGCCCTGCATATGGGGATTCAAGCGCAGTGTTATGCCGTTCCTTCACCAAAAAATATGATGACGGTGCGTATCCGCGAATTTGGTGCACGTTTGGGTGCGTTGGCAGATTTGTATCTTTTCAAACGTGAACCGCGTTTTCTTGGGCCATTGGTGCCTATTCCCGCGATGCATGAAGTACCAGAAGATGCGCAAGCGTACCCTGCGGTAACACCAGAGCAGTTGCTGGAATTGCAGAAGAAAGACAAGAAGTAGAATGCATAAAAAAAAACCCGCACATCTCTGTGCGGGCCTTTTCAGAAAAACCCATATTATTTCTTACGAGCGTATTTCAGTGAATCCAGGGCAACTGCGAAGATGATAATCGCGCCCTTAATGATGTATTGCCAGTAAGGGTTCACACCGATATACGTCAGGCCGTAGTTGATTACCGTAAAGATGATGACACCGGTAACCACACCTACAACTGTCCCCACGCCACCGCTGAATGACACGCCGCCAACCACGCACGCCGCAATCGCATCCAGTTCGTACATAAAGCCAAGGTTGTTGGTTGCAGAACCGATACGTCCCGCTTCCAGCATCCCGCCAAAGGCGTAGAACACACCGGACAGCGCATAAATCATGATCAGGTTCAGCGCGACGTTTACGCCAGATACTTTTGCCGCTTCCGGGTTACCGCCGATAGCGAAGATATTTTTACCGAAGCGCGTTTTGTTCCACAGCACCCACACGAACAGCACTGCAAACAATGCATAGAACGTAATGTAGGACAGGCGGAAACTTCCGAGCGCAATAAAGCCCTGCGTAAATGTCGAGAAATGCGATTCAAAACCAGAAATCGGTGATGCCCCAACAAAGTCGTAATACAGGGAGTTAATACCGTAAACGATGATCATCGTACCCAGAGTGGTGATAAACGGCGTCACGTTCAGGTAGGCAATGATAATTCCGTTCACCAGGCCAATAACCGCACCGATACAACACACGATCAGAAGTACAACCGGAATAGGCATGCTGTGCATGTCAGGGAAGACTTTATTGACGTTATCCATGGATTGCAAAAGCGTAGCCGCGACTACTGCCGCAAGACCCACCTGACGACCCGCGGAAAGGTCAGTACCCTGCGTAACAATCAGCCCCGCCACACCCAATGCAATAATGATACGCACTGAGGATTGGGTCAGAATATTACTTAAGTTCAGCAAACTTAAAAACGTCGGGTCCTGGAATATAATAATTGCCAGTAGCACCAGCAAAACGACATAAATGCCGCCTTCTTTCAGATAAGTTAGAAAACTTTTCTTATTTAACGCACTCATTTTCAATAGCCCCTAAATTATCAAAGATGCACAGACGCAAGACGTAGTATTTCGTTCTGCGTGGTTGTTTTAGTGTCTACAATTCCTGCAACGAGGCCATTGCTCATCACCAGAATACGATCTGTAATCCCTAACAACTCCGGCATTTCGGACGAAATAATAATGATTCCTTTCCCTTTTTTGGCAAGTTCAGCAATCAGCTGATAAATTTCAAATTTAGCACCGACATCAATCCCACGAGTGGGTTCATCCAGCATTAAAATTTCTGGCTGGGTTAACAACCAGCGACCGATAATCACTTTTTGTTGGTTACCGCCGGACAATGAACCAATTGAGGTACGGTGTCCTGGTGTTTTAACGCGCATGGAGTCAATAACCCATTGGGTATCACTTTTCATGCGGCTGTTATCGAGCAAGCCAACTTTATTTTTATAATTACGAATATTGGAAATAAGCGAGTTAAAACCGATATCCAGGTACGCATAAATCCCCGTGGAGCGTCGCTCTTCGGTAACTAAAGCAAAACCATGGTTAATCGCTTCATTCGCAGAGTGGTTATTAATTTTTTTACCATGCAGGTTAATGGTTCCGGCAGATTTTTCGCGGATACCAAATAACGTTTCAACGATATCAGTACGCTTTGCACCAACCAGGCCGGCAATCCCGAGAATTTCCCCTTTATGCAAATCGAAGGAGACATCACGAATCGAAGGTTGACGTAGAGAAGTCAGGTTACGGACTTCCATAATCACTTCGCCCGGGACGTTTTCTTTTGTCGGGAAGCGTTGGTTCAGAGAACGACCCACCATCATGGAGATGATTTTGTCCATATCCAGTCCTTCTAATGGCTGGGTGGTAATCCACTGTCCGTCGCGCAAAATTGTGATTTCATCACATAGCTGGAAGATTTCTTCCATTTTGTGAGAAATATAAACAATGCCGCAGCCACGCTCTTTTAATTTACGAATGATTTTGAAAAGGTGATTAACTTCCTTTTCTGTCAGTGAGGATGTTGGCTCATCCATAATGACAATTTTGGCATTGTAAGAGAACGCTTTAGCGATTTCGATCATCTGCATTTGCGATACTGACAATGTGCCAACGCGGGCGCGTGGGTCAATATCAATATCCAGCTCATCGAAGATATGTTTGGTATCACGGTACATTTTGTCCTGATCGACAAATATACCTTTGGTTGGGTAACGCCCCAGCCACATGTTATCCATGACAGTACGTTGTAATACCAGGTTCAGTTCCTGGTGTACCATGGAAATACCATTTTCCAGCGCTTCTTTGGTGCTGGAGAAGTTTACTTCATTTCCCTGAAAAAGGATGCTGCCGGAATCTTTGCTGTAGATCCCAAAGAGGCATTTTAATAATGTTGATTTACCCGCACCGTTCTCTCCCATTAATGCATGAATGGAATGAGGACGAACTTTTAAATTAACATTATCCAGTGCCTTAACGCCGGGGAATGATTTATTAATGTTGGTCATTTCCAACAAAAATTCCGACGAATGATTTGTATTATTGTCGACCATAATTGTACCTGGTTCCAATAGTGTCACTGAGTATCAGGCTTGATACCGGGCGCGACTATGCGCCCGGTAATCACGGTATTACTTATTTACCCGTAAATTCAGCCAGGTTGCTTTGGTCAACGCCGACATAAGGGATACGAACGATTTTGTTCTCGATCTTCCACTTAGTGCCTTCAGCGGCAGGCTTGCCATCGGCCAGGTTTTTCGCCAAATCGAAGGTTGCTTTAGCCTGATTATTGGCATCGTTCAGAACGGTACCGGCCATTGCGCCAGATTTAACCAGTGCCAGCGCTTCTGGCAGGGCATCTACACCAAATACTGGAATAGAAGATTTGTTGTGTGCTTTCAGCGCTTCAACTGCACCCATTGCCATCGCATCGTTGTTGGCGATAACCACTTCGATTTTGTTAGCGTTCGGGCCAGACAACCATGCATCCATCTTATCTTTCGCCTGAGCGGTATCCCACATTGCAGTATCTAACTGCAGCTGTTGGGTTTTCAGGCCTTTGTTGTTCAGCTCTTTGATAACGTAAGTAGTACGTGCTTCAGCATCCGGGTGACCAGGTTCGCCTTTCAGCAGTACGAACTGAACTTGACCATCTTTGTTCAGGTCCCAGGCTGGGTTTGCTGCCCAATGCTTAGCAATCAGGTCGCCCTGAATGATGCCTGATTCTTTAGAGTCAGTACCTACGTAGTAAGCTTTGTCGTAGCTATCCAGCGCTTTACGAGAAGGTTCTTTGTTGTAGAAAACGATTGGAATGTTCTGACCACGCGCTTTTTCGATAACGGTGCCAGCAGCCGCAGGGTCAACCAGGTTGATTGCCAGTGCTTTCACGCCTTTTGCCAACAGCACGTCAATCTGATCGTTCTGCTTGGATTGGTCATTCTGGGAGTCGTTCATCAGCAGTTCAACGTCTGGTGAAGCTTTTGCGTCTTTTTCAATTGCCTTGCGCACGACTGACATAAAGTTATCGTCGTATTTATAAATGGTCACGCCAATACGGGTATCAGCTGCATGAGCGGCTGCGCCAAACAACATGCAAGACATAACGGCGGACAGGGTCAAAACCTTCTTATTCATGGTATCTCCGGTTTTTTGCAGGGTAGTTCTAGGGGTATTCAGGCAGGCAGCATGTTACGAAAACGTTACTGAATGCCGAAAATTTTCTATTATTAAAAAACTCTTCCGTGTTCAGAAACGATCCATAACTGCTTTTATTGATATTTTTTGCCGAATACCTATAGGTAAACTGATTAATCACCGTTACATATAGTTTCAGCTGATAAGACGCTGACATCATAGTCATCGCAATGTTAATTAACTGTGAATTTACTCACAAATTGAAACCGGTTACATAAAAGACTTTATTCAGAGAGTGATCGGTGCCGCAATTTGCCGTGGAGCCACTGAATGGCGTCGAACTAAAGTCGGCATAAAACAGTGTGTTGCACCATTATCGAGCGTTCCTGCCGCACCTTGTAAGGCCAGTTCTGTCGCCAGCCGTGCCATTGAAACAATGGGGTATCGCACCGTTGTGAGTTGCGGGTCGGTGTAACGCGCGATAGGGATATCATCAAAACCAATCACGGATACATGATGTGGCACGACAATTCCGTTGTCTTTCAAAGCAGTTAATGCCCCGGCTGCCATGCTGTCGTTATAGGCAAATACCGCAGTGAGTTGCAGGTTTCGCCCCAGTAGTTCCACCATCGCCGCTTCCCCACCCTGCATATCGGGCGAACCCACGCCAACCCAGCTTTCCGGCGGCGTTATCCCCTGCTCTGTCATACCGCGCATCCATCCTTCCCGACGCTGCGCGTTGTCTTCAATTGCATGACTTGAGGCAAGATAACCAATGCGTTGGTGACCCTGATTAAACAGCATTCGTGTCGCCATCAACGCACCGCTGACGTTATCAAGCCCAACGCATCGGTGTTCGTAACCTGGCACAATGCGGTTGACCAGCACCATGCCGGGAATCTGTTCAAGGAAGTCGCCCAGCTCCTGGTCGCTGAGGGCTTTAGCATGAACAATCAATGCGTTACAGCGTTGACGAATCAACACCTCAATGGCATGACGTTCTTTTTCTTCCTGGTGGTAACTGTTGCCGATAAGAACGTATTTGTTGTGCTCTTGCGCCACAACATCCACCGCTTTGACCAGTGCGCCAAAAAATGGATCGGATACATCCATGACCACCACGCCGATGGTGTCACTGACCTGCGTTGCCAGTGCCTGGGCATTCGCATTTGGGCGATAGCCCAACTGAGACACCGCCTGCATCACACTTTCACGGGTATCAGCACTGACCAGCGCGCTGTTGTTGAGTACACGGGACACGGTCGCCACTGAGACGCCGGCAATTCGGGCAACGTCACGAATGGTGATCATAGATATCGACCTGGCGAGGAAGGAATTAGTCTCATGAATGCACCCTGTATTTGGCAAGGTGGCTATTCTGGCAGTGAGTCTGGAATGACTACGTGAGGATGATCACATCAATGAAAACGGTTACATACAATTCGTTAACGTTTGTGATGTATATCATTATCTTGCTGAATGCTTCAGGGAAACACCTGCGGCGCGTGCGGTTAGCTGTCGCCAAAGCCATTCGATTGGCCCCTGGCGGAAATAACGGAGCCAAATCAATGAGAACAAAATATTAATGGCCCATACCGCAGGTACAAAACCGAGCAAAGCCAGGCGGTCAAACTTCATGAACCCGCCCATATGGAAGAAGAAGGTGGTGCAAATCAGCGTTTGCAGCAAATAATTCGACAGCGCCATGCGCCCGACATGCGCTACAGCATTCACAATGCGCAAGCGTGAAAGCTGCGGCCAATAACCAAATGCCAGCGCGGCATAGCCGATAGTCTGAAACGGTGCACTCAATTCACGCGGCGCTTGTAGCAAGAAAGCACACCAGCGATACGTCCAGCCGACATGCCACTGGGCATATATCGCCGGAATATTAATAAGCAAGCCGACCACAATCAGCCAAAGGGCAATGCGTCGATAATGATGCAGACTAAACTCACCGCGCAACCAACCGCTGCGCATTAATGATGCGCCGATCAGCATCATCCCCGCCAATTGCCAGCCGTATTGTGCGCCAAGCGCAACCAGATTGGACGACAGTAAATCAATGCGATTACTGATGGCTTCGCTGCCGCCGCCCAGTTTCCACCATTGCTCGTACTGCAAGTTAGCGGCATCCGGAACCCAGGAGCGGTTTGGCGCATCACCAGAGATAACACCTAACAGCAGCAGAATACCCACCCCGGTGAGATACAACATCACACCGGTATTAAACAGTGGGCGGATGCCCGGTGCATCACGAATCAAGCGCCAGCACACCAGCCCAACCAAACCGTAGGCCAGCAAAATATCGCCATCCCACAAGAAGATAGCGTGCATGAATCCGAGTAAGACCAATAACGTCAGACGTGACTGAATCCAGCGCTTGCCGCGATGTAATAACATTTGCAAGCCAGCACCGAACAACAGGGCAAATAAGGTGAGGAATTTTACCTGGGCGAGAAGATCTAAAATCGCCCATGTCCAGGCATCACTGCTGGTAATTGAACCAGACCAGGCTGGATTAAGGTACGCCGCCTTCGGTAAACCGAAGGCCACGATATTAAGCAGCAGGATGCCGAGAATAGCGACGCCACGGACAAAATCCAGCGTAACGTTTCTCTCCATAAATCCTGCCTGCTTAACGATTAGTTGTGACGAACAGCGCGCAGAAATTCCTGGCGTGTATTCTGGCTGGATTTGAACAATCCGCCCAGCGACGTGGTTGTTGTCGCACTCGTTGCATCCTGCACACCGCGCGCTTTCACACAATAATGGACCGCATCAATCGATACCGCCACATTGTTGGTGCCAAGCAGGGTTTGCAGAGCAATCAGAATCTGCTGCGTTAAGCGTTCTTGGACCTGCGGGCGCTGCGCAAAGAATTGCACAATACGGTTAATTTTCGACAGGCCAATCACGGTATCTTTCGGCAGATATGACACAGTTGCTTTACCGTCAATCGTCACGAAATGGTGTTCACACGTACTGGTGAGTGTGATGTTGCGCACAGTGACCATTTCATCAACCTTCATCTTATTCTCGATGACGGTGATTTTCGGGAAATTGGCGTAATCAAGGCCGGAGAAAATCTCATCGACATACATTTTAGCGATGCGATGCGGCGTTTCCATCAAGCTATCGTCGCTCAAATCTAGATTCAGCAACTGCATGATTTCCGTCATGTGTTCGGCAATATGGCGTTTGCGAGTTTCGTTATCCAACTCACGCAAAGGCGGGCGCAGCGGCGTTTCTAAACCACGGGAAACCAGTGCTTCGTGAACCAGTGCGGCTTCTGGACTTAGTGATGACATGTTGTTTTCTCCTGCAGGTGTGGCTGACCTCTACCCTACATGGGGTAAAGTGTGCGCTCATTGTGCGTGAGCGCGGTCGCATAATCCAGTAGTGCGAACGATAATTATTGAAATCGTCAATACCTTTTCCATACCAGAGCGCCGCCAATCAATAATGCGAATCCGGCGACATATAATGCTGGCTCAAGCTGCCCGGTGAGCGAGGTTGATAATGCCGATAGCATCGGCCCGACCAACTGCCCCAGCGCATAGCCCGTCGTCAGCAACCCTGCCATATAACGAGTATGCTTTGGTGCCAGTTCGCGGCCATAAAGCAGTGACAATTGCACCGCACACAAGAAGCCGCCACCCACCAGCAACGCCCCCAGAACCAAACCGGTCATGCCGGGAATCATATCTGAGGCGAATACCCCGAGCGCCTGGATCCAGAGAACCAGCGCCAGACGTTGATGGCTTTGCAACCATTGTCGTGTAGCAATAGCGAGTAAAATCCCACATACCGCCGCACCGCCAAATATCGGCCAGACGAATTGCGCGAACGCACTGCCAGGAAAGCGAGCACTGGCCATCTGCGATAAAAACGTCGCAGGAAGAATATAGCCAAACCCAGCCAGGCTATAGCTCCACACCAATCGTTTGAGCTGCGGTGTTAAGACCAAAGGTTCCGGCGCAGTTTCCGGGCGATGCAACTCCCCTTTGCCCGGCAAGTTGCGGGCAATAAATACGATCAGTACCAACGCCAGAGCCCCGTAAAACAACCAGGCATGGCTCGCTGACAAGCCGTAGCGGTGAATAGCAACCGCCAGCAACCCACTGATAAATATCCCGGCACCTGGGCCTGCGAACACCGCAGCGCTTAATCCCGGCTTGCCTAAATGTGCCAGTTGTTCGTTGCTCCAGGCGGCAATCAAAACCATCGCCCAGCCGCTTGCGGCACCAATCAGAAAACGAATCAGTGCATGCCACAGTGCGGAATCCACGGTTGCGGAAAGCAGCGTTAAAATGACGGCACCCCAGACGCCCGCCATTAAGCGTAGCTCGACACGCCGGTGCGCGTCCATGGCATCCCACGCGCCAACCAAATAACCCAAGTAGTTAATCGCCGCTACCAAACCCGCACTGGTTAGGGTAAGTTGCCCTTCGCTTATCATCAGCGGGACTTGCGGGGTAAACGCAAAACGGCCAATGCCCATTGCGACCACCAACACCAGAAATCCCGTCAACGCGATACGTGCCGCCACTCAGCCCCCGATTGTTACGATTTCGTTGCCAGCATGATGCAGCATGACTAGACTTGGGTGAAGTGAAACTTGTTCATTGATATTGAATATAAATAAGGATCCTCTGGATGGAACTCCTCGAAGAACACCGATGTTTTGAAGGCTGGCAGCAGCGTTGGCGCCATGATTCCACGGCACTAAAATGCCCAATGACGTTCAGTATTTTTCTTCCAACACCGCGCACTACTCCCCCTCCCGTTCTGTATTGGCTGTCTGGTTTAACGTGTAATGACGAAAACTTCACCACTAAAGCGGGTGCGCAGCGTGTCGCTTCTGAATTGGGAATCGTGCTGGTTATGCCAGACACCAGCCCGCGCGGTGAAAATGTACCAAATAGCGAAAGTTACGATCTCGGCCAGGGGGCAGGTTTTTATCTCAATGCCACCGAACAGCCGTGGGCTGAGCATTTTCGCATGTACGACTATATCAATGATGAGTTACCGGCGTTGATTGCCAATAACTTCAGTATCAGCGATAAAGCGTCTATCTTCGGGCATTCGATGGGCGGCCACGGCGCACTGAGCATCGCGTTGAAGAATCCGGGACGTTATTGTTCAGTTTCCGCTTTTGCGCCCATTGTGAATCCAACACGCGTGCCATGGGGGCAAAAAGCCTTTGCCGCGTATTTAGGGACTGATCAAGAAAAATGGCGCCAGTGGGATAGCTGCTGTTTATTAATGCAGGCCGATGGCGCGAAACCCATTCCCATGCTTATCGATCAAGGTGATGCCGATCAGTTCCTGGCAGATCAGTTGCAACCGGCACAATTTGCAGAAGTTGCGCGCCAAAAGAGTTGGCCGCTGACCCTGCGCGTGCAGCCCGGTTACGATCATAGCTATTATTTTATTGCGTCGTTTGTGGAGGATCATTTGCGATTCCACGCGGAGCATTTGGCTTAATAAAAAAGTCGGATGTCGCTTACGCTAATCCGACCTACAAAGCTACGATACCCAAAATTTGGGCAATTCCAGGGTGGATTAGCGCCAGCGACATCCACCACTAAGATCTAAATCAGAAGGTGTAATCCACCGCCATAAAGTAACGGCGGCCATCTTCGTTGTAACTGTAATCGTCACGACTCAGATCTTTATCACCCAGGTTCATCACACCCGCACGAAGTTTAACCGCTTTCGTTGCTTTCCATGCCGCACCCGTGTTCCACACCACGTAACCGCCAGGCGTTGGTTCGCCGTCGGTGGTGGCACGCTGTTCACCGGTATAGTTTGCGGAAACGTAGAATGACCAATCATCCAATGGTGCCCAATCAACCGTGCCGTTCGCTGTATGGAATGGCAAAGAGGCCAATGGTTTATTGCCACCGCCACTCAAATCACGGCCATCGTTATAGGTGTAGTTCAGCGTCAGTTTCCATTGCTCGCTAAACGGCACTTTCAACTCGGTTTCTACACCGCGTACACGCGCTTTGTTGACGTTGTAGTATTTGAAGATTGGACGGCCAGCACTGTCAAAACCAACAAAGTTAGGATATGACGGAGCCTGCGCACGGTTTGGCGTGCGATTGATATCAATCATATCGTCGAGGTTATTCTGGAAGGTCGTGATGCTGCCTGAAACGCCATCCAGTAAGCCTTCATCGCCTGCATAGTACAGACCGAGTTCGAAGCTTTCACTGGTTTCTGGTTTCAGGTCCGGGCTGCCGACAATCTTACAAGAGCCACGGCAAGAGTTGCTGGTCCAGTCCGGGCTGAGTTGTAATAAAGAAGGTGCTTTAAACGCCGTTGCCCAACCACCTTTCATGGTGACGGTATCTGTTGCGCTATAGACCAGATAGGCACGCGGGCTCCAGTGGTCGCCGTAGGTTTCGTGGTCGTCCATACGAACGCCAGTAGTCAGCGCCAGCGGTTCGAAAATCCGCCATTCATCTTCCACAAACAGCGCGTACTGGCTGGCAGAGGTTTCGGTGCTGCTACTTCCGGTGAGGTTTACCGGGTCAGTTAGCTTATCGTGACGCCATTCGCCGCCAAAAGTCAGCAGCTGGTTAATCTCGCCCAATGGCAGAACCAGTTTGCCATCCAGGCTGTTATTACGTGAGGTAATCGGCGCGCTATTGCCAGGGTTGAGGTTATCAATCTTGTCACCGTAGAAACGCAGTTCGGTATTACCGTAATCCCAACGTCCGTTATGGGAAATGGAGTAATCCTGGCGCTCCATGCGGTTTTTATTTAAAGAGTCGGAATCGCGGTCCTGGCGGTCAAAGCCATAACCAAAACTCATGTCCTGGTTTTCAGTTGGCGTCAGAGAAAACTCGGCGCTACCGCTGCGCGTGGTGAAGCCTTCAATACGTGGCGTTTCACCCGTTGCGGTAGTGCTGGAAGGCTCTTGCTTGTCTTTTTCGCGCTTACCCAGGTTGCCGTAAACTTTCACCCCGAGCAGATCGTCTATGATCGGGCCGCTGGCGAAGAAGTTGCTGTTATAGGAATCACCGCGATCGCGGTCTTCCTGAATGGTTGTATCCGCCGTGACGGTGCCGTGCCAGGCTTTGCCCACTTTGCGCGTAATAATGTTAACCACGCCGCCTAACGCATCTGAACCATACAAAGAAGACATCGGCCCGCGCACCACTTCGATTCGCTCGATGGCATCAACCGGTATCCAGTTAAGGTCAAAGTCGTTATGACGGAATACGGCATTGCGGGAGTTCACGCGTTTACCATCGACCAGAATCAACGTGTAGCTGCTGTCCAGACCACGAATACTGACGCCCTGACGGTTATCCCCTTCATTGGTAAGCTGCACACCCGGGACTTCCTGCAAGACATCTTTCAGGTTCTGAATCGGTTTCTTTTTCAGGTCTTCTTGCGTGATAACGCTAATACTGGCAGGGGCATCTTTGAGGTTTTGCTCGGTAGCAGAAGCTGTAACAACCATAGTGTCTTCACGTTCTTCGGCAATTACCGGAAACGCAGCACTGATTATTGACGCGCAAAGTCCTCCCCGGACGATGGGATTCAACCTTAACATTCCTTTCTCCATGAGGTGAATAGCAAACAAAATAATGGATTGCGCTCACATTCCTGATGCGTCACTTACTACATTGGCAAGCGACTGCGGCCTTTACTCACCAACATCCAGCGGTGATAAAGCGTGGCGACACCATAAATTAAACGAGAATAGTTATCAATCAAATTGTTAAAATTTGTAATACATAGAAAGGAAGTGTGCGGGGAGAATATAAAAAAGGGCGCGATAATCGCGCCCTTCTGATGTTACTTTTTAAACGTCTTTGGGAAGGTCATTTCACTGTATTTCACGAAACGCGTCTTTTTCGTAATCCGGTAACCGAACCAAATAGCCAGGAACAGCGGAATACCGATGTAGGTCGCCGTGACGCCTGCCCAGTCAATGTTATCGGCCAGGAATGCTTCGTAGTTCTGGCCCAAAGTAATGACAAGGCACAAGACGAAGGCAAAGATTGGCCCAATCGGGAAGAAGCCTGAGACATACGGCAAATCTTTAAGATCAAGCCCTTGCTTCACATAGCCACGGCGGAAACGGTAGTGGCTAATCGCAATACCCAACCAGGCGATAAAGCCCGTCATACCGGATGTATTGAGCAACCACAGGTAAACTGTCTGGTTACCAAACATGGAGGTCAGGAAGCACAGCCCCGCCACAACGGTTGTCGCGTAGAGTGCGTTACGTGGAACCCCACCTTTAGACAACTTAGAGAAAATGCGCGGCGCTTTGCCATCGCAAGCCAGGGTATAGAGCATACGAGTGGATGCGTACATTCCGGAGTTACCCGCAGACAGTACCGCAGTCAGAATAACCGCATTCATCACTGCTGCCGCAGACAACAGGCCTGCGTGTTCAAAGACCAAAGTGAACGGGCTAACGCCGATATCTTTAACATCGTTACGCAGCAGACTCGGATCGGTGTAAGGAATGATCAGGCTGATAATCAGAATCGCGAACACATAGAACAGCAGGATACGCCAGAACACCTGGCGCACAGCGCGTGGGATGTTCTTGCCTGGATCTTCAGATTCGCCCGCAGCCACACCGATAAGCTCAGTACCCTGGAACGAGAAGCCGACTATCATCGCCACGCCAATCATGGCGGAGAATCCACCGGCAAACGGTGCGTCACCAATCGCCCAGTTGCTCCAGCCAGCAGGTTGTGCACCCTTGAAGATGCCAAGAATCATCATCAGGCCGACAATGATAAAGATAATAACCGTCGTCACTTTAATCAGTGAGAACCAGTATTCTGCTTCGCCAAAGCCTTTAACGGAGATGTAGTTGAGCAAGAACATGATGCCAAGGAACAACGCACTCCAGATCCAGCCTGGGGTATCCGGGAACCAGTAGTTCATCACCAGTTGTGATGCGACCAGGTCAACGGCGATAGTTACCGCCCAGTTGTACCAGTAGTTCCAGCCCAGTGCGAAACCAAAACCTTCTTCTACGTATTGTTGCCCGTAGGTAGCAAAAGAACCAGAAACCGGCATGTAAGCCGCAAGCTCACCCAGGCTTGTCATCAGGAAGTACACCATCAGACCAATCAGCATGTAGGAGAGCAGCGCGCCGCCAGGGCCCGCCTGAGAAATGGTTGCGCCAGAGGCAACAAATAGCCCAGTACCGATGGAACCGCCGATGGCGATCATCGTTAAGTGGCGCGCTTTTAGCTCACGACGTAAGCCAGGCGCTTGTGTTGTTTTATCTTGAGAAACCATAGAAAATTGCGGTCCATACAAAAAATGAGGCGAGATTGTAGCAAACCAGTCTGATACTTATAGTAGAAATGCGCTGTTATAAGAGAGCTTCATGATCGGCAGCGAATTATAAGTAATGCACTGATGACAGGAGGGAGTGAAAGGATTTTGAAGAGGTTTGTATGATTTATGGGAATCCCTTCCCGGGTATTTAGCGCGCAGTGGCGGCTATTTAAAATCGACTTTCATTAATTCGGGAATGGTGACATCGCGCGTTGTTTCCACACAGCGGTTGATATAATCAACAAAACGCGGTGGTGGCGACATCCCTAAATCAAGCAGTTTTTTATTTGAAAAGCGCACATTCAGCATCGAAAATTCGCCATACAAACGCATTGCTCTCAGCATCAGTCTTTCATTGCATGGGCCATAGATGCTTTTGAAATCTCTACGATCTTTGACCAGTTCGCTGTAATCGACCTGCTGGTAAGTTGAGTAGATAGGTTTTTGATTGAGTGCTGCAGCCATCGCCTTGTCTATTTCAAGGAACGGCGTACTGCCGGTATCACCCGCCGATATGTGATAAACCTTTTCTGTAAGCCCTGGGCGTTTCGTTAATAGCAACAGCGCTTCGGCACAATAGTCCACAGGAATAACATCTATTTTATCATCCATTGAACACATGAATTTACCGAGCATCAGCACCATGCGGAATACCCAAAAAATGCTGCTGGATGGACGACAACCTTCTTCGCTGTGCCCTACCACAATTGAAGGGCGGGCAATCACCAACGGCAGATGCGGGCAGTGTTCTACTATCAATTGCTCAATGGTAGATTTAGACCACGTGTATTGAACCAGATGTTCTTCTTCTGGCTTACGCGTCATGCTTTCAGTTACCAACGTTCCAGCATCCGGAACGCATGACATTGCGGTTCCTACATGTACAAAGCGAAGCAAACCCGGAACATCCGCCATTCGTTTCACGAATTTCAGCGTCCCTTCTACGTTAACCTTCCAGATCAGCGCATTATCGCCAAATGAAGCAACAGCGGCGGAATTGATCACATGCGTAATATTAGAAAGTCGGGCATCATCTAAAAACTCTTCTGTTGCGGCTAAATCACCCAGTAATATATTTTCTTCATTAATTTTATTAAGTGAGGCTTCACTACATCCAAACTTAGCAAGATTATGCCTAACCCGAGTGACACCTTCGGCGGGTGAGTTTGCTCTCACCAACAATAAAAATGAGTCTATCGAAGAATCAGAAAGCGCTCGAGCCAGTACAGCACCACCCAGGAAGCCTGTGGTTCCGGTAATCAATAGATTGCTCATTTAAGAAACTCTGGAATTTAAAACGCCATACTAAATGGCGATTTATAAACCGGGCATAAATAAAAACAGCAACAAAAAAGCACTGCACTTATTATTTGTAACCTATTGTATTTTTAACTCACTTATTAATTTAAAAATCAAATCCGTTTAAATACGGTATATTGATTATAAAAACCTTTAATGCCTTAGTGATTCAAATAGCCAACATTAATTTAACCCAATAACCTGACCGCTTTCATTAATTAATCACCACATCCACGCGTTTACGCTTCGCAATACTTCAAAAAACGCAGTAAAGCGTTGGAGATATGTTTTTGACGGTGATGAATGCGGTACAGCGTGCGCACCAAACGCGGCAGTGGAACAGGCACCACCACCAGCGATCCGGTATCCAGTTGCTCAGCAATGACTCTGCGCGACAGACAGCTAATGCCGAGGCCATGACGCACGGCATGTTTAATCGCCTCTGAATTCCCCAACTCCATACCAAGATGAAACTGCGGCAAATGCGAAAGCAGCAGGTAATCGACAATTTCACGCGTGCCGGAACCTTTCTCACGTAAGATCCACGACTGTTGCGCCAGCGTTTCCAGCGTGACTGGTTTTTGCAATAAAGGCGCGTCTGGCGGTGCGAACACCACAAGCTCATCTTCCAGCCACGGTTCGGTAACAAGCTCTGTCATATGGCTTGGGCCTTCAATCAGGCCAATATCGACACGGAAATCTGCCACCGCGTTAATCACGTCCTGACTATTACCGACACTCATCTCCAGCGGAAGTGAGGGAAAATCGCGGCGGTAGTGGGCGATCATTTCCGGCAGGATATAGTTGCCAATAGTACTACTGGCATAAACGCGAATAGCCCCGTTGTCTTCTTTAAATAACTGTTCGACTTCTGTCGCCTGCTCCAGCAACCCCACTACGCGCGGATATAACAGGCGGCCATGCTCATTAACCACCAGACGTTTGCCTACCCGGTCAAACAACTGCACACCCAGCTGCCCTTCCAGGTCGGACAAGGCCGCACTCACCGCAGACTGTGATAACGCCAGCATCTGCGAGGCCTGGGTTGTAGAGCCGCTTTTAAGAACCTCGGCGAAAACTTCAAGTTGCCGTAGTGTGATATGCATGGTGGATGCGCCTTAACACTTATTCAGATTGGTTATAAATATATAATCAATTTTATTTTTAAGCTAGCCAGCCTTATCCTTATGCCAACACAAAGGAGAAGGCTATGGCTACGTTATCAATTCCCGCTCGTCGACATACATTGTGGCATTTCTTGCCGGGACTGCTACTTGCAGGTGGCATCACAGCATTGGCACTATGGTTGGGTAACATCCCCTCCGTTGCAGGCCTCGGACTGGGTGCATTAACACTCGCTATTCTGTGTGGGATGGTGATTGGCAACACGCTTTACCCGAAAATTTGGCAGCACTGCGATGGTGGTGTGCTCTTTGCCAAGCAACATTTATTACGTCTGGGCATCATTCTTTATGGTTTCCGACTGACGTTTTCGCAAATTGCGGATGTCGGTGCCAGCGGTGTCATCATTGACGTTCTGACATTAAGCAGCACGTTTGCCCTTGCCTGCTGGCTCGGCCAAAAAGTGTTTGGTCTGGATAAGCAAACCAGCTGGTTAATTGGTGCCGGTAGCAGTATTTGCGGTGCTGCGGCGATTCTGGCAACAGAGCCCGTGGTTAAAGCGGAAGCCAGTAAAGTTACGATTGCTGTTGCGACGGTCGTGATATTCGGTACGTTGGCTATCTTTATTTATCCAATGATTTATCCGTATGTCACACACTGGTTCACACCGGAAACCTTTGGTATTTACACCGGTTCAACCATGCATGAAGTGGCGCAAGTGGTTGCTGCGGGGCACGCGATTAGCCCTGAAACTGAAAATGCCGCGGTCATTGCTAAAATGCTGCGCGTGATGATGCTGGCCCCGTTCCTGATTTTCCTGGCCGCTCGTGTGAAACAATTGGCTCCAGCAGCTGATGCGCAGAAAAGTAA
This sequence comes from Buttiauxella sp., assembly GCA_036502985.1. GTDB lineage: Bacteria > Pseudomonadota > Gammaproteobacteria > Enterobacterales > Enterobacteriaceae > Buttiauxella. The sequence continues at coordinate 21,262 of DASXXQ010000123.1, forward strand.
AATTACAATTCCATGGTTTGCCGTGCTGTTTATTGTAGTGGCAATGTTTAACTCACTGCACCTGCTGCCAGAATGGGCCGTCAATATGTTGATAACATTGGATACTTTCTTGTTAGCGATGGCGATGGCGGCGTTGGGTTTAACCACCCACTTCAGCGCGCTGAAAAAAGCCGGTGTACGTCCGCTGTTGATGGCGCTGGTGCTGTTTGTCTGGCTGATTGTCGGCGGTGGTGCAATTAACCTCGGCATTCATCACCTGATGGCATAATTTGGAACGGTAAATTCCTGTCTAACCCGCTATCATTGTCGCTTTCCCGGTAGCGGGTTTTGACAGGAGAAAGAATGATGAAGTTTATTGGCGCGCACGTCAGTGCCTCGGGTGGTCTGGAAAATGCCGCGATTCGCGCACACGAGCTGGAAGCCACTGCTTTTGCCCTGTTCACCAAAAACCAACGTCAGTGGCGTGCAGCACCGCTTACCGACGAAGTTATCAGTAATTTCAAACGCGCCTGTGAAAAGTACCATTATGGTCCTGGCCAAATCCTCCCCCACGACAGTTATCTGATTAACCTCGGTCATCCCGTTGAAGAAGCACTGGAAAAATCCCGCGAAGCCTTTATTGATGAGATGGAACGCTGCATGCAGTTGGGTCTGACGCTGCTGAACTTCCATCCGGGCAGCCACCTGAAACAAATTCCCGAAGAAGAGTGCCTGGCCCTTATCGCGCAGTCGATAAATATTGCGCTGGATAAAACCGAAGGCGTAACGGCAGTGATTGAAAATACGGCAGGCCAGGGCAGCAATCTCGGTTTCCGTTTTGAACATCTGGCCGCGATCATTGATGGCGTAGAAGACAAATCCCGCGTCGGTGTTTGCATTGATACCTGCCACGCCTTTGCTGCGGGTTATGACCTGCGTACTGAAGCGGACTGCGAACACACTTTTGCTGAGTTTGACAGGATTGTGGGGTTCAAGTATTTGCGTGGCATGCATCTTAACGATGCTAAAAGCGCATTTGCTAGCCGTGTTGACCGCCATAACAGTTTGGGCGAAGGCAATATCGGCCACACGCCATTTAGCTGGATCATGCGCGACAAGCGCTTCGACGGGATCCCGCTGATTCTGGAAACGACTAATCCGGATATTTGGGCAGAAGAAATTGCCTGGCTTAAAGCACAGCAAACTGAAAAGGCCGTTGCGTAAGATTTGTTGTTAAAACAAAAAAGGGCAGAGAAATCTCTGCCCTTTTTATATGCTTTCTATTACGCCGTTTTTACTGCAACTTCTGTTTCCGGGCGTTTAAGGAAGGCGTAAGACAGACCCGCCAGTAACGTCCCCACGACTATCGCAATCAGGTAACCCAGAACCGGTGTAATCGCACCAGGGATTAACAGCACGAACAAGCCGCCATGTGGAGCCATCAGCTTGGCACCGACAGCCATGGAGATTGCGCCAGTCACCGCACCGCCAATAATACAGCTTGGCAGAACACGCATTGGGTCACGAGCCGCGAACGGAATTGCCCCTTCGGTGATAAAGCACAGGCCCAGAACCAGAGCCGCTTTCCCACCTTCTTGCTGCGCTTTGTCGAATTTACGACGCGCGACAAGTGTTGCAAGGCCCATTGCCAATGGTGGCACCATACCTGCGGCCATAATCGCGGCCATGGGTGCGTAAGTTTGGGTGCTGAGTAAGCCGACACCAAATGCGTAAGCCGCTTTGTTCACCGGCCCACCCATGTCAGTACACATCATGCCACCGAGAATCGCTCCCAACAGAACCGCGTTCGCCGTGCCCATGGTTTGCAGCCAGTGAGTCAAACCTTCGAGGATTTTCGCAACCGGCGTACCGATCAGGTAAATCATCGCCAGACCCACAATCAAGCTTGAGAACAGCGGAATGATAAGGATCGGTTTCAGTGCTTCCATGCTTGATGGCAGTTTCAGCTTAGTGCTGATCATCTTCGCAATATAACCTGCGAGGAAGCCCGCAATAATACCGCCGATAAAACCAGAACCGGTGCTTACCGCTAACATACCGCCGATAAGACCCGGCGTCAGACCTGGACGGTCAGCAATCGAGAACGCAATGTAACCCGCAAGAACTGGAACCATTAACGCAAAGGCTGAACCACCACCGATTTGCATCAGCGCCGCAGCCAGTGTGCCCGGTTCTTTAAACGCTTCGATACCAAAAGCGAACGACAGCGCGATACACAGGCCACCCGCAACAACCATCGGCAGCATGTATGAAACGCCGGTTAACAGGTGGCGATAAGCACCCGCTGCTTCTTTCTTGCCTTCTTTAGCGTTAACAGCGCTCTGCCCTGTCGCTTCAAAAGGAGTCGCTTCAACAACCGCTTTATCCAACTCTTGAGCCGTTTTCTTCAGCGCCAGACCCGTTGAGGTACGATACATCGGTTTGCCAGCAAACTTCGCCAGATCCACTTCGATATCAGCCGCAACAATCACTAAATCCGCTGCAGCGACTTCTTCAGGTGTGATGGCATTACCAGCGCCTACGGAACCACGCGTTTCAACTTTTACCCACCAGCCGCGTTTTTTCGCTTCGGTTTCAATGGCTTCAGCCGCCATAAAGGTATGCGCGACGCCAGTCGGGCATGCGGTTACTGCTACAACACGCTTTGGCCCTTTTGCCACGGCGACAGGGGCTGTAATGACCGGTGCGGTATACGGTTTCGCTTTATCTTTCGCTTCACCTAAAAACAGTTCCGGGTGCTGAACTGCGCGGTCGATATCACCCAGATACACTTTTTTGCCATTTAGCGCGTTATCAGCAGGAATGGCGTTACCCACCACGATAGCCATTTCGGCATCATTCGGGTTGTCGATAATCTGCAAGCGCGCTTTTGGCGCGGCGGAACCCAGCAGCGTTTTTGCAAGGTAAGCGCGAGCTTGCCCAAGGCCAGGTTCGATAATCAGCAGCGTTTTCATTGTTCCTCTCCTGAATCAGTTAAACGGTTGCAGATCAACACGAGCCATCATGGCTGCCAGTTGAGTGCGATCGGTGATACCGACGTTGCTCTGGCTTACTGCCAGCGCCGCAACTGCGGTCGCAAGACGTAAGGTATGTTCGCTCGATTCACGCATTAGCAGGCCATAGATAAGCCCGCCGACCATGGAATCGCCTGCGCCAACGGTGCTGACCACTTCGCAAAACGGAGGTTTCGCAATCCATTCACCGGAAGCATTAACCCAAAGCGCACCTTCAGCACCCAGCGAAATCACCACATGTGCAATTCCCTGTTCACGCAGTGCGTGAGCGGCCTCAATAATATCTTTCATTTCTGGAAGCTTACGCCCCGCCCAAATTTCCAGCTCGCGGCGGTTTGGTTTCACTAACCAGGGAGCGGCTTTCAGACCGGCGACTAATGCTTCGCGGCTACTGTCGAAGATGATGCATGGGCACTGGCTACGTAGGCGCGTCATCCAGTCGGTGAAGGCTTCCGGGGAAACACCTGACGGCAAGCTGCCGCTTACACAGACCATGTCAAACTGACCGAGCCAGCTCAGCGAATCAGCAACAAAGCGTTCCCAGTCAGATTGGGTCACTTCAAAACCGGAGAAGTTGAAGTCAGTCACTTCACCATCTTTTTCAGTCAGCTTAACGTTGATACGGGTACGCCCCTGCACCACCTGGAAGCGGTTGGCAATTCCCAGTTCGCTGAACAATTGCTGGAACCCGTCCTGGTTGTCTTTACCCAGGAACCCACCAACGGTGACGTCGATGCCAAGATCTTTAAGCACTTTAGCAACGTTGATGCCTTTACCCGCTGCGTGCAGACCCGTAGTACGAACCAGGTTAACTTCACCACGTTCCACTTCCGGGGTGTAACCGACAAGATCGTAAGCCGGATTTAGTGTGATTGTTGCGACGCGACGACTCATGCTGCCCCCTCGCCAAGACCGGCTGCTACCGCTTCACCAATGGCTTTCAGCGCCTGTTCAGCATCTTCACCTACTGCTGTAAAACGCAGGCGATGGCCTTTCTTCACGCCCAGAGCGACGACTTTCATCAGGCTGCGGCCATTGGCTGGTTTGCCAGTGCCATCAAGGTTTGTCACGGTAATCTCACTATTAAATTGTTTTATGGTGTTCACCAGCACGGTGCCTGGACGTGCGTGCAGACCATGTTCGTTACGAACCTGGAATTCCGCGCTCAGGCTGTTTTGTGCCGGTTCAACGTCCGTTGTCAGCAGCGTCAGCAATTCTGGTGCGTCTGCGTTCAGCAAGCGGTCAGCGGTGTTGCTAATCAACATATCGCTAAGACGATTAAGGACTTGCAAAGGTTGGTCATCGACCACGGCAACCGTCATCAACAGGGATACCGGTTTCCCTTCAGCGTCAAACGCAGCAGCAGGACGGCTGATAGCCACCGCACTGGCGAGGTTGCCTTCAGTGCTGTCGTTCAGCCAGATGCCCTGGCCAAGATAAAGGGGTTTGTTGGAAACAACGTGGCTGACAAATGCGGTGTCTGCCGCACCAGCCTGCTTAATGCGCCCTGCGTTCAATGCTTGCAGCGTCATCAGGTCAGTAGCGGTCACATCCAATGCCAGTAATGAGTTATCAAACAGCAAAGATGCCGATTGTTTTTCGCCCATCAGCAAAGCACGCAACTCTTCTGCTGAAGTTACCGTTTTGAGTTGTTCAGCTACTGCGTCATCACTGAGTACATGCGTCAGCTGACGCAGTAAACCAAGGTGCTCATCAGAGCGCGCGGCAATACCAATGACAACGTAGGCTTTTTGACCTTCACCCCACTCAATTCCCTGCGGGAACTGAAACACCTGAACACCGGTTTTCAGCACCAGATCACGGGTATCTGTAGTGCCATGCGGAATGGCAATACCATTGCCAAGATAAGTAGAGGTTTGCAGCTCACGGGCCAGCATACCTTCAACGTAGCCAATGCTGACATTCCCGGCCTGCGCAAGCGCAGTGGCAACCAGACGTATGGCTTCTTCTTTATTTCCGGCGCTAACGCCCGGATGAATATCCTGCACTGATAACTGGAACATGGTTCTCCTCTCCGCCGAATTGAAACGATTCAGCTATAATGAGAAAAAATGCGCCATCCCACTCCTGAAATCAAATAAGACGACGCTGAAACGTTTCAATTAGTGTGCAGAATCCATGCTATTCAGGCAAGAATTGTTGTGAATTCGTTACCGGAATTTAGAGGTTACGCACATTTCCCCCTCTAACGAAGCGGGAAAAGTGAGTCACGTCACCTACGTTCAGCACACAATTTAGAAACTTCAGCTTTTGCTAAACCCTTAACAGGAACGGCGTTTTAAGTTTTTGGGGTGCTTTTGATTTGAACAACTATTTATTTGCTGACAAGGCGCGTAAACTCCGCGCGTTCATTGATTATTGACGCAGAGCGCATGCAAAACACCCCCATAGCAGAAACCCGTAAGCCCCTTGATTTAACGTCTTCTGCCTTTTTGATTGTAGCTTTTTTAACCGGCATTGCGGGCGCATTACAAACCCCGACGCTGAGTCT
>DASXXQ010000124.1:0-13291 GCA_036502985.1 Buttiauxella sp.
GCCTGGAGGAATTATGATTAGCGAGACAAGCCCACTCATTCAGGAAAGTGAAGTGATGAATATCCTTGGGATTTCATCGCGTCAGACAATCTGGAATTACACGAATCAACACAACTTCCCGAAGCCAATCAGGACCAGGCCGAAAGCCTATCTTCGGGAAGCTGTAAACGAATGGATTATCAAAGGCGGCGTCAACCAACCTTCTTGATGTGCCAGAACAACTTATCAGCATGAAGCTCATAACCCTTTCTTTGCTCATCAATCCAGTCATGTTTGTTATATACAGCCATCACCCCGCCAAGCTCATGCCCGAGCATCCTTTCGGTAACGTGTGGCGCAATCCCTTCTTCTGATAGCCTGGTTACCAGAGTTCTCCTGAAGTCGTGTGCGCGCCAGTAACCGATATCCATACCAGTCCTTACACGACCCACGAATCTGTTCGCGGCCGCCATCGATATCGGATGGTCGATTTCATCACCTGGGAAAAGGATTTCCTTATAGGTGGTCATGGCCTTTTCTAGCAATGGCTCTATCTGCTCGAATATGGGCCTACGGATGATGTTCCCCATCTTGCTATGCTCTTTCGGCACGGACCATACTTTGTCATCCAGATTAAATTCTTTCCTCTTAGAAAGCCTTAGCTCCGAAACCCTCGCCCCCCAAAGCATTAGCATCTGGTGCAGCAACTTGTTCGAAGTTGCCGCCCTGCTCCGTTCCACAGCAATCCATATCTGCGCCAGCTCGGTATACGTCAGAACCCGATCTCCAACTACAGAACGAGAACCAAAGTCACGCGGCTGGATACTCATAATTGAGCAGTTATCGATAACCTGTCGTCTCATGCACCAACTAACAGCAGAGCGAAGTTGAGAAAGTATTTGCCTGGCACGGCGACTATTGGCCTTCTCTTCCTGAGTGAACAGGTCAACCCACTGCTTAACGGTAATTGATGAAACAGATCTGCCAGGAAAAGCATCACGCATATGCTTAATTACGGTGGATTGGTACAACTGAACAGTGTTCGGCCTTAGCGTTGCTTTAACGTAGTTCTCTTCCCAGTAATCCAGGCAATCGGCAAGCGTCATTGACTCGCTTGCTGATTTAGCAAAGTGAGTTCGCGGGTCAATGCCCTTGTCGTACAGAATTCTCAGGTCAGCAGTAATGCTTCTGGCCTCTTTGAGCTGCATGGCAGGATATCGGCCAAGGCTCAACCGCTGCGCTTTCGACTCCCACCGGTACCGGTACTGAAAACGGATTACTCCGTTTGGCGAGATGCGTGCGCTTAGGCCATCCGCATCCGATACTTCTTGCGGGCCGGAATATGGTTTACCATGTATTGAGCGAAGTTTAGTGTCACTGAGAGCCATAATAATATTTGGTACGCATCAGAAAGTGGGTTTGGTACAGTTCTGGTACGCAATATCACATGGACTAAAGTGGACAGTAAACAACATTTAAGGACACAGAGAGACGTATGAAGGAGTTATTTAGGTATGTTTCAGTTTAATAACAGTACGTTAGACGACATAATTGGACGGAAATAAACATTGAATAACTCAGAGCAACAACCTACTTTCCTTTTTCATGATTATGAAACCTTCGGTAAAAGTCCGTCACTCGACCGCCCTGCACAATTTGCGGCTATCCGTACCGACGACCAATTTAATGTTATGGGTGAGCCGGAAGTATTCTACTGCAAACCTGCGGATGACTATTTGCCGCAGCCTGAAGCGGTAATGATTACCGGTATTACACCCCAGCAAGCCCTGGCGCTTGGCGTCAATGAAGCAGATTTTGCGAAGCGCATTCATGCTATTTTCACCGTGCCGAAAACATGCGTGGTGGGTTACAACAATGTGCGCTTCGATGACGAAGTTACGCGCAATATTTTCTATCGCAACTTTTATGACCCGTATGGCTGGAGCTGGCAGAACGACAACTCGCGCTGGGATTTACTCGATGTCATGCGTGCCTGTTATGCATTGCGTCCGGAAGGGATTGTGTGGCCGGAGAACGATGAAGGCTTACCGAGTTTCCGCCTTGAGCATCTGACGAAAGCCAACGGTATTGAGCACGCCAATGCGCACGATGCGATGTCTGACGTTTACGCGACTATTGCAATGGCGCAGCTGGTGAAGACTCGCCAACCCCGCCTGTTCGATTATCTCTATAGCTATCGCTCCAAACATAAACTTACCACCCTGATTGATATCCCACAGATGAAGCCGCTGGTGCATGTCTCTGGAATGTTCGGAGCATGGCGTGGCAATACCAGTTGGATTGCGCCGCTGGCCTGGCACCCGGAGAATAAAAATGCGGTGATTATGGTCGATTTGGCCGGTGATATTTCCCCTTTACTGGAACTTGATGCCGACGCATTACGCGAACGTTTATACACGCCAAAAACCGCGCTTGGTGATGCCGCAGCCGTCCCTATCAAACTGGTGCATTTAAACAAATGCCCGGTTCTGGCGGTGGCAAATACATTGCGCCCTGAAGATGCGGAACGTTTGGGAATTGATCGTAAACGTTGTCTGGATAATCTGAAACTGCTGCGCGAAAACCCGGCCGTGCGTGAAAAAGCTATCGCAATTTTTGCTGAGGCCGAGCCGTTTGTACCTTCCGAAAACGTGGATACGCAACTTTATAACGGCTTTTTCAGTGATGCTGATCGTGCCGCGATGCGCATTGTGCTGCAAACTGATCCGCAAAATTTGCCCGCTCTGGATATTACCTTCGCGGATAAACGAATTGAGAAACTGCTGTTTAACTACCGGGCGCGTAACTTCCCGGGCACGCTTGATGAAGCCGAACAGCAGCGCTGGTTACAGCATCGTCGTGATGTGTTGTCTCAGGAGGCGTTACAAGCCTACGCGCAAGAGCTTGAAGCGTTGTACAACTTGCATGAAAGCGATAAAGAAAAGACCGCGTTGCTCAAAGCATTGTTTGAATACGCGCAGTTTTTGGTGGGCTAAGAGTTATAAAAAGGTGCCAGAACAGGCAAAGAAAGGTGGATGTCGCTTGCACTAATCCACCCTAAAACCGCTTTTAGTAGGCCGGATGAGCGTTAGCGACATCCGGCATTTACCAGGGTTCTTACGCTAAGTCTTCGTTGAATTGCGGAACCGGGTTACGGAAGCGACGCGTTACGAAGGCCAGATACGTCAGGCCAATTGCCGCCCAAATCAGGCCCAGAATCATCGAGCTTTCTTCCAGGTTAATCCACAAAGCACCGACAGTCAGCGCACCACAGATTGGCAGCACCAGATAGTTGATGTGATCTTTGAAGGATTTATTACGCCCTTCACGGATCCAGAACTGCGAAATCACTGACAGGTTTACGAAGGTAAATGCGACCAGCGCACCGAAGTTAATCAGCGCCGTTGCTGTTACCAGGTCAAACTTCACCGCAAACAAAGCAATGATACCCACCAGCACCACGTTCAGAGCCGGTGTGCGCCATTTCGGATGAATGTAACCGAAGAAACGCTCCGGGAACACACCATCACGGCCCATCACATACATCAGACGAGATACGCCCGCATGCGCTGCCATACCAGAAGCCAGAACGGTAACGCAGGAGAAAATCAGGATGCCGAACTGGAAGGCTTTGCCCGCCACGTAAAGCATGATTTCTGGCTGGGATGCATCCGGGTCTTTAAAGCGCGAGATGTCCGGGAAGTACAGTTGCAGGAAGTAAGAAACCACAACGAAGATCGCGCCGCCAATCAGGGCAGTCAGGAAAATCGCTTTCGGGATGACACGGCCTGCATCTTTGGTTTCTTCAGACAGCGAGCTGATACCGTCAAAACCGAGGAACGAGAAGCATAGAATAGTTGCCCCCGTAATCATCGGCACAACGTTGGCATGCTCTGACCAGAATGGTTTGGTACTGGTTAACGTGCCTGCACCTTCGCCATTTGCCACGCCATAAATGACCAGACCTGTTATCACCGCCATCACGACCATTTGCAGCACAACAATAAAGCTGTTGAAGTTTGCCACGGTTTTGATGCCGCGCAGGTTGGAGATAGTCATAAAGCCAACCAGCAGCACAACGAATATCCACGACGGGATAGACGGCACCAAAGCTTCAAAATAGATTTTAGCCAGCAGGATGTTGATCATCGGCATAAACAGATAATCAAGCAAAGAAGACCAGCCCACCATAAAACCAACCACTGGGTGGATCGATTTTTGAGCGTAGGTATAGGCTGAACCCGCTGATGGGAAGCGGCGTACTAGCTTTCCATAACTTAACGCGGTGAACAAAATTGCCACAAGGGCAAACGCGTAAGCCGTCGCGACATGTCCGTCGGTAAGGCCAGATACAATACCGAATGTATCGAATAACGTCATAGGCTGCATATAAGCCAGACCCATCATCACTACTGGAAGCAGCGTCAGGGTTTTACGTAATTCAATGCGTGAATTTGTACCTGCAGTGACGTTAAGCGACATTGTCATTCCCCCAAATGGCGAATACATGCGCAAAAGCAAAAAATTGCCCCATCTTGTTTTCCTCGGCGACACGACGTCGTTTTTTAAAAGCTAGTATCTATCCGGTACGAAGCCCGGCCTCTTGGATTTTTTGGCGGATGCCTGTTTGACTACTTGAACTCAATGCAAAAAAATAACCGACGCGTTTAACGTCGGTTTTTTGTTCTCATTTAGTGAGGCGCGTATTTTGCACCAATTCGAGGCAGGATGACAAGATGTTGAGGCCTTCAATAACAATTTCTTTTTCAGCAGTAAGTGGAACGAGGAAACGGATGACATTCGCACGCACGCCACAGGACAATAAAACCAGCCCTTGCTTACCCGCTTCTTTCACAAGCTCCTGAGTTAATTCTTTATTTGGACGGTGGCTATCACGGTTCTCCACCAGTTCCATCGCAATCATTGCGCCATAACCGCGCACATCGCCAATGCAGTCAAATCGCTCTGCCATTTCCTTCAGACGGTGGGTGATTTGCTCACCAATCGCCTGGGCACGTTCATTGAGATTTTCTTTCTCAATCACATCCGTGACTGCCAGCGCGGCGGCTATCGCCACCGGGGAACCTGCATAGGTACCGCCAAGACCACCCGGCATCGCTTTATCGAACAGAGATTTCTTACCCACCAGTGCGGAAAGAGGGAAACCTCCCGCCAGGCTTTTCGCCATGGTGACGAGATCAGGTTCCACATCGCTATGTTCGATGGCGAAGGTTTTGCCGGTACGGCAAAAACCACTCTGGATTTCATCCGCAATCAGCACGATGCCGTGCTTATCACACAGGGCACGTAGCTGCTTCATAAATGAAGGAGATGCCGCATAGAAGCCCCCTTCCCCTTGCACCGGCTCGATAATGATGGCGGCCACTTCATCGGGTGAAACATCAGCGGCAAAAATGCCCGCCAACGACGCCAGCGCTTGCGTGTCGGTCACACCAAGATAAGCCGCCGGATAAGGCGCGTGGTAAATCCCGGCTGGGAACGGGCCATATCCTTTTTTATACGGCTGAACTTTGCCGGTTAACGCCATTCCCAACAAAGTGCGCCCGTGGAATGCGCCACGAAACGCGATAACCGCCGAGCGCCCTGTCGCGATGCGTGCCACTTTAATCGCATTTTCAACCGCCTCCGCACCGGTAGTGAGAAACAGTGTCTGGCAGGGTTCACTTATTGGTACCAGTTTATTCAATCGCTCGGCAAGCTCGATATAGTTGCCGTAAGGTGTAACCTGGAAACAAGGATGGGTAAATTTTTCAAGCTGTTGACGCACTGCGTCAATGACTGCGGGATGGTTATGCCCGGTATTTAGCACCGCAATACCCGAAGCAAAATCAATATAGCGTTTGCCCTCAACATCCCAAATTTCTGCATTTTTCGCTTTTTCGATGTACACCGGCAATGCATTGCCAACCCCATGGGGAACTGCTTGCTCACGCCGCGACTGCCACTGCTGATTGGTTTGCTTCATACAGACTCCTTGCGCACAAAAAACCTCTACAAAACAATGCAGAGGAGAAAATTCAAACGCGAAGACACTTTAAGAAGAGAGTAGGTCCCATCATTAACGATAGATGTGACAGCCAGGCTCTGCCAGTCACCCATCTGTATTATTTTTGCAAGGTTCCGTACACCACGGCGATTTCAGGATTAGTGACAATTTGTTCACGCCACCATTCGCTTGCAAGCCCGGCGGTTTGCTCGTTCCAGCCAATCCACACTGGGACAAAAGGCACATGGGAAGTCACTTGTTTTTCCACCAGCACGCCGCTTTCAATAAAGCGTTGCGCCATGTAACGGGGGACATAACCACAGCCAATGCCACTGATTTGCAGCTCGAGTTTGGTTTTAAAATCAAAAACAGTTATTGCGTCCTGATCTTCGAGTAAATGCATCGAACGTGACGGCTCCAGCCGCGAAGTATCCCCCACAATAACCGCGCGACTGCGTTTGATGACACGACGAGTTAACGGTTCTTCGGCGTCAGCCAGCGAGTGATGCGGAGCAACAACAAAAACGCTTTCAAGCTGGCCTAATAACGTAAACCCAAAGCCACTCAGCGCGGGGGGATCGCTCATTGCACCCACAATAATATCCGCACGGCCCTCGGTGAGTGCTTCCCATGAGCCACCTAACACGCCATTGATAAATTTCAGACGTGTCACGCTGTAACTTTTGTAAAAAGCTTCGATAAGGGGAGTGAGTAACGAGAAAGGAAACGAATCATCCACACCAATGACCAGCTCGTTTTCCCATCCCTGATGAAGTTTGATGGCCTGCTGTTCAAGTTCGCGTACGGTATGCAGCACTTCGCGACCTTTTTCCAGCAGAAGCTGGCCGGTTCGGGTAAAACGCGCCCGATGGCCTGAACGGTCAAGGATTTTAATATTGAGATCGTTTTCGAGTTTTTGAACGGTGTAGCTCAGCGCGGAAGGCGTTTTAAAGAGCTTTGTTGCCGCCGCAGCAAAGCTCCCTTCTTTATCGAGGGTATCGAGAATTATCAGCACATCCAGCAGTGGTTTCATACTCGTTCCCGGCAGTCACGAGCAATGCCCCACAGCGGTTACTGCATGGGCATTACCAGCGGGTTTGGATACTGATATTCAAACCCAAGTTCGTTGCAGATACGGTTGCCATCCACCAGCTTACCGTGGCCATTTTGTGCTTCAGTGCTAAAGACAGGCGCATCGAGATTCATCTGGCGCGCCATCAAAGAGTAGAACTCGGCACGCGTTGGGTGATCTGGCGCACATAAATTATAGATGTGCCCACCCTTTGGAGCCTGTAACAACAACGTAATTGCTGAAATAACATCTTCGAGATGCACCAGATTCACACCGTGTGCACCATTCGCCACATCGGTTTTCCCAGCCAGAAAGCGCCCTGGATGGCGTTCTGGCCCGACTAAACCGGCCAGTCGTAAAATATCAACCGAAGTACCCGGCAAATCATGCAGCCAGGTTTCCAACTCTTTCAGCACCCGGCCACTGGCGGTAACAGGCTCAAGCGGCGAGGTTTCCCGCACGGTTCCTTCTTTTTCACCGTACACAGAGGTGGAACTGGTAAAAATAATGCGCGGAATATTATGCGCCAACGCGCTGTCGACAATTTCTTGCACGGCTTGCAGATAGAAATCGTCACCTTCTCCTGTCCGGCGAGCAGGTAGCGTTATGACTAAAGCATCCACATCGAGAAGCGCATCAAGATCGTCGCTGTCGCAAACCAGTTCAGGCGTCAGTTGCAATTGATAACCATCAATCCCACTCATTCGCGCAGCTTCTACGCCATCGAGGGTGGTTTTACTCCCTGTTACTTGCCAGCCTCGCGCTGATAAAGACATTGCCAACGGCATTCCCAGCCAACCTAACCCGACAATCGCAACCTTTTTCATGCCCTATCTCCTGGATTGCAGAATATTTATCTGCGGTGCGTTCAAGCCATGTAATAAGGCTACGCCACGATAAGCGAACTGACAATCAGTGGTGCTAAACAGAATATTAATTGAGAGGATAAAAAGCCCTTGCACTCAATAGCGCATCTGGTTTAGGTTATTTGCACACACAATGAATACTCATTCATACGAGAATTTTATGACACGCGTTCAATTTACTATCCACCATCATCACCATCATCCTGACTAGTCTTTCAGGCGATGTGTGCTGGGAGACGAAAAGATCTTCCAGTGGTGCATGAACGAGTCAATAAGCCCCCGGAAGATTTCTTCCGGGGGCTTTTTTTTTGGACGTCAGACAGGAATTGATAAGGGGAATCCACCAATGTTAGACAACAATCGTTTACGCATAGCTATTCAAAAATCCGGGCGTTTGAGCGATGACTCACGCGAATTACTGGCTCGCTGCGGCATAAAAATTAACTTACACACCCAGCGCCTGATTGCCCTGGCAGAAAATATGCCAATCGATATTCTGCGTGTGCGTGATGACGACATCCCAGGGCTTGTCATGGACGGCGTCGTGGACCTCGGCATTATTGGCGAAAACGTACTGGAAGAAGAGTTGCTCAATCGCCGCGCTCAGGGCGAAGATCCGCGTTACTTCACACTGCGTCGTCTTGATTTCGGTGGCTGTCGTTTTTCACTGGCCATCTCCGTCGATGACCCATGGGACGGCCCAGCAAGCCTTAACAATAAGCGCATTGCGACGTCTTACCCTCACATCCTTAAGCGCTACCTGGATAGCAAAGGCGTCCAGTTTAAATCCTGTTTATTAAACGGTTCCGTTGAAGTTGCCCCACGCGCCGGTCTTGCTGACGCGATTTGTGACCTGGTTTCCACCGGTGCAACGCTTGAGGCAAACGGCCTGCGTGAAGTAGAAGTGATTTATCGTTCTAAAGCATGTCTGATTCAGCGCGATGGCGAAATGGCAGATGCCAAGCAACAGCTTATCGACAAGCTGATGACGCGTATTCAGGGCGTGATTCAGGCGCGTGAATCGAAATACATCATGTTGCATGCACCAAGCGAGCGCCTGGACGAAATCGTTGCTCTGCTGCCTGGCGCTGAACGCCCGACAATTCTGCCGTTAGCAGGTGACCAGCAGCGTGTGGCCATGCATATGGTGAGCAGCGAAACGCTGTTCTGGGAAACCATGGAAAAACTGAAAGCGCTGGGGGCCAGTTCGATTCTGGTGTTACCAATTGAGAAGATGATGGAGTAACACCATGGCAAACTTCAATACCTTGATTAACTGGAATGAATGCGATGACGCGACGCAACAAGCATTGCTGACCCGCCCGGCAATTTCGGCATCGGAAAGCATAACGCGCACAGTGGCTGAAATCCTTAATAATGTGAAAACCAACGGTGATTCGGCATTGCGCGAATACAGTGCCAAATTCGATAAAACGACGGTTACGCAAATCCAGGTCACGGACCAGGAAATTGCCGCAGCCGTAGCGCGGTTGGGTACAGAGATTAAAGATGCGATGGCAGTCGCTGTCGCGAATATCGAAAAATTCCACGTCGCTCAACAACTGGAAACTGTTGATATCGAAACCATGCCGGGTGTGCGTTGCCAGCAGGTCACTCGCCCTGTCGCTTCCGTTGGTTTATACATTCCTGGCGGTTCAGCTCCGTTGTTTTCAACTGTATTGATGCTTGCCACTCCCGCAAGAATTGCCGGATGCAAAAAAGTGGTGCTGTGTTCACCCCCACCGATTGCCGATGAAATCTTGTATGCCGCACAACTGTGTGGCGTACAAGAGGTGTTCCAGGTTGGTGGTGCGCAGGCAATTGCCGCACTGGCGTTGGGCACCGAAAGCATTCCTAAAGTGGACAAGATTTTTGGGCCAGGGAACGCCTTTGTGACCGAAGCAAAACGCCAGGTGAGCCAGCGTCTTGATGGCGCGGCTATCGACATGCCAGCAGGCCCATCGGAAGTTTTGGTGATAGCTGATAGCGGTGCAACACCTGATTTTGTCGCATCTGACCTGTTATCTCAGGCTGAGCACGGCCCGGATTCACAAGTTATTTTGTTAACGCCAGATGCTGCGATGGCACAAGCCGTTGCTGAAGCTGTCGAACGCCAGTTAGCCGCGTTGCCGCGTGCTGAAACTGCGCGCAAAGCGTTAGAAAGTAGCCGTTTAATTGTCGCTCGCGATTTAGAGCAATGCATTGAGATTTCCAACCAGTACGGCCCGGAGCACCTGATTATTCAGACGCGTAATGCGCGCTCGCTGGTTGACAGTATTACCAGTGCAGGCTCAGTGTTCCTCGGCGACTGGTCACCGGAATCGGCTGGCGACTATGCCTCGGGTACCAATCACGTTCTGCCGACTTACGGTTACACGTCAACCTGTTCAAGCCTGGGTCTCGCCGATTTCCAGAAGCGCATGACGGTTCAGGAATTGTCGCCTCAAGGTTTCGCAAGCCTGGCTAAAACCATTGAAACGCTGGCTGCCGCCGAGCTGCTGGATGCCCACAAAAACGCTGTTACCCTGCGCGTTACTGCGCTGAAGGAGATGCAATGAGCATTGAAGAGTTAGCCCGCGATAATGTCCGCGCCCTGACCCCTTACCAGTCGGCTCGCCGTCTGGGTGGCAATGGCGATGTGTGGTTGAATGCCAACGAATACCCCACTGCTGTTGAATATCAACTCACACAACAAACGTTGAACCGCTATCCGGAATGCCAGCCAAAACGGGTTATTGAGCGCTACGCCGACTATGCCGGCGTGAAACCGGAACAGGTATTAGTCAGCCGGGGGGCCGACGAAGGGATTGAGCTGCTAATCCGTGCGTTCTGTGAGCCTGGCAAAGATGCCGTGCTCTACTGCCCGCCGACGTACGGTATGTACAGCGTGAGCGCAGAAACCATTGGCGTAGAATGCCGCACCGTACAAACACTGGAAAACTGGCAGCTCGATTTACCTGCCATTGCTGAAAATCTCGATGGCGTGAAAGTCATTTATGTTTGCAGCCCCAACAACCCAACCGGCCAGTTAATTAATCCGCAAGATTTCCGGGCGCTGCTTGAAATGGCACACGGCAAAGCGTTGGTGGTTGCAGACGAAGCCTATATTGAGTTTTGCCCGCAGGCGACGCTGGCTGGCTGGTTAAATGAGTATCCGCAGCTTGTTATTCTACGCACGCTTTCTAAAGCGTTTGCGCTGGCAGGCCTACGTTGCGGCTTTACGCTGGCAAATGAAGAAGTGATTAATTTGCTAATGAAAGTCATCGCACCTTATCCGCTCTCAACACCGGTTGCGGATATCGCCGCCCAGGCGTTAAGCCCACAGGGTATTAAAGCGATGCGTGAGCGCGTGGCAGACGTGTTGGTGAATCGCCAATACTTGATTGCCGCACTGAAGGAAATCGACTGCGTGGAGCAAGTTTTCGACTCCGAGACAAACTATGTCCTGGCACGTATCACAGCCTCAAGTGCTGTATTTAAATCTCTGTGGGATCAGGGCATTATCTTACGAGACCAAAATAAACAACCATCGTTAAGCGGCTGCCTGCGTATTACCATCGGCACCCGTACTGAATGCGAGCGCACCCTTGCTGCGCTGCGTGAACAACCCGGCCTGACGGCCACGGAGGGCGTGTGAGCCAGAAAATTCTTTTTATCGACCGTGACGGTACCCTGATTTCCGAACCACCTTCAGATTATCAGGTTGACCGGATGGATAAGCTGGCTTTCGAGCCAGCGGTAATCCCTGCTCTGCTGCAACTGCAAAAAGCCGGATACAAACTGGTGATGATCACCAATCAGGATGGTTTGGGCACTGATAGCTTCCCGCAAGCGGACTTCGACGGCCCACATAACCTGATGATGCAGGTGTTTACTTCTCAGGGCATAAATTTCGATGACGTGCTGATTTGTCCGCATCTTCCGGCCGACAACTGTGATTGCCGCAAACCAAAAATCGCGATGGTGAAAGGTTATCTGGAAGAAGGCGTGCTGGATAAACCAAATAGCTATGTGATTGGCGACCGCGCGACGGATATCGAGCTTGCCGAAAACATGGGGATTCAGGGGTTACGCTACCACGGCGAAACGCTTAACTGGCCGGCCATCAGCGAACAGCTGACCAAACGTGACCGTTATGCCCACGTTGAACGCGCCACCAAAGAGACTCAAATCGACGTGCAAGTTTGGCTCGACCGCGAAGGCGGCAGCAAAATTAACACTGGCGTGGGTTTCTTCGACCATATGCTGGACCAGATTGCGACGCATGGTGGTTTCCGTATGGATATCAGCGTGAAAGGCGATCTTTACATCGACGATCACCACACCGTAGAAGACACTGGCCTTGCGCTAGGCGAAGCACTGAAAATCGCTTTGGGCGACAAACGCGGGATTACACGCTTCGGCTTTACCTTGCCGATGGACGAATGCCTGGCGCGTTGTGCTCTGGATATTTCTGGCCGCCCACACCTTGAATACAAAGCTGAGTACAACTTCCAGCGCGTAGGTGACCTCAGCACTGAGATGGTGGAACACTTCTTCCGCTCGCTTTCTTACACTATGGGTATAACGCTGCACCTGAAAACCAAAGGCAAAAACGACCATCACCGAGTCGAAAGCTTGTTTAAAGTCTTTGGTCGCACGCTGCGCCAGGCGATTCGCGTCGAAGGCGACACGCTGCCCTCCTCAAAAGGAGTGTTGTAATGAACGTGGTGATTCTGGATACAGGATGCGCCAACCTGCACTCGGTGAAATCAGCCATCCAGCGGCACGGTTACGAGCCACTGGTAAGCCGTGACCCAGATGTCGTGCTGCTTGCCGACAAACTATTTTTGCCGGGCGTGGGAACCGCGCAGGCGGCAATGAATCAGATTCGTGAACGCGATCTTATTGAGCTTATTAAAGCCTGCACGCAACCGGTACTGGGCATCTGCCTTGGCATGCAGTTACTGGGTGCGCGTAGTGACGAAAGCAACGGCGTAGAAATGCTGGGTATCATCGATGAGCCGGTGTTGAAAATGGTCGATGTTGGTTTGCCTTTGCCGCATATGGGCTGGAATCGTGTCTATCCCAAAGCGGGTGACCGCTTGTTCCGTGGCATCGACGACGGTGATTATTTTTACTTCGTTCACAGCTACGCGATGCCGGTTTGCACCAATACCATCGCGCAAGCCAGTTACGGCGAGGCGTTTACGGCGGCGGTGCAGAAAGATAACTTCTTCGGCGTACAATTCCACCCGGAACGTTCGGGTGCCGCCGGTGCAAAATTACTGAAAAATTTCCTGGAGATGTAAGCACCATGATTATTCCCGCTCTCGATTTAATTGACGGCACAGTGGTGCGCCTCCATCAAGGGGATTACGACCAGCA
>DASXXQ010000125.1:0-9117 GCA_036502985.1 Buttiauxella sp.
GAAGGCGAACAGGAGAAAACTGTCGTATTAAATGAAGGGGACTTCGTGGTGTTCTATCCTGGTGAAGTTCACAAACCGCTTTGTGCGGTGGGTAGACCTGCTCCAGTGCGTAAAGTCGTTGTGAAGATGTTGATGGTTTAGTCGTTCAGATGCCGGGTGGCGATTGCGCTTACCCGAGCGACAAAACCAGTCAAATCAAAGGGCGGAGTTGCGCATGCGACATCCGCCCGTTTTGACTAAAGTTTCGCAAGTGTTGCAACCATCACGGCTTTAATCGTGTGCATCCGGTTTTCAGCTTGTGAGAACACCACACTATTTGGTGATTCGAATACTTCATCCGTCACTTCCATTCCGCCATGCAGGCCATATTGCTGCGCCATCTGTTTGCCAAGCGTCGTTTGATCATCATGGAAAGCAGGCAGGCAGTGCAGGAATTTGACCTGTGGATTGCCAGTCAGCGCAAGCATTGCGCTATTCACCTGATAAGCGCGCAGTAGATTAATACGCTCCGCCCATTTCTCCTTGGCTTCGCCCATTGATACCCACACGTCGGTATAAATAAAGTCTGCACCTTCAACACCTGCGGCTATGTCTTCAGTCAGAGTGATTTTCCCACCATTGTGAGCAGCCATGGCCTGGCATTCCGCCACCAGGTTTTCATCTGGCCAGCAAGCTTGCGGTGCAACCAGGCGTAAATTTAACCCAGTCAGCGCAGCGGCCTCCAGCATAGAGTTACCCATGTTATTGCGTGCATCACCGGCATAGACCAAAGTCATCTGCTGGAATGTTTTACCGGGTAGTTCCTCCTGCATCGTCAGCAAATCAGCCAGTAATTGTGTTGGGTGAAACTCGTTGGTTAGCCCGTTCCATACCGGTACACCTGCGTATTGCGCGAGTGTTTCAACGATTTCCTGACCAAACCCACGATACTGAATGCCATCGTACATACGACCTAACACACGCGCGGTATCTTTAATTGATTCTTTATGCCCAATTTGGCTGCCGCTTGGGCCGAGGTAAGTGACTCGAGCGCCCTGGTCAAATGCGGCAACTTCGAAAGAGCACCGTGTACGAGTGGAATCTTTTTCGAAGATGAGCGCGATATTTTTACCAGTAAGATATTGAACTTCTGTACCTTTTTTCTTATCGCTTTTAAGTTTGGCAGACAGGGCAAGCAATTCGTGGAGTTGCGTAGGGGTAAAATCCAGTAATTTAAGAAAATGCTTTTGATAGAAATGACTCATAATTTCCTCGCATGGCATAAGCCATTTATTGAATTAAAATTCAATTTATATGTATGAATATTCATTTGCAACCCCCGGCAGATAAAACTTTGCCGGGAAAGGTGGAGGCAAACTCAGCCGTGTGTGAAAATAGAAGTATCTGCATACAAATCGAGGAAAGGGCCATGGCAAATCCAGAGCTGTTGGAAGAGCAACGCGAAGAAACGCGTCTGATTATTGAAGAATTACTGGAAGACGGTAGCGATCCTGACGCGCTGTACACTATCGAACATCACCTTTCCGCAGACGATTTCGAAACTCTTGAGAAGGCCGCTGTTGAAGCATTCAAAATGGGTTACGAAGTCACAGACCCGGAAGAGCTGGAAGTGGAAGAGGGTGAAACGGTCATTTGCTGCGACGTGCTGAGTGAAAGTGCGCTGAAAGCCGAACTGTTGGACGAGCAAGTTGAACAGCTGCTGAACCTGGCCGAAAAATTCGGTGTGGAATATGACGGTTGGGGTACTTACTACGAAGATCCGAACGGCGAAGAAGGTGACGAAGAAGGTGATGACGACATAGTCGATGAAGACGACGACGGCGTGCGTCACTAATCGCTTCTGTGCAGCGGCTCCCCGCCGCTGCATTTCAAGGATCAATAACAACCCATTATGAATTACCCCCAACTCCTCACGCCGGTACTTAATTTCCTGCACTGCCCAACGCCTGAAGCATGGGTAATCCAAGCCCGTCGGCCGGAATATTTGCCACTGTTGCTGACTGACCATCTGATATGTGAGCTCAAGGCTGCGCAAACAGCCATGTTTCTGATTCGCAAATATGTCGCGGATAAAGCGGGCGCGCAGGTGCTACTCGATTGGCTCAAACCCTATGAAGATTTTGCCTTCCGCGAGGGTGTTGAACCTGATTTTGTTTCCTTGCATAAAACGCTCGGCAAAAGCGTGATGCCAAAAACGGACAGTGCCTGGGGCCAACAGCTGATCGACAGTATGGTGTTGTTGATTAAAGAGGAATTGCACCACTTCTGGCAGGTGCGTGAAATCATGCTCGCCCGCAGTATTCCGTATGTAAAAATTACTGCCAGCCGTTATGCCAAAGGCCTGCTCAGCGAAACGCGGACCCATGAACCGGTTATGCTGGTGGATAAATTGATTTGTGGGGCGTATATCGAGGCGAGGTCGTGCGAGCGTTTTTCTGCACTGGCACCGCATCTGGATGACGAATTACAGAAATTTTACCTGTCTCTTTTACGTTCAGAAGCCCGGCATTACCAGGATTATTTAGCCTTAGCAGAACAGATTGCCGGTGGGGATATCAGCGAGCGCGTACGTTTCTTTGGCGAGGTTGAAGCCGCTCTGATTAGCAGCCCGGATAGCGAGTTTCGTTTTCACAGTGGTGTGCCAATCGAATCCTGATAACGGGCGAGTGAATACTCGCCTGATTATGCTTACAAGGATTTGATCATCCGCACTTCGCAATCCACATGGCCTGTGCAGCCCAATGGCTCGGAGATGTGTTCAAAGCCCAAACGTTCGTACAGAGCGATGGCTTCCGTCAGAAACGCGGTCGTTTCCAGATAGCAGCGCTTAAACCCTTCAACACGAGCGAAATCCATCGCTTGTAGTGCCAGACGTTTCGCCAGCCCTTTGCCGCGTATTACCGGCAGGAAATACATCTTCTGCAATTCACAAATATCCGGTTCGCTACAGGTTAATGGCGCGACACCACCGCCACCGACAACTTTACCGTCAATTTCCACAATCCAGAACGCGTGCCCAGGTTGGCTATAAACCTGAAACAGCTCATCCAGATTAGGATCTGCAACGGTGTAGCCTTTATCGGCAGTCAACCCGTATTCAGCGGAGACTTCACGGATAACATGGGCGATAGCCGCATTGTCGTGGAGGGTTATCCGGCGCAGTGCGATTTCAACCGGAGCGGCAAGATTCATAGCGTGACTCGTTTGTAGGGGGTTAAAAGGTCAGTCTTTGTTAATACCACTGTGTTAGCACTCAGGCAAGGGGGCTGCGTAATGTGGTGTAACGGCTCATGCTCAGAACACGTGAGAAATATGCGTTTTTACTAATAAAAAAGGCCGGGAAATATCCCGGCCTTTTAACGTTCAGCTAACCTAATTACAGAGCGGCAATCGTCGCTTTCTGCTCGGCCAGTTTCACTTTTGCTTCACCGCAAGCAGCCAGACGTTCGCGTTCTTTTGCGACAACAGCTTCAGGTGCACGCGCCACAAAACCTTCGTTAGACAGCTTGTTTTCGATAGCGGCAATCTCGGCATCCAGTTTGGCCATTTCTTTATCCAAACGCGCAAGCTCAGAAGCTTTGTCGACCAGGCCTGCCATCGGGATCAGCAGCTCTGCGCCATCAATAATCTTGGTCACGGAAACCGGACCCTTATCATCAGCGGGCAGAATAGTGATGCTTTCCAGGCGTGCCAGGTTTTGCAGGAAGGTGGTGTTCTCGTTCACGCGGCGTAACGCTTCATCGCTACAGCTACGCAGCAGCACATCCAGACGTTTGCCTGGCGCGATGTTCATCTCAGCACGAATGTTACGTACTGCGGTGATCACATCCTTCAGCCACTCGGTATCAGAGAACGCAGCTTCATCGTCCTGAGCGCTGTTATACGCCGGGAACGGTTGCAGCATAATGGTATCTTCTGTGATGCCTTTGAAGGTTTTCACACGCTGCCAGATGGTTTCAGTGATGAATGGAATAATCGGGTGCGCAAGACGCAGCAGACCTTCCAGTACGTTAATCAGCGTATTACGCGTCCCGCGCAGTTCCGCTTCAGTACCGCTGTTCATTACTGGTTTGGTCAGCTCCAGATACCAGTCACAGAACTGGTTCCAGGTGAATTCATACAGAATGTTGGCAGCGATATCAAAGCGATAGCTGTCCAGCGCTTCCCGATATGCTTTCACCGTGCGGTTGAATTCCGCCAGAATCCAGCGGTCTGCCAGAGACAGAACCATTTCGCCGCCTTTAAAGCCGCAATCCTGGTCTTCGGTATTCATCATTACGAAACGGCTGGCGTTCCATAGCTTGTTACAGAAGTTACGGTAACCTTCCAGGCGCTTCATGTCCCAGTTAATATCGCGACCGGTTGACGCCAGAGCTGCCAGAGTAAAGCGCAATGCATCGGTACCGTGGGGTTCAATACCGTTCGGGAATTGCTTCTCGGTGCGTTTACGGATTTTCTCAGCCAGTTGCGGCTGCATCATATTGCCGGTGCGTTTCTCGAGCAGGTCTTCCAGGGAAATACCGTCAACCATATCCAGTGGATCGATAACGTTACCCTTGGACTTGGACATTTTCTGCCCTTCGTCGTCGCGGATAAGACCGGTCATGTAAACGGTTTTAAACGGAACCTGTGGTTTGCCGTCTTCATCTTTGATGAAGTGCATGGTCAGCATGATCATGCGTGCAATCCAGAAGAAGATGATGTCGAAGCCGCTGACCATCACGCTAGTCGGGTGGAAGGTGCGCAGCGCTTCGGTATTCTCAGGCCAGCCTAAAGTGGAGAACGTCCACAGACCAGAAGAGAACCAGGTGTCCAGAACGTCTTCATCCTGGTGAAGGCTAACGTCAGCGCCCAGATTGTTCTCAGCACGCACTTCGGCTTCGTTACGGCCAACGTATACATTGCCTTCGGCATCGTACCAGGCCGGGATGCGGTGACCCCACCATAATTGACGAGAAATACACCAGTCCTGGATATCGCGCATCCAGGAGAAGTACATGTTTTCGTACTGCTTCGGTACGAACTGGATATCGCCTTGCTCAACGGCCTCAACAGCGACTTTCGCCAGTGGTGCGGTACGCACATACCATTGGTCGGTCAGCATTGGTTCGATAACCACACCGCCACGGTCGCCGTAAGGAACAGTCAGATCGTGTGGTTTGATTTCTTCAAGCAGGCCCATTTCGTCGAAAGCGGCAACAACGGCTTTACGCGCGGCAAAACGTTCCAGTTTCTGGAAGACTGCCGGGATGTCATTGCTGTAAACATCAGATTCTTCACCATTGGTATCAAACACTTCTGCCGCTTCGCGGATATCACCGTCAAAGGTCAGAATGTTGATCATTGGCAATGCATGACGACGGCCAACTTCGTAGTCGTTAAAGTCGTGTGCAGGCGTGATTTTCACGCAACCGGTGCCTTTTTCCATGTCGGCGTGTTCATCACCCACAATCGGAATAAGGCGGTTAACCAGCGGCAGTACCACGAATTTACCGATCAAATCTTTATAGCGCGGATCTTCCGGGTTTACAGCCACACCGGTATCACCAAGCACAGTTTCTGGACGCGTAGTCGCGACAACCAGGTAATCTTTGCCGTCTGCGGTTTTAGCACCGTCAGCCAGCGGGTAACGCAGGTGCCACATGGAACCTTTGGACTCGCGGTTTTCAACTTCAAGATCGGAAATCGCCGTGCGCAATTTCGGGTCCCAGTTTACCAGGCGCTTGCCACGATAAATCAGATCTTCTTTGTACAGACGAACGAACACTTCTTTCACCGCATTGGATAAGCCTTCGTCCATGGTGAAGCGCTCGCGCTCCCAGTCTACTGAGTTACCAAGACGACGCATCTGACGGGTGATGGTGCCACCAGACTCTGCCTTCCACTGCCAGATTTTCTCGATAAAGGCATCGCGGCCATAATCGTGACGGGTTTTACCCTCTTCGGCAGCAATTTTGCGCTCAACGACCATTTGGGTCGCGATGCCGGCGTGGTCAGTCCCCGCCTGCCACAAGGTATTTTTACCCTGCATGCGCTGGTAACGAATCATGGTATCCATGATTGTTTGCTGGAAGGCGTGACCCATATGCAAGCTGCCGGTGACGTTCGGCGGTGGGATCATGATGCAGAAGCTTTCCTGGCTGGTGTCGCCATTTGGCTTAAAGTAGCCCTGCTGTTCCCAGTGCTCGTAAAGCGGCTGTTCGATATCTTGCGGGTTATATGTCTTTTCCATTGTCTGCTATGTCGTTCCCGGCGGGGTATGAGTCGCCGTAGTCAAGTGGAAACCAGCAACGCGATACGCCTTGTAGCGATCGCGGGCCAGTTGTTTCTGGGATTCTTCGTAAGGTACGAAGTCTATCACTTCATGGAAAGCGGTGGCAAAATCTGCGAACTGTGGCAACAGGCTAATCAGTAAATCGCGCGGTGAACTTCCACGTCGCTGCGGCCAGGCCAATTCTACCGGGGCTCCGTAACGTGGCCCTTCACCGGCAAGATTATGCGGTACAAACGCGTGAGCATCACGCTGCCAGAGTGCTTCATCCAGACGGATAGCTTGTTGTTCATCAACACAGGCAATCAGCAGGCGTTTTCCTGCCCGAAAGCTTTCTGCCGCCAGTTCACACACCAACGCTTCAACGGCACTCAGCTCACCGGAGGGCGTGTCGTTGTCGAGCAGGTAGAACGTCGCGTTTTTCATTTTACTCGCATTAGTTGAGTCATTGGCAGTTGCAGGGCGGATAAAACGACGTGCCATCCACCGGTAATGGCGGATGGCACAGGCTTATCTGCCCAACATTACTCCTGAGCTAAGCGCTTTTTTACTCTTCGCCGTTAAACCCTGAACGGTTCAACAGGAATTGTGACAACAGCGCCACTGGACGGCCGGTTGCACCTTTGGCTTTACCTGAACGCCAGGCTGTTCCTGCGATATCCAGGTGAGCCCAGTTGTACTTACGGGTAAAGCGCGACAGGAAGCAGGCAGCAGTAATTGCACCACCGGGACGACCACCAATGTTAGCCATATCAGCAAAGTTGGTTTCCAACTGCTCCTGATATTCATCAGCAATTGGCAGACGCCACGCACGGTCACCCGCTTGTTCAGACGCGCTGATTAGCTCGTGAGCCAGTGGGTTGTGGTTAGACATCAAACCGGTGATGTGATGGCCCAGGGCAATCACACACGCACCCGTTAATGTTGCTACATCGATGACCACTTCAGGCTCAAAGCGTTCAACGTAAGTCAGCACGTCACACAATACCAGGCGGCCTTCTGCGTCCGTATTCAGCACTTCTACGGTTTGGCCGGACATGGTCGTTAGCACATCACCTGGGCGATAAGCACGCCCGCCTGGCATGTTCTCACAGCCTGCCAGCACACCAATAACGTTAATCGGCAGATTCAGTTCGGCAACCATGCGCATGACACCGTACACCGACGCTGCTCCACACATGTCGTATTTCATCTCATCCATGCCTTCGGCAGGTTTGATGGAAATACCGCCAGAGTCAAACGTCAGGCCTTTACCGACCAACACGATTGGGCGTACGTCCGGTGAGTTATTACCTTTGTATTCAATGACTGACATCAGTGATTCGTTCTGGGAACCATCTCCCACCGCGAGGTAGGAGTGCATGCCCAGTTCTTTCATCTGCTGCTCACCTATTACGCGGGTGACCACGTTTTTGCTGTAGGAGTCAGCCAATTGGCGCGCCTGAGAAGCCAGGTAAGCGGCGTTACAGATGTTAGGTGGCATATTGCCGAGATCTTTTGCCGCTTTAATGCCGGCAGCAATGGCCAGACCGTGTTGAATCGCACGTTCACCGCTGGTGAGTTCGCGACGGGTCGGCACATTGAAGACCATTTTACGCAGCGGACGACGTGGCTCGCTTTTGTTGGTCTTCAACTGGTCAAAGCTATACAGAGACTCTTTTGCCGTTTCCACTGCCTGGCGTACTTTCCAGTAAGTGTTGCGGCCTTTAACGTGCAGTTCGGTCAGGAAGCAAACGGCTTCCATTGAGCCAGTATCGTTTAGAGTATTAATTGTTTTCTGAATAACTTGCTTATACT
This sequence comes from Buttiauxella sp., assembly GCA_036502985.1. Taxonomy (GTDB): domain Bacteria; phylum Pseudomonadota; class Gammaproteobacteria; order Enterobacterales; family Enterobacteriaceae; genus Buttiauxella. Next base: position 8,069 of record DASXXQ010000125.1, read on the forward strand.
GACGTTCATCCAGTTCACGTTCTTTGCCGCACCCAATCAACAGAATGCGTTCAGAGAGCACATTCGGAACATGGTGGAGCAATAAAGTTTGACCGGGTTTTCCCTCAAGCTCACCACGGCGCAACAAGGCGCTGATGTAGCCATCGCTGATTTTATCGAGTTGTTCGGCGACCGGGGACAGGCGACGCGGTTCAAAGACTCCCACAACGATGCAGGCACTACGCTGTTTCTCGGGGCTACCGCTTTTTACACTGAACTCCATGCACTACGCTCCTGAATCTTAAAGACAACGACGGTGGCTACAGCTAGAATTGCAAGCTTTCGTAACTCATCTCCGCGGTTGCGATGACTTCGTGTTAATCTTACGAGTATGTTTTTACAGTTTCGGCGACGTCATTTAAATCACCCTGCGCCAGAATAATGCCGGGCTTTTTAATCTTAGCGATGTTTTCGACGATTCAAGAGAATAAATGACGTATAAGCGATGAAACAAGCGATTTTCCTGCAAAAAGACTCGTTTTCACAGGCGTATTTAATGTGATTATCATAAGATATCTGGTTCGGGAGACGCTAAAAAGCCAACTTGCGATCCTTTTCATACTGCTGCTGATCTTTTTTTGTCAGAAGCTAGTCAGGATTTTGGGTGCGGCGGTTGACGGCGATATTCCGACAAATCTCGTATTTTCCCTGTTAGGACTCGGTGTGCCTGAAATGGCGCAGCTTATCCTTCCTTTAAGCCTTTTCCTTGGGCTGCTCATGACGTTTGGCAGATTGTATACCGAGAGTGAAATCACGGTAATGCATGCTTGTGGCTTGAGTAAAGCTGTGCTGATCAAAGCTGCAATGATCCTCGCACTCTTTACCGGCGCGATAGCAACGGTCAACGTGATGTGGCTTGGCCCGTGGTCATCTCGCCATCAGGACGAAGTGCTGTCAGAAGCCAAGGCTAACCCAGGCATGGCTGCACTTGCCCAGGGGCAGTTCCAGCAGGCAACGGATGGTAACTCGGTACTCTTTATTGAGAGTGTTGATGGCTCAAACTTTAAAGA
>DASXXQ010000126.1:0-3209 GCA_036502985.1 Buttiauxella sp.
GTTAACTTTTTGACTGTGGTCCTGCGGGCGAGCAGCGAAGGTTACGCCACCGGAACGCCAGATCGGGCTCTTGATAGAACCTGAACGCGCACGGCCGGTACCTTTCTGGCGCCACGGCTTTTTACCGGAACCAGTTACTTCGGCACGAGTCTTCTGAGCACGAGTACCTTGACGAGCACCAGCTGCATAAGCAACTACAACCTGGTGTACCAGCGCTTCGTTAAAATCACGACCGAAGGTAGTTTCGGAAACAGTCAGCGCGCTTTGCGCGTCTTTCAATACTAATTCCATTGCTATCTCCTCACGCCTTCACAGCTGGTTTAACAATAAGGTCGCTACCGGTTGCACCCGGAACTGCACCCTTAACCAGCAGCAGGTTGCGCTCAGCGTCAACGCGTACTACATCCAGGCTCTGAACAGTTACACGTTCGTTACCCAGTTGGCCTGCCATTTTCTTGCCTTTGAACACTTTGCCCGGAGTCTGGTTCTGACCGATAGAACCCGGAACACGGTGAGACAAGGAGTTACCGTGGGTAGCATCCTGAGTACGGAAGTTCCAGCGCTTAACAGTGCCAGCAAAACCTTTACCCTTGGAAGTACCGGTAACGTCTACTTTTTTAACTTCAGCAAACAGCTCAACGCTAATGTCTTGACCTACAGTGAACTCTTCGCCTTCTGCAAGACGGAATTCCCAAAGGCCACGGCCAGCTTCAACGCCAGCTTTAGCGAAGTGACCAGCTTCCGGCTTAGTTACACGGCTAGCTTTTTTAGCGCCAGTGGTAACTTGAACAGCACGGTAGCCATCGTTAGCCAGGTCTTTAACCTGAGTAACACGGTTTGCTTCTACTTCGATCACGGTTACTGGGATAGAAACGCCGTCTTCTGTGAAGATACGGGTCATACCCACTTTTTTACCGACTAAACCAATCATTGTTTCAACCTCTCAATCGTCAATGACCTGATTAACCCAGGCTGATCTGCACGTCAACACCAGCAGCCAGATCCAGACGCATCAGAGCATCAACGGTTTTCTCAGTTGGCTCAACGATGTCAACCAGACGCTTGTGAGTGCGAATTTCGTACTGATCACGCGCGTCTTTGTTGACGTGCGGGGAGATCAGAACGGTAAAACGCTCTTTGCGGGTCGGCAGCGGGATCGGACCACGTACTTGCGCACCAGTGCGCTTAGCAGTCTCGACGATTTCCGCAGTTGATTGATCGATCAGACGATGATCAAACGCTTTAAGGCGGATACGGATTCTTTGGCTCTGCATGAGACCATAGCTCCAATTATTTTATAGACGAAAAAAATCACTACTCACACCCATTACGATTGATGGGGGAGTGTAATCGTTCATACATAGTTCCCCAATTGGGAACATTGTCGACAGCAGCTTCACTGTCAGGCTCATATCGAGCCAGCCATCGATTAAGACAGGCCCGCGCATTATACGTAAATCTACCTCTTAAGCAAGCCATGGATACGAATTAAACCATCTTTTATGCAGGCATGCGGTTCTTCTTCCAACCGCACGGCAAATTGTCCCACTTGTGGGATTTGCTGCCGGACTGTACTCGCAACCAGGCAATCTCCACTTTGCTTTCAATAAGTCATTCACTTAGCGTTTAAACGATATCTAATTTGAGAGTTGCCAGTTGCCATGTCTCCATTCCTGTTAGCTTTGCTCTTTATCGGTTTTTACATTGGGATTTTGTTGCGGCTTGTCTGGATAGATTGTCGATGCATGCAGCTCCCGGACAAACTGACCTATCCCCTGCTTTGGTCTGGGCTGCTGTATCAAATCTGCCTTGAACCCGAGCATTTAAAAGCGTCCGTAGTCGGAGCTATGGCTGGATATTTGAGTTTATGGATGCTTTATTGGATTTACTATTTTTGGCGCAAACGCGAGGGTATCGGGTATGGTGACATGAAACTTTTGGCGGCATTAGGTGCCTGGCATGGCTGGCAGAGTTTGGGGTGGATTACATTAGCAGCCGCATCAAGTGGGCTCATATCAGTGCTGGTAGCAAATTTATTATTCAAGAGGCGCTTGTCACTGACTACCACCCCGCTACCTTTTGGACCAAACCTTGCGATAGCGGGTGGTTCTGTAGGATGGATATGTTCTTCCTTCCTACAGCTCAATGACCTTAATTCCCTTCTTTAATTTGGGACTGAAGGTAATTTTGCAAACCAATTTTAGAGATGAGATCCAGCTCAGTTTCCAACCAGTCTATATGGTGTTCTTCTTCCGTAAGGATTTGGATCATCATATCGCGGCTAACATAATCATGAATGGTATCCGCGTAAGCAATGGCTTCGCGTAAATCTTTGGCGCCGTCCATTTCAAGCTTGAGATCGGACTGCAGCATTTCTTCGACATCTTCACCGATATGGAGTTTGCCAAGGTCTTGCAGGTTTGGAATGCCTTCGAGGAACAAAATACGCTCGATATACTTGTCGGCGTGTTTCATTTCATCAATGGATTCATGGTATTCAACTTCGTTGAGGCGCATTAAGCCCCAGTTCTTGAACATTCTCGCATGGAGAAAATACTGATTGATCGCGACAAGCTCGTTTCCCAATAATTTATTGAGATAATTTATTATCTTAATATCACCTTTCATTTTTACTCCCTCCGCTTCCACTACATGAAGCGTAGATGTAGCACGGAGTAAGTCAAAAAAAAGTGACTCTCTTAGGCAATCTCTTTAAATTCTGGGATCTGCAATAACTCTTCTTGCATGATTTCTCGCGCTGCGCGAACGCACTTGCCACATTGGTTACCCACTGGCACAAACTTGCGAAGCTGCTGGAAAGATTGTGGATGGAACTGGCGTACTGCCTGCCGAATTTTTTTATCACTTACACCATTGCAAAGACATACGTACATAAGCACTCCCGTTCAAATTACGCACAAAGTGTAAATGAGAATAGTTATGATTACAATAGCACACACATGCCTGACCCATGTTGGAAGCGGTAAAAATTGTAAAAAAAAAGAGCGCCAAGGCGCTCTTTTTCATACAAAGGTATCAGCGATTAAGCGATAACTTTAGCAACAACACCCGCACCTACAGTACGGCCGCCTTCACGGATTGCGAAACGCAGACCGTCGTCCATTGCGATTGGGTGGATCAGGGTAACAACCATTTTGATGTTGTCGCCCGGCATTACCATCTCAACGCCTTCTGGCAGTTCGATGGTG
>DASXXQ010000127.1:0-9027 GCA_036502985.1 Buttiauxella sp.
CAGATCTGGCGGCAGAACCGGCAGAACTGTCAGGATCATCCACTCTGGCTTGTTACCAGATTGAACGAACGCTTCCAGCAGTTTGATACGCTTAGTCAGCTTTTTACGTTTGGTTTCGGAGTTGGTTTCGTTCAGCTCTTCGCGCAGAGTTTCACACTCTTGCTCCAGATCCATGTTTTTCAACAAGGCCTGAATAGCTTCCGCACCCATCTTCGCATCGAATTCGTCACCGAACTCTTCCAGCGCATCCAGATACTGCTCTTCAGTCAGGATCTGACGACGCTCGAGGTTAGTCATACCGCCTTCGATAACCACATAAGATTCGAAGTAAAGTACACGTTCGATATCACGCAGTGGCATATCCAGCAGCAAGCCGATACGTGACGGCAATGACTTCAGGAACCAAATGTGTGCAGTTGGAGAAGCCAGTTCGATGTGACCCATACGTTCACGACGAACTTTAGTCTGGGTAACTTCTACGCCACACTTCTCACAAATTACACCACGATGTTTCAGGCGCTTGTACTTACCGCACAGGCACTCGTAGTCTTTTACTGGCCCGAAAATACGAGCACAGAACAGACCGTCACGTTCTGGTTTGAACGTACGGTAGTTAATGGTTTCCGGCTTTTTAACTTCACCGAAGGACCACGAACGGATCATGTCTGGCGATGCCAGAGCAATTTTGATCGCATCAAACTCTTCGGTCTTAGTTTGCGCTTTCAGAAACTTTAATAAGTCTTTCACGGATTGGCTCCCGTCGGAGTTAGCACTCTGTGATGCCCAGCATTAGCCGGGCACCCTGGACCTTTTGAGCAACGATTACTCGTCTTCCAGCTCGATGTTGATACCCAGCGAACGGATTTCTTTCAACAATACGTTGAAGGATTCCGGCATGCCTGGTTCCATCTGATGGTTACCATCCACGATGTTTTTATACATCTTGGTACGGCCATTAACGTCATCAGACTTAACAGTCAGCATTTCCTGCAGGGTATAGGCAGCGCCATATGCTTCCAGCGCCCACACTTCCATCTCACCGAAGCGCTGACCACCGAACTGAGCCTTACCACCCAGCGGCTGCTGAGTAACCAGGCTATAAGAACCGGTAGAACGCGCGTGCATTTTGTCATCAACCAAGTGGTTCAGTTTCAGCATGTACATGTAACCTACGGTTACTGGACGCTCAAACTGCTCACCGCTACGGCCATCGAACAGTGTGATCTGACCGGAAGTCGGCAGTCCACCCAGTTGCAACAGCTCTTTGATTTCCGACTCTTTTGCACCGTCGAATACCGGAGTAGCAATCGGCATACCTTTTTTCAGGTTCTCAGCCAGACGCAGAACTTCATCATCAGTGAAGGTGTTCAGGTCTACTTTCTGACGAATATCTGAACCCAGGTCATACGCTTTCTGGATAAATTCGCGCAGCTTGGTCACTTCTTCCTGCTTCTTCAGCATGGCGTTGATTTTCTCGCCGATGCCTTTCGCAGCCATACCCAAGTGGGTTTCCAGAATCTGACCGATGTTCATACGAGATGGTACGCCCAGCGGGTTCAGTACGATGTCTACCGGCGTGCCGTTTTCATCGTAAGGCATATCTTCGATCGGGTTGATCTTGGAGATAACACCTTTGTTCCCGTGACGACCTGCCATCTTGTCACCAGGTTGGATCTGACGTTTAACGGCCAGATACACTTTAACGATTTTCAGCACGCCAGGTGCCAGGTCATCGCCTTGAGTGATTTTGCGGCGCTTAGCTTCGAGTTTCTTCTCAAACTCGTGCTTCAGCTCGTCGTACTGCTCTGCCAGCTGTTCCAGCTGGTTTTGCTTCTCTTCGTCAGTCAGACCCAGTTCCAACCAGCGATCGCGTGGCAGTTTGTCGAGCTTCTCAGCTTCAACACCGCCTGCAACCAGCACAGCATGGATACGAGCAAACAGACCAGCTTCAAAGATCTGCAGTTCTTCAGTCAGGTCTTTCTTCGCCTGCTTCAGCTGCATTTCTTCGATTTCCAGCGCGCGCTTGTCTTTTTCCACGCCATCGCGGGTGAAGACCTGCACATCGATAACGGTACCGGAAACGCCATTTGGTACGCGCAGAGAAGAGTCTTTAACATCAGACGCTTTCTCACCGAAGATTGCACGCAGCAGTTTCTCTTCTGGAGTCAGTTGGGTTTCACCTTTCGGCGTTACCTTACCAACCAGAATGTCACCACCGGTCACTTCAGCACCGATATAAACGATACCGGATTCATCCAGTTTGGAGAGAGCAGCTTCACCCACGTTAGGGATGTCGGCTGTGATCTCTTCTGGCCCCAGCTTGGTGTCACGAGACACACATGCCAGTTCCTGGATGTGAATAGTTGTGAAACGGTCTTCCTGAACAACACGCTCGGATACAAGGATGGAGTCTTCGAAGTTGTAACCGTTCCAAGGCATGAACGCTACACGCATGTTCTGGCCAAGAGCCAGTTCACCGAGGTCAGTAGACGGACCGTCTGCCAACACATCGCCACGTTCAACAGGTTCACCCAGAGAAACACATGGCATCTGGTTGATGCAGGTGTTCTGGTTTGAACGGGTATATTTGGTCAGGTTGTAGATGTCGATGCCTGCTTCACCAGCCAGCATTTCGTCTTCGTTAACTTTGATAACGATACGAGAAGCATCCACGTACTGAACAGTACCGCCACGTTTAGCAACCGCAGTAACACCGGAGTCAACGGCAACAGCACGTTCCATACCAGTACCAACCAACGGCTTATCAGCGCGCAGAGTTGGAACGGCCTGACGTTGCATGTTCGCACCCATCAATGCACGGTTGGCGTCATCGTGTTCCAGGAACGGGATCAGGGACGCACCGACGGAAACCACCTGTTGGGTGGAAACGTCCATGTAGTCAACCTGGTCGTTGCTGAACAAGCTCGATTCGCCTTTGCTACGGCACGTTACCAGGTCGTCTACGAAACGGCCTTCTTCGTTCAGGTTGGTGTTCGCCTGAGCGATAACGTAGTTACCTTCTTCAATAGCAGAAAGGTAATGAATCTCGTCAGTCACAACACCGTCAACAACGCGACGATACGGAGTTTCTAAGAAACCGTATTCGTTTGTCTGTGCATAAACAGACAGGGAGTTGATAAGACCGATGTTCGGACCTTCAGGGGTTTCGATTGGACACACACGACCGTAGTGAGTTGGGTGTACGTCACGTACTTCGAAGCCTGCACGCTCACGGGTCAAACCACCCGGGCCGAGTGCGGAGATACGACGTTTGTGCGTAATCTCAGACAACGGGTTGTTCTGGTCCATAAACTGAGACAGCTGGCTGGAACCGAAGAACTCTTTAACCGCAGCAGAGATAGGCTTGGCGTTGATCATGTCCTGAGGCATCAGGGTATCCAGATCGCCCAGAGACAGACGTTCTTTCACCGCACGCTCAACACGTACTAAGCCAACGCGGAATTGGTTTTCCGCCATTTCGCCAACGGAACGGATACGACGGTTGCCGAGGTGGTCGATATCATCCACTTCGCCCTGGCCGTTACGAATACCGATCAGTTTTCTCATTACCTGGATGATGTCGTCTTTGCTCAGAATACCTGAACCTTCGATCTCATCACGCAGCAGAGAACGGTTGAACTTCATACGGCCAACCGCAGACAAATCATAGCGGTCTTCGGAGAAGAACAGGTTCTCGAACAGGTTTTCAGCCGCTTCGCGAGTTGGTGGCTCGCCAGGACGCATCATGCGATAGATTTCAACCAGCGCGCTCAGGCGATCGCTAGTTGGGTCGACACGGATGGTCTCAGAAATGTATGCACCGTGATCCAGGTCGTTGGTAAACAGCGTTTCGATACGCTTATGACCACACTGGCTCAGCTTAGCCAACAGATCCAAAGACAGTTCCATGTTCGCCGGGCAAATCAATTCGCCAGTCGATGCATCAACGTAATCTTTAGCCGCAACTTTACCAGCAATGTATTCAACCGGAACTTCGATAAGCTTGATATCGTCTTTTTCCAGCTGACGAATATGGCGCGCAGTAATACGGCGGCCTTTTTCGACATAGATTTTGCCGTCAGCTTCGATGTCAAAGGATGCCGTTTCGCCACGCAGGCGTTCTGGCACCAATTCCATTTGCAGCTTGTTGTCACGGATTTCGAAATTAACTTTCTCAAAGAACAGATCAAGAATCTGCTCAGTGGTGAAGCTTAACGCGCGCAGAATAATGGTCGCTGGCAATTTGCGGCGACGGTCAATACGCACGAACAGGTTGTCTTTCGGGTCGAATTCGAAATCCAGCCAGGAACCACGGTAAGGAATGATACGTGCGTTATACAGTACCTTCCCAGAAGAGTGGGTTTTACCTTTGTCACTATCAAAGAACACACCTGGGCTACGGTGTAACTGAGAAACGATAACACGCTCAGTACCGTTGATAACGAAGGTGCCGTTATCAGTCATGAGTGGAATTTCACCCATGTAGACTTCTTGTTCTTTAATATCTTTAACGGTGCCTTCCGGCGCTTCACGCTCGTAGATCACCAGGCGCAGTTTTACACGCAGCGGAGCAGAATACGTCACGCCACGAATCTGACACTCTTTGACATCAAAAACTGGTTCGCCAAGACGATAGCTGACGTACTGCAGTTCTGAATTGCCACTGTAGCTCTTGATCGGGAACACGGAACGGAAAGCTGCTTCCAGACCATACTGCCCTTCAGGATCTTGCTCGATAAACTTCTGGAACGAGTCAAGCTGGATAGAAAGGAGATAAGGAATGTCCAAAACTTGTGGACGCTTTCCAAAATCCTTACGAATACGTTTTTTCTCGGTATAGGAGTAAACCATAGGGTTCCTCAGCTCGCTGACAAGTCGACCCATCTGCCCGACAAGGGGACAGTTTGTGCAACACTATTTTGTGGACCGGAAAGTGGAACACTTTCCGCAATACCTGTTTCTATCACTCTTAAACCATTTCGCTACGCTTTACCCCGGAACTCCCGGTGTAGAAAGTCGTAGTATATTAAGGCGTAGATAGAGACAAGCATTGAAAGGAAACCAGCAGTCAAACAGTGTGAAATGCCACTGGTACCCTACAGCGCAAAAAGGCTGGTGACTAAAAAGTCACCAGCCATCAGCCTAATTTCTCAGGCTGCAACCGGAAAGGTTGGCTTATTTAACTTCAACTTCAGCGCCAGCTTCTTCCAGAGATTTTTTCAGAGACTCAGCGTCATCTTTGCTCACGCCTTCTTTCAGAGCGGCTGGAGCAGATTCAACCAGGTCTTTTGCTTCTTTCAAGCCCAGACCAGTTGCGCTGCGAACTGCTTTGATAACAGCAACTTTGTTAGCGCCAGCAGCTTTCAGAATAACGTCGAACTCAGTTTTTTCTTCAACAGCTTCAGCAGCAGCAGCAGGACCCGCTACAGCAGCAGCAGCTGAAACGCCGAATTTCTCTTCCATAGCAGAGATCAGTTCAACGATTTCCATTACAGACAGAGCTGCAACGCCTTCAATGATTTGTTCTTTAGTGATTGACATAACAATTGTTCCTGAAAAACAGAATAAGTTTATACGTAAGCAAATGCGTTAGAAAGAAAAGTGCAATTAAGCAGCTTCTTTCTGATCGCGTACAGCAGCCAGAGTGCGAACCAATTTGCCTGCAGAGGCTTCTTTCATGGTTGCCATCAGGCGTGCAATTGCTTCATCGTAAGTTGGCAGAGTTGCCAGGCGATCGATCTGGGCCGCCGTGATCAGCTCACCTTCAAAGGCTGCAGCTTTAACCTCAAATTTTGCATTCGCTTTCGCGAACTCTTTGAACAGACGAGCAGCAGCGCCCGGGTGTTCCATAGAGTATGCAATCAAGGTTGGACCAACAAACGTGTCTTTCAGGCACTCAAACTGAGTACCTTCAACAACGCGGCGCAGCAAGGTGTTACGAACAACACGCATGTAAACGCCAGCTTCACGACCTGCTTTACGCAGTTCAGTCATTTTACCTACGGTAACGCCACGGGAATCCGCAACAACCGCAGACAGCGCACCTTTGGCTACTTCGCTGACTTCAGCAACAATCGCTTGTTTGTCTTGAAGATTTAAAGCCATTAGCTTTGCTCCTGGATATTAGCCGGGGTTTCCCCCGGAACTCACTTCATTCATTACCAAAACGGTAGTGAACGTCGACATACGGTGAGCAGAAACAAGCCAAAGACTATCAAAAATATTCTTCAGGTTCTGTCACCGTCTACGCAGGCAATTAAGTCTCTTGCGAAACACCTGCGGTCTTGGACGGAGGCCTGGATAAGGCCAGGCTCCAACCGAAAATTCTGTGTGCCTCACATAGCAAGGCAACGGGCGTAAGATTTTAGACCAATCTAACGCCCGCGTAAAGCAGCGATTATTAGTTCGCTACCGCGTTCAGACCAGACTGGTCGACCGCAACACCTGCACCCATAGTGGTAGACAGGCTGATTTTCTTAATGAAAACGCCTTTAGCTTGAGATGGTTTAGCTTTTTTCAGCGCAACCAGCAGAGCTTCCAGGTTTTCTTTCAGTTTATCAGTGTCAAAATCCACTTTACCGATGGTGGTGTGAATGATGCCGTTTTTGTCGTTACGATAACGAACCTGACCAGCTTTAGCGTTCTTAACCGCTTCAGCAACGTTAGGAGTTACAGTACCAACTTTCGGGTTAGGCATCAGGCCACGTGGACCCAGAACCTGGCCCAGTTGACCAACAACGCGCATTGCATCTGGAGATGCGATAACAACGTCAAAGTTCATTTCGCCTTTTTTGATCTGGTCAGCCAGATCTTCCATACCTACCAGCTCAGCGCCAGCAGCTTTAGCTGCTTCAGCGTTAGGGCCTTGGGCAAATACGGCTACGCGAACTGAACGGCCAGTACCGTGCGGCAGTACAGTTGCACCACGTACGTTCTGGTCAGATTTACGAGCGTCGATGCCGAGGTTTACAGCAACGTCAACGCTTTCTACGAATTTCGCAGTGGCCAGCTCTTTCAGCAAGGCAACGGCTTCGTTGATGTCATACTGTTTAGTTGCATCAACTTTGTCACGGATCACGCGCATGCGCTTGGTCAGTTTAGCCATTTCTTAATCCTCCACTACCAGGCCCATGGAACGAGCAGTACCTTCGATGGAGCGAATCATCGCTTCAACGTCAGAACCAGTCATGTCCGCAGCTTTGGTTTCTGCGATTTCGCGCACCTGAGCACCGGTCACTTTACCCACTTTGTCTTTGTTCGGCTTGCCTGAACCAGACTTGATACCTGCAGCTTTCTTCAACAGAACAGCAGCCGGTGGGGTTTTAGTAACGAAAGTGAAAGAACGGTCAGCATAAACGGTAATAACAACCGGAATTGGCAGACCTTTCTCCATGGATTCAGTTTTGGCGTTAAACGCTTTACAGAATTCCATGATGTTAACACCTTGCTGACCCAGAGCAGGACCAACTGGTGGACTTGGGTTCGCCATACCAGCTGCAACTTGCAACTTGACGTAGGCTTGTACTTTCTTAGCCATCTTAATTTCCTCTGGTGGGTTATAGCGCCTTACGCAATGAAGGCTCCCCGTGAATAAATCGTTTTACGCGTACTGAATGCGTAAAAACAAAAGGCGCGAAATTGTATTCCAATCTCACGCCTTGTGCAACGAATAATCGCTGCTTTTACAACCTAATTATTAAGCTTTCTCTACCTGAGCAAAATCCAGCTCAACCGGCGTAGCACGGCCGAAGATAGATACAGAAACCTTTAAGCGGCTCTTTTCGTAATCCACTTCTTCAACTACACCGTTAAAGTCGGCAAATGGACCATCGCTAACGCGTACCATTTCGCCTGGCTCAAACAGCGTTTTCGGACGCGGCTTATCACCCACCTGCTGCAGGCGGTTCATAATCGCATCAACTTCTTTATCGCTGATTGGCGCCGGACGGTCAGAAGTACCGCCGATGAAACCCATCACACGCGGAACGCTACGCACCAGGTGCCAGCTCGCGTCATTCATGACCATCTGGACCAAAACATAGCCCGGGAAGAATTTACGTTCGCTTTTGCGACGTTGGCCGCCACGGATTTCAACGACTTCTTCAGTCGGCACCATGACTTCACCAAACAGCTCTTCCATGTTGTGCAATTTGATATGCTCACGCAGCGATGTTGCTACGCGGCCTTCAAAACCGGAAAACGCCTGAACGACGTACCAGCGCTTTTTAGGGGCTTCAGACATCTCAGAACCTCAGGCCAGTAATAAAAGAAACCAGACGGACCAGAATACCATCCAGTCCCCACAAAATCAGTGACATTACAGCTGTAACAGCTGCCACGATTAAGGTGGTGTGTAAAGTCTCCTGGCGAGTTGGCCAAATCACTTTACGAACTTCGGTTCTCGCTTCACGGGCGAAAGCAACAGTAGCTTTGCCTTTCGTCGTTAACAGCGCGACACCACCCGCTGCAGCAATCAGAACAACCACTGCCAGGGCACGCAGAGGCAGAGACATATCACGATAAATGTAGTTGCCCACGATCGCTACAATAAGCAGGACAGCAACTGCCAGCCATTTCATCGCTTCCAGGCCGCGCCCGCTTCCTTGAGCTTCGGTATTCGCACTCATAAACCAACCCGTCACAATAATTCAGACAAACATTTTTGCCCCGCATATGCGAGGCAAAACCAAACCGAATGGCTCTTTTCAGGCACTATTCGGTATAACGCCATCTTCAGAGCCTGTTTCAACAATGATTATGAGTAAAAAATCACTGATGAGCCAGGTTCTGCGCAGAGAGCGTGCAAAAAGGGCATCAAATGATGCCCTTTTCTTGCACGTTGCGTCAAATGTTATCAGCGATTAAGCGATAACTTTAGCAACAACGCCCGCACCTACAGTACGGCCGCCTTCACGGATTGCGAAACGCAGACCGTCGTCCATTGCGATTGGGTGGATCAGGGTAACAACCATTTTGATGTTGTCGCCCGGCATTACCATCTCAACGCCTTCTGGCAGTTCGATGGTG
>DASXXQ010000128.1:0-7427 GCA_036502985.1 Buttiauxella sp.
GTCGAAGGAAAAATCAGCCACTCATAGTAGTAATGACGTGTGCGGGCAGAGGCATTCACATCGTGCGCTAAATGGCTTATTGCAAGCGCACGAACCTGCTCAACTAACAGTGTCGTCTGGTGCGGTGTGCCAAAGCGCAACGCATCGCCAAACGCGCCCCAGTACAGCTCCTGCAAAGCGATATAACAGCGCCCAGCGGGTGAAAAACTAAAGTAATTTCCCGCCTGCCAACGGGCAAAAACCTGCTCGCAATGGACCATCCCCAAATGAGTAAGATCGGTTGCACGTAGCTGTGCTTCTAATTTTTCGACCCGCAGTGCCAGTTGCTGCTGCACCTGGACCAACTGCTGGCGAGTGTCAGGGGAGCCGTTTGTTACCCGCGCGGAGGCCGCCACCATTGCCGATACATTTTCATAAACCCTCGCCATAGCGCGATGTTTTTTCGCCACTCGCTGACAGAGCTGCCCAATCATGGCGAGCGACACTTCCGGGGTTTCGAGAAGCACCTCCTCCATCATCCATTTTTGCACCTGGCTCTGGCCGATAAACTCACCGGTCAGGCGCTGGTAATACGCTTTGCTTTGCTGGCTGCGCCATGACTGACGCGTGACGCCGCTATTTTTTGCAAAATCGACGACAAATTTCTCTGCAACACATTCCAAAGCGCGAATTTGAGTACCTGGCATTACACTGCTCATTGCTGTTCTACCGTAAATAGCGTCTGAATATCATCCCGCAACAGGCGGGTGTCTTCATGGATATAGCGCGTGGTTCTTGCGCACTGCTGGAGCTGTTGCTGCAAAGCCATCACGGCATCTTCATTTTGCTGACGCGCCACCAGGCTTTGTTGCAGATTGAGACGTATCGCTTCCAGTGCCCGGGAAAAATCAGCAAAAAAGGTCGTCATTCCCTCGGTGACAGAAATTTCGATTTGAGCGGCCATATCCTGATTTAGCTGTAACAAGAAATTAGCCACGTGCTGGCACAGCTTTTGTTGCACGTCGGCCAGGGAAATCACATAGCGGCTTTGCATCACCGTGTACCCTTCCCACCCCCATTCATCGCTGTTGAGCCAGCGGGCGACCGTCCCACGCATTCCTGCCGGGCGCCGTAGCTGCGAGACGGGAATATCCTGTTCTTCAATAAGATCATTAAAGGCTTGGTTGGCGTTGAAATTTAACAAGCCAACATGGAACACCGGCAGACTGATATTGGTGCGAAAACCAGCTTTCGTTAATCCTTGTGCGACGCGGGTTTCAATAGGTTTTAAAGTATTTCGTAGCGTATCTGCCAGCTCAACCTCCAGATAACTAAAAAGATGCGTTATCTCTTCGGTCATTTTTTCCTGCGCGGCGGTCAGGATGATTTCGCATGAAGCGCGGATTCTGTGTAACGCAATTTGTGCCGACTGCTCGTCATCAAAATGGAGCGTGTCGTACCGCGCATCAAAGTCATTGCTACGTTGGGTACCAAACGACAACGCCTGGCGAGTGAGTTTTTCAGGCACGATACCTTTCTGGAAATAGTCCTGAATATTGGCATGAATCTGCTGTTCATAGCGCTGGATGAAATCGCTCATCGCATCGACAGCTTGCTTCACATTGCTGCGTACAACATCACTTGCCGTCTGTTGGCTGGCCGCGGCCAAACTCATATCATCCTCAAGGGCGATGATATTTTGCTGCAATTGGTCACTGGCAATACGCAAGCCCTGGCAGCGAAAACTCAGGTAATTTTCTGCACCTTGCGTATAGCTGAGTAATTTCTGGCAGGCGGATCGCAGCGCGTACTTCGAGGCATTCGCATGGGCGGCATGAAGCACGGTTTTGATCGGTGCTTCAAACTGCGAATCTTTCCACAGCAGTTCCGCAGCCTGGCGCAAAGCCCCTGCATCCGCTAAATCCTCATTTTGCCAACGGCGGCCGAGGGCAGCATCAGCAAAATCCTGTACCCAATGTTGTTCACTCGGATCGGGCAACTTACCCTGCAATGTCAGCTCATGGCGGGCGCGATTTGCCAGATATCCCCACATTGATGACACCGGGAATACATGGCTCGGGTCGAGCCTTCCTTTCATTAATGTGCCGGAGATCAACGTCTTAATTTGTTCTTCATCGTCGCCATTGCGGTCTTTCTGATCGAACTTGTTCACCAGCACATAGAGTGGAACAGATGCGCCCGTCCCTAATATCGCTTTACGTACATCTTCGTCGGAAACGGACTTCAATTGGGTGTAATCCAGCACCGCCAGTACGGCAGAAGCCTGCGCCAGTTGTTCCGAGAGCATTTTTTGCAGGTGTGGCTGACCAGCCTCATTTGGCCCTGGCGTATCCAATAAAGTTAACTGGCCGTGGCCTTCCTCGATTCCAACCAGATGAACAAATTCCACCTCGATAACCGGAACATGTTCAATTGCGGCGTAAGCCTTGAAGGGAAAAGCGACATCCAGTGCTTTCGATAAACGCACCAAATCATTCAGGCTTTTCAGGCACTGAAAAATAGGCTGAGCTCCAAGATAATGCTTAGTGAATGATGTCCCTTCACTGATACGGGTTAATAACGCCGACATATCCCGATCTATTTCCAGATGCTTTGTCAGGGTTTCCCTGTCGGTTTGCTGCAAACGGATTTGCAGCGTATTCATTAGCTTTTCAATCGGTTGAACATAAGGGAAATGCAATACTGGCTCACGCTGGCCGGGCGTGTGGCGTATTAAAGTGGGTAATGCCGTCATCGGGCGATTACGATTAGGCAAAACTTCAGTGCCAATAATTGCATTGATCGTGGTGGATTTTCCCGCTTTCACGGTGCCCACAATCGCCAGCACCATTTCATGCTGAGTTATTTTGCGTAACTCATTTTGCAACATGGCTTGCTGTGCCTGAATACCACGCGAACAAAATTTAGAAGGGATAGCCGCCCCAGTTTGCGGTTGTCCAAAATAATTAACGTCATGTTGTGTGGTAGAAGAAGTCGTTTTTATTGTGTTCAGATTTTGCAAAGCGAGTTGTAACAATCGCTCCGCTTCCTGACTTAACTCAAATATGGCTTGTGTGTGCATAAAAAATCCTTACTTAAATTAAATTATCCGGATTTTTAAGGTCATTATATTTTTATGGTGAAGCAGTACCGTTAATTATAATTACGTGCGGAAATCACTTATTCAAAAATATTATAAGATTATTTATTTTTTCATAATAAGTCATCTGGCCAGAGAGACAAACAATAACGTATTTCAATAAACTAATTCTGAATTTTAATCCCGATTTTGAAAATTGATTAACGATTTATAATAATACTTTTCTCCTCATCTACCCCTGCAAGCGCAGGGTGTTACGGCAATAATCCCCGCAAAAGTAGGGTTTTAATGTATAATTGCGCCACTTTTGGCTGAAAGCCTTTATTTTTTAGGAGATTATTTATGGCGCTCCCTCATTGCCCGAAATGCAATTCCGAGTACACCTACGAAGACAACAGTATGTTCATCTGCCCTGAGTGTGCACATGAATGGAATGATGCCGAACCTGCACAAGACAACGACCAACTGATTGTTAAAGATGCGAACGGTAATCTGCTGGCGGACGGCGATAACGTCACCGTAGTTAAAGATCTGAAGGTGAAAGGCAGCTCTTCGATGCTGAAGATTGGTACTAAAGTCAAAGGCATCCGCCTGGTAGAAGGCGACCATAACATTGATTGTAAAATTGATGGCTTTGGCCCAATGAAATTGAAATCTGAGTTTGTGAAAAAGAACTGATAACGTCGGATGTCGCGGCGCTAATCCAACCTACGAAATGAGAAACACCGTTGTAGGTTGGATGAGCAAAGCGGCACCCACCCGCTTTTCATCTTCCCCCGCCTGGCTTGCTCTCTCCTGCACGACTAAACTTCTTCTGTCCGACCAAACCTGTCATTTGAGAGGAACAAGTCATGTCCGTAAGCCCTTACATCTTTTTTGACGGCACCTGCGAAGAGGCTATCGCATTTTACAAGCAAGCCATCGGTGCTGAACTGCTGTTCAAAATGACTTTTGGCGAAATGCCAAAGGAAGAGAACAACGCTACAGAAGGCTGCGCCAGTGGATTTGACTGGCCTGAAGATAAAATCATGCACGCCAATGTGCGCATTGGTAACAGCGAGGTGATGATGAGCGACGGCAATATGTCCGGCGACAAAGTCAAACACGCTGGCTATGCATTGAGTATTACCAGCAAAGAGGTTGCCGAAGGTAAACGTTGGTTCGATAACCTTTCTGCAGGCGGCACTATCACCATGCCGTGGAGCGAAACATTCTGGGCCAAAGGTTTTGGCATGCTCACCGATAAATACGGTATTCCGTGGATGGTTAATGTCGAAAAACCGATGTAACCCCGTTTCAGACCGCGACCGTCTGCAACAACCGACGGCCGCGTTTTCACCCTCATCGCGCAATGGCCCAATTAATGGGGATTGCGCCGTGTCCACGCAAATAATCGTCCAGAGGCAGCGGCGCATAAGGCCCTGCCTGCCACTCTCCGTTAATGGCTGACTGCTGAAGCAGTGCTGCTCCGCCGCTGAGCCGTTCAATAACCGAATGGTGGACCATCATGGATGACGAAATCGGTGGCGGCAGTTGCCGGGGCATAATGCGTAAATATCGGGTGGGTGGATACCAGTCGCAATGCAGCGGCCCAAGCGGGTCGGCTGTAACGTCGCTGGGTGCAAGATGAATCCCCAAATCGTCCAGCGCATCGTGCATCCACAAATACGCACCATTCGATAAACTGCGGTCATCATCAGTATTGCTATATCCCCCGCCCACATCATGATGAATACCCGGGAACATCACCTGCAAAATACGATCGCGGCTGTCCCAAAGCACCGGCGCTAAATCAAGGCGCTGCTCATCAATGGCTATCGCCTGTAGCCCGTACTTCACCCGAGAATGCAGTTCCGTATTATTGAAACGGAAAATACTGTGTCGTTTGTCGTTGAAATGTTTAGGAATGCCCATCATCCCAACCGTTTCCCACACTGCTACCGCTTCGATTGAAACCTGTCGAGTTATGCAAGTTGGGTCGACGCTATCACAGAAAAACCCTGGCAGATCGCGCAGCACGTTCCCTAACGTCGTGGCACTCATATCGGGCGAATGCGCCAGATATTGCGCCCACACCGACGAGGCAAAACGCCACGCTTCTTCTTTATTGCGCATGGTTAAACGCAGCTTTTCACGGCTCAATAATCCACGGTCGATAATCATCGCCGCCAGCATACGTGCGGTATACGCGCCGTGACTAAACCCCACCAGATAGATACGGTCACCAGGTTGCCAGTGGCGGCTAATAAAGGTGTAGCCACGAATGATAGGGACTATCAGCCCCGCACCAAACACGCCGCCTAACCGCTTCACCAAACCATTGTGCGGGTCGCCCATTCCATGAATGTATTTGGCGACTTGCATTACGGCACCGCTGCTGTCGGTAAGGGTCTTTTCTTGCTCGTTGGCCAGCAATAAACTCTGTTGGTCAACAACACCTTTTAAATCAACAAATAACTGATACACATTGCTTGCGGTTGTTTCGTCATCCGCTTGTTGTTCTATTCCGGGAGCGGTCCATGTGCCATCGGCACAAAAAATAATATTCTTGCTCATCACTTCCTTCCCAATGACCGACGGGTATCTGTAAGAAAAGTCAAAAACGAAGCGCGACGCAATACGACAAATAGTTGATTAGCCTGATGACTTCCAGGCTTTCGCTCACTCTTCATCATATCGAAACTTATCTTTAACAAAATCGTCACATTCCATCGGCACCATGAGGCAACTTTTTAAGGAGCCGTGTGATGCAAACAATTATTCGCGTCAACAAACTAAGCAAAACCTTCAACCAACATCAGGCTTTGAATGCTGTTGATTTAGAAGTGAATGAAGGTGAGATGGTCGCTCTGCTGGGGCCGTCTGGTTCAGGCAAATCCACCCTCTTACGTCACCTCAGCGGTTTAATTACCTCTGATAAATCAGCAGATTGTCACGTTGAATTGCTTGGCCGCACCGTTCAAAAAGCGGGCCGACTGGCGAGTGATATTCGCAAGAGCCGCGCCCACACCGGCTA
The DNA here is from genome assembly GCA_036502985.1 of Buttiauxella sp. GTDB lineage: Bacteria > Pseudomonadota > Gammaproteobacteria > Enterobacterales > Enterobacteriaceae > Buttiauxella. The sequence continues at coordinate 6,096 of DASXXQ010000128.1, forward strand.
TATCTTCCAGCAGTTCAACCTGGTGAATCGCCTGACGGTACTGGAAAACGTCCTGATTGGCGCACTGGGTTCCACGCCGTTCTGGCGCACCTGTTTTAACTGGTTTACCCGCGAACAAAAACAGCGCGCTTTGCAGGCACTAACCCGCGTCGGGATGACGCAGTTTGCTTATCAGCGTGTTTCCACCCTGTCCGGTGGACAACAGCAACGCGTGGCGATTGCCCGTGCGCTGATGCAGCAAGCCAAAGTGATTCTGGCTGATGAGCCAATTGCCTCACTCGACCCCGAATCTGCCCGCATCGTGATGGAAACGCTGCACGACATTAACCGTCTGGACGGTATCACCGTGGTGGTGACGCTGCATCAGGTAGATTACGCCCTGCGCTATTGCGAACGCATTGTCGCGTTGCGCCAGGGTCATGTGTTTTACGACGGAAGCAGCTCAGCGTTCGACAACGAACGCCTGGGGAATCTTTACCGCAGCATTAGCCGCGTTGACGCGGTGGCTGCATAAAAACTTTGTCATCTACTTCAAGGAACTGTTAGCCATGAGCTACAAAGCCGTCAAAGCCCTTGCCTTTACCAGCCTGCTAAGTGTTAGCACCCTGTTCAGCGCAGCTCATGCGGATGAACAAGAAAAGTCGCTTAACTTCGGCATTATCTCGACAGAATCGCAGCAAAACCTGAAGCCGCAGTGGGAACCGTTCCTGAAGGATATGGAGAAGAAACTGGGCGTGAAAGTGAATGCTTTCTTCGCACCGGACTACGCAGGGATTATTCAGGGGATGCGTTTTAACAAAGTCGATATCGCCTGGTACGGCAACCTTTCCGCCATGGAAGCAGTCGACCGCGCTAACGGACAGGTGTTTGCACAAACCGTGGCAGCGGATGGCTCCCCGGGTTACTGGAGCGTGCTGATCGTTAACAAAGACAGCCCAATCAACAACGTGAACGACATGCTGGCAAAACGCAAAGAGCTGACCTTTGGCAACGGTGACCCGAACTCAACTTCTGGCTACCTCGTCCCGGGATATTACGTTTTCGCCAAGAACAACGCGGCACCAAGCGAGTTTAAGCGTTCTGTGAATGCCAACCACGAAACCAACGCGCTGGCGGTGGCTAACAAGCAAGTGGATGTAGCAACCAACAACACCGAAAACCTCGACCGCTTAAAACTCACCGCACCTGAGAAATTCAAAGATCTGAAAGTCATCTGGAAATCGCCGTTGATCCCAGGTGATCCGATCGTCTGGCGTAAAAACCTCTCCGAAGCCACCAAAGACAAAATCTATGACTTCTTCATGACTTACGGCAAAACGCCAGAAGAAGCTC
>DASXXQ010000129.1:0-8379 GCA_036502985.1 Buttiauxella sp.
CTCTTAACGAACAGGCTCTGAAGATGGTGCCCGGACTCGGAATCGAACCAAGGACACGGGGATTTTCAATCCCCTGCTCTACCGACTGAGCTATCCGGGCAACGGAGCGCATTAAACCGTAAAGGCCGTTGGGCGTCAATCATATTTCAGGGAAAATGGTTCAATCGCCTAACTTTGCGTCAACCTTGCACATTCTTTACCCGATCTCTACCCTGTAGCGCGATGATGCTCAAATCTTCCAGACATTTTCCGGAGAGTTGCGAATGCTAGCAAATGGGATTCAGGAGGGGATATGGCAGAAGATTGGTTGGAGTTACACCAACATGGCGAAACGGGCATTGAGACAATACGAGCTCATTTTGAGGGGCATGCCTACGATCCTCACTGGCACGATAGCTATCTGGTTGGCATAACGCTTGCGGGTACGCAGCAGTTTCACTGTCGTCGCCAACGCCATCAGAGTACGCCCGGTGATGCTTTCTTGCTTGAGCCTGGCGAGATTCATGATGGCGACGCGCCGGTTGCCGGAGGCTTTACCTATCTGACTTTCTACCTTGACGAGCAATGGCTGACCCGCACACTCCAGGGCCTGTTTGAAAGCGTACCTGCCAGTTATTCGCTGCACTTCTCGCGTACCATTGCACGTGAACCACAGCTTGCTCATGCGATTTCTGGAACGTTTCAAGCGCTGCATCGCGAAGAAATGCGTATTGTGCAGCAAAACACGATGGATGATCTGTTAGGGCAACTGACTGAACATTGCCAGTGGCGAAAGCGCTTGCCATCGCGGGTGCAGAGTTCGGCAATTGCCCATCGGGCCAGAGATTATCTCCATGCCCATATCGGTGACAATATTGGTTTGTCGGACCTGGCGCGGGAAACGCAGACGGATAGATTTACACTTTCTCGCTGTTTTAAAAGGGAGTTTCATATGGCGCCCCACGCATGGCTAATCCAGTTGCGCCTTGCACATGCGAGAGCGTTATTAGCGAAGGGAGAACATCCTGTAAACGTTGCAGCGGTGTTAGGATTTGCCGATCAAAGCCATTTGGGGCGCTGGTTCCAGCGCGCGTACAGGCTTACGCCAGCCCACTACCGCAGGTTATGCACAAATCTTCCAGACTTGCCTTAGAAAAGAGTCAAAAGTCAGGGTTCAGACCACCAGGGAGTTTCTGAACCATGATCCAGTTGTATTCATCCGCACCGTTTTTACTTTTCGCTTTCGTTGCATCAATCACCCCAGGGCCAACCAATATTTTGATTCTGGCAAGTAGCCAGCGCTTCGGCGTGAAAGCGACTTTCCCAGCTGTAGTGGGCGCTTGCATCACTGCGAGTCTCATCGTGTTTGTTTCAGGAGCAGGGGCGGGCGAGATGTTGCGTCACTATGCTCTGGTGCGTGAAGCGATGAGTTGGGTGGGAGCGCTATGGCTAAGCTGGCTGAGTTGGCAGCTTTTCACCGCGCCTGCCGTGAATTGGGATAATGGAGCCGAAAGGCCGTTTAGTTGTCGTGCGGCGGCACTCTTACAACTTATTAATCCTAAAACCTGGATGATGGCGCTGGCGGTTGTTAGCCTTTTTGCACCACAGAGCACGCACCCGCTGCAGGATGTGTCGCTACTTTCCACGTGGTTTTTGATGATTTCTCTGGTCTGTTTAAGCAGTTGGGCATTGTTGGGAAAAGCAGTCACCAGACTGTTTCGCACAACGACATCACTCATTTGGTTTCAACGCGTGATGGCATTGTGCTTGCTGATGTCTGCCTGGACCGGGTTTATTGGCTGATACTAAGTCAGCGCGCCACCTTGCCGGCATTGAGCAAATCGCAGAATGTCTTCGGCCAGGCAACGGGCAGTTTCAATGTCTGCCTGGCTGCGTTTGACCAGTAAACGGCTCAGACAACCCTCCAGCACCAGTTCCATTTGATGCGCCACCATCGTTGGGTCGTCTACTTCCAGTTGAATGAGTATTTCATGACTGAATTCCCATGCAGCTTTTTTCTGCTGATCGGCCAACTGATGAATCGGGTGCGATGCATCCGGATAAAACGTGCAGGCAGCAATAAACAGGCAGCCAGGATAGCGATCGTTATTGACGCACTCGGTCAACGCTTCATAACGCTTTAACAATTTTTGTTCGAGCGATAACTCGTCGTTAAGCATCAACTGGCGGCGCCAGACATCAACTTGCTGGCTTAGGTAACGCAGGGCGTCGTAGAGCAACGCTTCAGAGTCTGGCCAGAAATTCCTGATTTCATTTGCAGGATAGTCAGCCTCAGCGGCGACCATCTCAAGGGTGGTGCTGGCAATCCCCTCACGTTCCAGTACGTGTAGGGCGTGCTCAAGTACGTCTTCGCGTTGCACGGTTATCTCCTCCGTCGTTCAACGGTATGTCCCACATTAGTGTTGTTTACTGCGCGTGATTCTGCAAATGCGTACGGAAAGTGTCGGCATCCATAAAACCGGTAACGCGTGCTTTGGGTTGTTCCTGTCCAGTTGTATCAAAGAACAGAATGGTTGGCAGCCCTAAAACCTGTAAATGCTTTAACAACGCTGCATCTTGTGCGTTATTGGCGGTGACATCGGCTTGAAGCAGCACCGTATTCGCCAGTTGTTGCTGCACCTGTGAGTCACTGAACGTGTATTTCTCGAACTCTTTGCAGGCTACACACCAGTCGGCGTAGAAATCGAGCATCACCGGTTTGCCTTTTGCATCGGCCAGCGCCTGGTCGAGTTGCTCAACATTGGTAATTTTCGTGAAATTGAGATGTGCCTGGCTGGTGGTTACCGTCGTACCAAATGCCCAGTCTTGCAGCGGGCGGGCGCATACCAGCGCGGCACCCAGCAGGATTATCTGCACCACACGCATCCATGGTTTGTGGGCGCCCAGGCTTGTGATAAAGGCCCAACCAAAGAACGCCACGCCGAGCAAGCCCCACAGCCGAATCCCCCAGTTGTCGCCCAGGATTCGTTCCAGCAGGAAGACCGGCAGGGCGAGGATCACAAAACCAAATGCGGTTTTGACGGTTTCCATCCATGGGCCGCTTTTTGGTAGCAGACGGTTGCCGAACACAGTTATTAGCATCAGCGGTAAGCCCATGCCAAGCGCATAAAGATAGAGCGTGCCGCCGCCTAGCCACATGTTCCCGCTTTGAGCGATGTACAACAAAATGGCGCTCAGCGGCGCGGTAGTGCAAGGTGAACAAATCAATCCGGCCAATGCGCCCATCGCAAATACACCACCCGCTGAACCACCTTGCTGGCGATTACTCATCAACGTGAGGCGAGTCTGCAACGATGAGGGCAATTGCAGGGTGAACAGCCCAAACATTGATGCAGAGAGCAGTACGAACAGTGCGGAGAGGCCGATAAGTACATACGGATGCTGGAGTGCGGCCTGGAATTGTAGACCCGCAGCGGCGACGACCAAGCCTAGCGCGGTGTAGGTAAGGGCCATCCCTTGAACGTAGATAAAGGTCAGAAGCAGGGCGCGAGCCGTGGATAAGCGTTGTTTGCCACCTAGCACGATGCCAGAAATCAGGGGATACATTGGCAAGACGCAAGGCGTAAAGGCGATGCCGATGCCGATTAAAAATGCCCAAAGCGCAGAAAACGGTAGTTGTGCGGGGGCGGCGTTGCCTGTGGCAGTTTGCTCTTCAGGCGTGATAGCTGAAGGTGTAGGCGTGCCAGATGCAGCAACCACTTCGCTAAGCGGCACAACACGCGTCTCCGGCGGATAGCAGAATCCAGCTTCCGCGCAGCCCTGATAGGTCACGCTGACTGTCGCCCCTTTGGCAGCGGTGTGAATCGTTACCGGCAGGTTGAGCTGCCTGGTGTAAATCTCGGTTTTGCCGTAGAACTCATCTTCGTGCCAGGTGCCTTTCGGCAGATCAAGCGGAGCCAGTTCGGCCTGCGCGGGATTGAGTTTGATCTGTTGGCGATAAAGGTAGTAGCCCGGTTTTATCTGCCAGTTCAGGTTGAGCTGGTTTTCAGATTGCTGAAAATCGAAGGCAAACGCCTGATCGACGGGAACAAATTGAGATTTGCTCTGGTTATCGAACAGACCTGCAAAAGCGTGCGAGCTTAAAAGCGCAAAGATTAGCGCAAAGATGCGTAGATCCATGAGAGGTAGTCACTATCTCCGTGGGTAACTGGCAAAACCAGTAATTCAGGGGTTTGATATGGATGATGCGATTTTAGGCAAGCCAGCAGGGCTTCCTGATGCTCGATATCGCTTTTGAGCAACATCTGCACTTCATACTCCTGTTCCATTTTCCCTTCCCAGTAATAGAGCGACGTCGCACCGGGTAATAAGGTGACACAGGCCGCCAGCTTTTCAGCCAGCACAAGGGCTGCAAGCTCCTGAGCAGTAGCTTCGTCCGGGGCAGTACAAAGGATGACAACAGCCTGAGTCGTTGGCATAGCTAACCTCGTGTCTGGGGGAACAGCGGTTGACTATAGCATGACGGAGGGAGGGGCGGTGTTAAACGGGCCGCAGCGCGACCCGTGTTTTAGAAGATTTACAGAACCATTCCACCGACGATGAAGCCGAGGATGACGCACAGCGAAATAGCAATTACGCCTGGAATCAAGAACGCATGGTTAAACACGTATTTACCGATACGCGTTGAACCGGTGTCATCCATTTCGACCGCCGCCAATAAGGTTGGGTAGGTAGGCAGGACGAACAGTGCAGAAACAGCGGCGAAAGATGCGATGGCGGTCAGTGGGCTAACACCAAGCATTAACGCAGCCGGCATCAACGCTTTAGTGGTTGCAGCCTGGGAGTAAAGCAGCGTCGCCGCGAAGAACAACACCACGGCCAGCAGCCATGGATAACCTTGCAGCAACTCGCCTGCGAAGCCCTGGATATCCTGAATGTGGTTTTTGACGAAAGTGTCGCCAAGCCATGCCACACCCAGTACGCAGATACAGGCGCTCATACCTGATTTGAATGTGCTGGCGTTGAGGATTTCACCGGTATCAATTTTACAGGTGATGCAGATAAGCGTGGCGATGGTCAGCATGAACACCACAATGGCTTCGTTACGCGGCAGAATTGGATTCTGAATCAGGCCAACTGTGTCACTAATGGCCGTCGCGTAGAACATTACCGCCACGATACCCACCAGGAACAAAAGTAATGAACGTTTGGCATAAGGCTTCAGTTTGAAGACCTGGCTGCCACGTAGTTGCACTTCTCCTTTGGCCAGACGTTCCTGATAAACCGGATCGTCTTTCAGCTCACAGCCCAGGAAGTTACAGACGATGGCTGTCAGCATAACGGCAACCAGTGTCACCGGAATACAAATGCCCAGCAGAGTCAGGTAGCTTACGCCCAGGGGTTCAAGAATACCGGCGAAGAAGACCACGGCCGCAGAAATCGGCGAGGCAGTAATCGCTATTTGCGAGGCAACAACGGCAATAGACAGTGGGCGAGAAGGGCGGATGCCTTGCTCTTTGGCTACTTCAGTAATGACTGGCAGTGTTGAGAATGCGGTGTGACCCGTACCCGCAAGAATGGTCATAGACCATGTCACGAGCGGGGCGAGGAAGGTGATGTATTTTGGATGACGGCGCAGCAGCTTTTCTGCAAGGCTGACCAGATAATCCATCCCGCCCGCTATTTGCATCGCGGCAATGGCGGCAATAACGGCCATGATGATTTCGATAACATCAAACGGGATAGCACCGGGCTTAACCTGGAAGATAAGGGTTAAAACCAGCACACCAAAACCTCCAGCAAAGCCAATGCCTATGCCGCCGAGTCTGGCCCCAAGATATATCGCTAGCAGCACGATAACGAGTTCAGCTCCAAACATGATTTCCTTCCTTGTGTTTGATTATTTGATAATTGTTTGTTGTGTTTTTGTTGTTAGCACAAATGAAAAAGGCACGTCCAATGGACGTGCCTTTTTTTAGCTTTCGTAAAGTTTACTGTTCACTTTCATCTGTATAACGCTTCGCTTTATAAACCGGGTGCATCAGGTTGTTAATGGAGAAAATATCGTCTAACTCAGCTTCGGTGAGCAGACCGCGCTCCAGCACGACTTCACGTACGCTCTTACCGGTTTCTGCACAGATTTTACCCACGATATCGCCATTGTGGTGGCCAATGAACGGGTTCAGATAAGTGACGATGCCAATCGAGTTATAGACGTAATTTTCGCACACTTCTTTATTAGCTGTTATGCCGTTAATGCATTTTTCCAGCAGGTTGTAGCAAGCGTTGGTCAGGATATGAATGGATTCGAACATTGCCTGGCCGATGACAGGTTCCATGACGTTCAACTGCAACTGGCCCGCTTCGGAAGCCATGGTCACGGTGATGTCGTTGCCAATAACTTTGAAGCAAACCTGATTAACCACTTCTGGAATTACTGGGTTAACTTTGGCTGGCATAATAGAAGAGCCTGCTTGCAGTTCCGGCAGATTGATTTCGTTCAGGCCAGAGCGTGGGCCGGAGGAGAGCAGACGAAGGTCATTACAGATCTTCGACATTTTCACGGCCAGGCGTTTGAGCGAGCTGTGAACCATAACGTAAGCGCCACAGTCGGAAGTCGCTTCAATCAAGTCTTCAGCTGGCACGCATGGCAGGTTGCTGACTTCCGCCAGTTTCTGCACAGCCAGTTGCTGATAACCTTCTGGGGTGTTCAGACGTGTACCGATAGCGGTCGCACCGAGGTTTACTTCCAGCAAAAGTTCTGCGGTACGTAGCAGGTTGCGCGTTTCTTCATTTAACAAGACGTTGAAGGCATGGAATTCCTGGCCCAGCGTCATTGGTACGGCATCTTGTAACTGGGTACGGCCCATTTTCAGGATGTTTTCGAATTCAACTGCTTTGCGCTGGAAACCATCGCCTAACTGATTGATTGCATCAATCAGTTTCACAATAGAGGCGTACACCGCGATGCGGAAACCGGTTGGGTAAGCATCGTTAGTGGACTGGCATTTGTTCACATGATCGTTTGGATTAAGGTACTGGTACTCACCTTTCTGGTGGCCCATCAGCTCAAGCCCAATGTTGGCGAGCACTTCGTTGGTATTCATGTTAACGGAGGTACCGGCACCGCCCTGGTAAACGTCAACCGGGAATTGGTCCATGCACTTGCCGTTATTTAGCACTTCATCACAGGCCTGGATGATGGTGTTTGCGATGCTTTTCGGAATGGTTTGCAACTCCTTGTTTGCCATTGCCGCTGCTTTCTTGACCATTACCATACCGCGAACAAATTCAGGTATATCGCTGATTTTGCTGTTGCTGATGTAGAAGTTTTCAATCGCTCTCAGAGTGTGAACACCATAATAGGCATCCGCTGGCACTTCCCTGGTACCCAACAAGTCTTCTTCGATACGAATGTTATTTAACATGTGAACCTTCTTAATTAAAGCTGCCATTGATTGATCACTGCACGAACAGGATCTTTGGTCGTGCGATGAATAGACCGACGATTATGTCCATATTCGATCGTAATGCCGTGATGATATGCTGATGATAGCGAAATGCAGTAATCTGGATCACTTATTAAAGCGCATCTCACATAACAATTATTAATATGTGATGTTGATCAATGGTTGAAAATTTCCAAAAAAATAATAAGGCATTTAGATTGATTTTTGACTAAGGCACCACCATCTCTTTGGCTGTGCTTAATCGCTAACTTATTCTTGCAAGTGCCTGAGGGGGCTTGCTCAACTACAGGAGTATACGGTGCGCTGGATACCGTTAATTGCCGTTTTTCTCTATGTTTACATAGAGATTTCGATATTTATTCAAGTCGCTCACGTGATGGGCGTTTTCCTGACGCTGATGCTGGTGATCTTCAGCTCGGTGATTGGTATGTCACTGGTTCGCAACCAGGGCTTTAAGAATTTCATGCTGATGCAGCAGAAAATGGCCGCGGGTGAGAGCCCAGCTGCTGAGATGATTAAAAGCGTTTCGCTGATCATCGCTGGTTTGCTGTTGTTACTTCCTGGCTTCTTCACCGACTTCCTCGGTTTGCTGTTGTTGCTGCCGCCTGTGCAGAACCATCTGACATTAAAGTTGATGCCACATTTGCGTTTTTCACGTACTCCAGGCGGTGGTTTTAGCGCGGGAACCGGTGGTGGGACGACGTTTGATGGCGAGTATCAACGTAAAGATGATGCACCCAAACAGCTCGACGACCATGACAACGACGATCGTCACAATCGTTAAAAATCGAAAATTTTTTTTGTTTTCCCCCTTGAAGGGGGGAAGGCGCATCCCCATCTCTCAGGTCACCAGCCGATAACCCATTTTGGGCCGGCGTTACCTAAACAATTGATAATGACTTTCTCAAAGGAGAGCTATCACATGAGCATTCGTCCATTACATGACCGCGTTATCGTCAAACGTAAAGAA
>DASXXQ010000130.1:0-8775 GCA_036502985.1 Buttiauxella sp.
ACCAGTTTGCCATACCAGGCCACTGCGGCTTTCAACTGCGGATTATGTGCGGCGTACAACCAGGTAATCCGCCCGCCCCAACAAAAGCCTGTCATCATGAGTCGATGTGCATCTCCGCCGTTTCTTGCTGCCCAATTAGCAACATGATCCAGATCGGCAAGAACTTGCGCATCGGGAACTTTCGACACCAGTTCACTGAACAGAGTAGGGATATCAGCAAAATCATTGGGGTCGCCCTGGCGGAAATAGAGCTCTGGTGCAATTGCCAGATATCCTTCCAGCGCCAGCCGGCGGCAAACATCGCGAATATGTTCATGTACGCCGAAAATTTCCTGCACCACGACTACGATAGGCAAAGAACCTTCAACGCCTTTTGGTCGCGCGTGATAAGCCGGCATATTTTCGCCCTGCGTAGGAATCGATGTCTCGCCCGCGATAATCGAATCGTCCGTTGTATGCAGTACTGTAGAAGCAAGAGGGGATGCCGCTGGCGCAAAAGTCCCGCCCGGCAATTTATCTGTAGGTCGTTCTTCTTTCATTGGCAATCTCCTTACCAGAATTAGCGCAGTGCGATAACTATAGCCAGGATTAACCACAGCTCCATGAGAGCAGAACATGTTCGCGATGAGTGGAAAATGCTCAGATGCGTCATTTAGTGTGATTTTTGTCACTAATTAATGTTGATGTAATGTAATTTGTTTCATTCAAAGTGAAATACGTCACGAAATTCTTTGCGGGGGTTCTGTAAAGTACCTCTTTGCCATCCCAGCAACCCATTAAACAGAGGAGTCTGTTATGTCCAAGTCTGATGTTTTTCACCTCGGCCTCACTAAAAGCGATTTACAGGGGGCAACACTTGCCATCGTTCCTGGTGATCCTGAGCGAGTTGAAAAAATCGCTGTGCTGATGGACAAGCCGGTCAAACTGGCTGCCCACCGTGAATTTACCACCTGGCGTGCTGAGCTAGATGGCAAGCCAGTTATCGTGTGCTCTACCGGTATTGGCGGCCCGTCTACTTCTATTGCCGTGGAAGAACTGGCGCAACTGGGTATTCGTACTTTCCTGCGTATCGGGACAACCGGTGCGATTCAGCCACATATCAATGTTGGTGATGTTCTGGTGACCACTGCTTCTGTGCGCCTTGATGGTGCCAGCCTGCATTTCGCACCGTTAGAATATCCTGCGGTTGCTGACTTTGCGTGTACCACTGCGCTGGTGGAAGCCGCGAAATCTATCGGTGCTACCACCCACATTGGCGTGACAGCATCTTCTGATACTTTCTATCCAGGCCAGGAGCGTTATGACACCTTCTCAGGCCGCGTAGTTAGCCGTTACAAAGGCTCCATGGAAGAGTGGCAGCAGATGGGCGTGATGAACTATGAGATGGAATCCGCCACACTTCTGACGATGTGCGCAAGCCAGGGTCTGCGCGCAGGTATGGTTGCCGGTGTGATTGTAAACCGCACTCAGCAAGAAATCCCGAACGCTGAAACCATGAAAAAAACTGAAAGCCATGCGGTGCAAATCGTTGTGGAAGCAGCACGTCGCTTAATCTAATTCCCCCTAAGCCGGTGCAAACCGGCTTAATTTTTACGCTTTGCGTAACGCCTCGCAGGAAATCCCTTTTCATCTGGACATTTATACAGCAGAATTTTATTTTGCTGATGTTTGGCATGGCTTGCAGGAGTGACTGTGGATATTTCTATTTTATTCGGAATCGGTATTGCGCTGGTTGGTGTTCTGACTGGCTGGTTGCTGGCAAGTTTGCGGGCAGCGCAGCGGCAATCCGCATTGCATGAAGAACAACGAGAAATCTACGGCGAACTGACTGCCACGCGGCAGGAGTTGCAGCAGAACCAACACTGGAAAGAAGAGTGCGAACAGCTTAATCGTGAATTGCGCACGCAACTTGAAATTAATAGCGCGCAGGAAGCGGATATCCGCGAATTATCCACGCTGCTGGAACAAACCCGCCTTAATGCCGATGATAAACATCGCCAGATGCTCAACAGTGAGCAGCGTCTGAGTGAACAGTTTGAAAACCTCGCCAACCGAATCTTTGAACAGAGCGGCCGCAAAGTTGAAGAACAAAACCGCCAAAGCCTGAATGGCTTGCTTTCCCCCTTGCGTGAACAGCTTGATGGTTTTCGCCGCCAGGTGCAGGAAAGCTTTGGCCAGGAAGCGCGTGAGCGACACACCCTCACCCACGAAATTCGTAATCTTCAGCAGCTAAATGCCCAAATGGCGCAAGAGGCGCTCAATCTCACCAAAGCCCTGAAAGGGGATAACAAAACGCAGGGTAACTGGGGTGAGGTTGTATTGACGCGGGTGCTGGAAGCATCGGGTTTGCGCGAAGGCTATGAATACGAAACACAGGTGAATATTCAGCTCGAAAACAATAGCCGTATGCAGCCTGACGTCATCGTACGTTTGCCGCAGGGGAAAGATGTCGTTATTGACGCCAAAATGACGCTAGTGGCTTATGAGCGTTATTATAACGGTGACGATGATCTGACCCGCGAAAGTGCGCTCAACGAACATATTGCGGCGGTGCGTAACCACATCAGGATGCTGGGCCGTAAAGATTATCAGCAGTTGCCGGGGCTACGCTCTCTTGATTACGTGTTGATGTTTATCCCCGTAGAGCCCGCTTTTTTATTGGCTATCGACAGGCAGCCCGAATTGATCAGTGAAGCACTCAGAAATAACATCATGCTGGTCAGCCCCACCACATTGCTGGTGGCATTAAGAACGGTTGCCAATTTGTGGCGTTATGAGCACCAAAGCCGAAATGCGCAACAAATTGCCGAACGCGCCAGCCGACTGTATGACAAAATGCGCCTCTTTGTTGATGATATGTCGGCGATCGGCCAAAGCCTGGATAAGGCGCAGGATAACTACCGACAGGCAATGAAAAAACTTTCTTCGGGGCGCGGCAATATTCTCATTCAGGCCGATGCGTTTCGCAGTCTGGGTGTTGAGGTTAAACGTGAGATAAATCCCGATTTAGTCGAACAGGCCAGACTTGAAGATGATGAGAATACCGAACGTCATGAGCATGAAAATGACGAAGAAAACAATACCAACAACAGTTTAGAAAACCGACGTATTGTCGGTGAGCGTTAACTGACGCTTAACGCTCACGAGCTTGAAGCATAGGGCTTTAGGCCTCATTCTGTTACACTTCACGAACATTTTTTCGATAAGCAGGCATTGAGATGGTTGAAGAATCCCAGGAAACAACACACTTTGGCTTCCGCACTGTAGCGAAGGAACAAAAGGCCGATATGGTCGCTCATGTGTTCCACTCTGTGGCCGCAAAATATGACGTGATGAATGACCTGATGTCATTCGGCATCCATCGTTTATGGAAGCGTTTCACGATTGATTGCAGTGGTGTTCGTCGTGGCCAGCGCGTGCTGGACTTAGCAGGAGGCACCGGTGATTTAACGGCTAAATTCTCCCGCCTGGTTGGCGAAACGGGTGAAGTTGTTCTGGCTGACATCAACGATTCAATGCTGAAAATGGGGCGCGAAAAACTACGCAACATCGGTATTGTGGGCAACGTGAACTATGTTCAGGCTAACGCTGAAGCCCTGCCTTTCCCGGATAACTTCTTCGACTGCATCACTATCTCTTTCGGTCTGCGTAACGTGACGGATAAAGAGAAGGCGCTGCGTTCTATGTATCGCGTATTAAAGCCAGGTGGCCGCCTGCTGGTTCTGGAATTCTCCAAACCGATTATCGAACCACTGAGCAAAGCTTACGACGCATACTCATTCCACATCTTGCCGCGTATTGGTGAGTTTGTTGCGCAGGATGCTGAAAGCTATCGTTATCTGGCTGAATCAATTCGTATGCACCCTGATCAAGATACGTTGAAAGCGATGATGGAAGACGCAGGTTTTGAAAATACGACTTACTTCAACCTGACTGCGGGCGTCGTTGCGCTGCATCGTGGCTATAAATTCTGACAGGGAGTTCGTGATGCCATTTACACCGCTGATGACTGCCGGAATAGAAAATATCCTTAATACATTTCTCTGGCGGGACCGGGGTTTGAAAGCGGCGCGTCAGCGCTTAGTGGGTAAGGTGTTGCGTGTTGAACTAAAAGAATTTTCTTCCCCCATCGTTTTGGTCTTTAGCGAGCAGCAACTGGATGTGTTAGCCCAGTGGGAAGGCGAAGCCGATTGTCTGGTCACGACAGGATTGGGCACATTGCCCAAATTGCGGGACAGGCAGCAGCTTACGGCGCTTATTCGCAGCGGTGAGTTAGAAGTACAAGGCGATCTTCAGGTGGTTCAGAATTGGGTTGCTCTGATGGATCTTGCCGAATTTGATCCTGCCGAATTGTTAGCTCCGTATATCGGAGATATTGCTGCTGAAGGCATTAGCAAGGTTATTCGCGGTGGCGGAAAGTTGTTCAAAAAAGGCTTCGCGCGTAACCAACAATATCTGTCAGAAGCAATTACTGAAGAGTGGAAGATGGCACCGGGTTCGCTTGAAGTAGCATGGTTTGCCGAGGAAACGGCAGCAGCCGAACGCAAGGTTGACGCACTGGTTGCGCGACTGGACAAACTGGAGAACAAATGACGCCTGGAGAAATTCGTCGCCTCTATTTCATTATCCGCACTTTTCTCAGCTATGGTCTGGATGAACTGATCCCTCGGATTCGCATTACGCTACCGCTACGCATCTGGCGGCGTACGCTTTTCTGGATGCCGAATCGTCATAAAGACAAGCCCCTTGGTGAGCGTTTACGTCTGGCATTGCAGGAACTCGGGCCAGTATGGATTAAGTTCGGGCAGATGCTTTCAACGCGTCGTGACCTGTTCCCACCGCAAATTGCCGATCAGCTCGCGATGTTGCAGGACCGAGTAGCCCCTTTTGACGGTGCGTTAGCCAAGAAACAAATCGAACAAGCGATGGGTGGACTGCCTGTCGAAGCCTGGTTTGACGATTTTGAAATCAAACCACTGGCATCGGCTTCAATTGCTCAGGTTCATACTGCTCGTCTGAAAGAAAATGGGCGAGAAGTGGTTATCAAGGTTATTCGCCCGGATATTCTTCCTATCATCAAAGCGGATATGAAACTCATCTATCGTCTCGCACGTTGGGTGCCGCGCTTAATGCCGGATGGCCGTCGTTTACGCCCGCTAGAAGTGGTGCGTGAGTATGAAAAGACGTTAATTGACGAGTTGAACCTGCTGCGTGAATCGGCAAACGCCATTCAGCTACGCCGCAATTTCGAAGGTAGCCCAATGCTGTATGTGCCTGAAGTGTTCTCGGACTATTGCAGTCAGGACATGATGGTTATGGAGCGCATCTACGGTATTCCGGTTTCTGATATTGCGATGCTTCATCAACAGGGTACCAACATGAAACTGTTGGCAGAACGCGGTGTGCAGGTGTTCTTTACCCAGGTCTTTCGCGACAGCTTCTTCCATGCCGACATGCATCCGGGCAATATTTTTGTCAGCTACGATCACCCTGAAGATCCGCAATACATTGGTATCGACTGTGGCATTGTGGGCTCGCTTAATAAAGAAGATAAGCGCTATCTGGCAGAAAACTTTATCGCTTTCTTTAACCGCGACTATCGCAAAGTCGCTGAGCTGCACGTAGATTCTGGCTGGGTACCACCGGATACAAATGTAGAAGATTTTGAGTTCGCCATTCGTACTGTGTGCGAACCCATCTTTGAGAAGCCTCTGGCGGAAATTTCTTTTGGCCATGTATTGCTGAACCTGTTTAACACGGCACGACGCTTCAATATGGAAGTACAGCCGCAGCTAGTTTTGCTGCAAAAAACGCTACTTTACGTTGAAGGCCTTGGAAGACAGCTTTATCCACAGTTAGATTTATGGAAAACAGCCAAGCCTTTCCTGGAAGATTGGATCAAAGATCAGGTTGGTATCCCTGCTCTTATTCGCTCTTTCAAAGAAAAAGCGCCGTTCTGGATAGAAAAAATGCCAGAACTACCGGAACTGATGTACGACAGTTTGCGCCAGGGTAAACAATTGCAGCACAGTGTTGATAAAATAACGCGTGATTTACAACGAAATCAGGTACGCCAGGCACAATCACGCTATCTGTTCGGCATTGGCGCCACGCTAATGCTAAGCGGCACTTTACTGCTGATTAATAAGCCAGAATGGGAATTTATGCCCGCATGGTTAATGGCTGGTGGCATTGTCACCTGGTTGATCGGCTGGCGACGCTCGGCCTGAGTTGTTTTTAATCGTTTTTAACGGACAACGTGCGGTACAATACAGACCGTTATCTATTCATCACTGTGATTTGAGGCAACATTATGGGTGGTATCAGTATTTGGCAATTGTTGATCATTGCTGTCATCGTGGTTCTGCTTTTCGGTACCAAAAAACTGGGTTCTATCGGTGCTGATTTAGGCGCATCCATCAAAGGCTTTAAAAAAGCGATGGGCGATGATGAAGATAAAGACAAAGAGAAAGATAAAGCCGTTCAGGATGCTGATTTCACGGCGAAAACGCTGGCAGATAAGCAACCCGGCGATGTGAAGAAAGACGAAGCAAAGAGCAACGATAAAGAGCAGGTGTAAACCGTGTTCGATATTGGTTTCGGTGAACTGCTACTGGTATTCGTGATTGGCCTGATTGTTCTCGGGCCACAGCGTTTGCCTGTGGCTGTTAAAACGGTAGTGGGTTGGGTGCGCGCCTTGCGTTCGCTTGCCGCGACCGTACAAAATGAACTGGTTCAGGAGCTGAAAATCCAGGAGCTGCAAGACAGCCTGAAGAAGGTTGAAAAGGCGAGCATGGATAACCTCACTCCGGAGCTGAAGGCATCAATGGATGAGCTGCGTCAGGCAGCAGAATCAATGAAGCGCTCATACACTCAAGAACCTGAAAAGGCGAATGACGAGGCGCATACCATCCATAATCCACTGGTGAAAGATGCTCAGGATAGCCATGATGGCGTAACGCCAGCAACGGCTGCGCATCAAGCAAGTGCGCCTGATCAAGCGCCTGCCGTTGAAACAGAAACAGTTCCGATTGCTGCATCCGCTGAGGCTTCTGAAGTGTTAATTCAGCCTCAGGTTAAACCCGTAGCAGAGCCAGTCAAAACTCCAGCTTCTCCTCAACCTTCGAGTGATAAACAGTAAACATGGCCGTTGAAGATACCCAACCGCTTATCAGCCATCTGATAGAGCTGCGCAAGCGACTGTTAAATAGCATTATCGCTGTGCTGGTGATTTTCCTGGCACTGGTTTACTTTGCCAATGACATCTATCAGATAGTCTCAGCCCCGCTGATTAAGCAGATGCCGATTGGCTCAACGATGATCGCCACCGATGTGGCGTCACCGTTTTTTGCCCCCATTAAACTGACGATTTATGTCTCGGTGTTCTTATCTGCACCGGTCATTCTCTATCAAATCTGGGCGTTTATCGCGCCTGCGCTTTATAAGCATGAGCGCAAACTGGTGATGCCGCTGCTGTTCTCCAGTACGCTGCTGTTTTATATCGGCATCGCATTTGCCTATTTTGTTGTCTTCCCATTAGCGTTCGGATTCCTGACCAAAACAGCGCCAGTAGGGGTCGTGATGTCGACCGACATCACCAAGTACCTCGATTTTGTCATGGCGTTGTTTATGGCATTTGGTGTGGCATTTGAAGTGCCGGTGGCGATTATTCTGTTGTGCTGGATGGGTGTTACAAGCCCGGAAGCCCTGAAGAAAAAACGACCATACATTCTGGTTGGCGCGTTTGTCGTTGGCATGTTGTTAACCCCACCTGATGTATTCTCGCAAACGCTACTGGCGATTCCGATGTACTGCCTGTTTGAAGTCGGCGTGTTTTTCTCACGTTTCTATGTCGGTAAAGGCCGCAGAAGAGG
Organism: Buttiauxella sp.; assembly: GCA_036502985.1. Lineage (GTDB taxonomy): Bacteria > Pseudomonadota > Gammaproteobacteria > Enterobacterales > Enterobacteriaceae > Buttiauxella. Next base: position 7,875 of record DASXXQ010000130.1, read on the forward strand.
CGACGAAGACCCGGAAGACGCTCCAGAAGCGGAAGACGAAACCTCTCATAAAGAGCCATAATTTCAGACCGCCCATCAGGGCGGTCGTCGTTTGGAAGACGCTATGTTTGATATCGGTGTAAATCTTACCAGCTCTCAGTTTGCTAAAGACCATGCGGATGTTGTTGCTCGCGCAAAGCTTGCGGGCGTCACGGGCATGTTGCTGACAGGGACCAATCTTCACGAAAGCCAGCAGGCACTTTTACTTGCTCAAAAATATCAAGGGTGCTGGTCTACAGCGGGCGTTCACCCTCATGATGCAAGTCACTGGAAAGACGAAACGGCAGATGCCATTCGTGAACTTGCGGGTGCCTCTGAAGTGGTGGCGATCGGTGAGTGCGGGCTGGATTTTAACCGTAACTTCTCAACGCCTGCCGAACAGGAGCGCGCTTTTACCGCACAACTGGCCCTTGCGGCTGACCTGATGATGCCGGTATTTTTACACTGCCGCGAAGCCCATGAACGCTTCATTGCGCTGCTCGACCCGTGGCTCGATAAATTACCGGGCGTGGTTCTGCACTGTTTTACAGGAACAGAAAATGAAATTCGGGAGTGCCTGGCGCGCGGGCTTTTTATCGGTATCACAGGCTGGGTGTGTGATGAACGCCGCGGTCTTGAATTACGTGACTTGCTGCCGTTGATTCCAGCGCATCAACTATTGCTGGAAACAGATGCCCCATATTTGTTACCGCGGGATCTTAAACCAAAACCTGCCTCCCGTCGGAACGAACCCTGCTACTTGCCTCATATCCTGAATAAGGTAGCCGAATGGCGTGGAGAAGACCCCGCCAGGCTTGCGCAAGTAATAGATGACAATGCTCGCCGTCTTTTCCGGCTGGCTTAAATCAGGAGAAAGTTAATG
>DASXXQ010000131.1:0-5959 GCA_036502985.1 Buttiauxella sp.
ATGTGGGGCAGGTCACGCAAGTTTTGTTGCCTCTACCCAGGTGAAAGATGTTGTTGCTTATGATCTTTCGGATCAGATGCTGACAGTAGTGAATGACGCGGCTAAAACTCGTGGGATCAGGAATATCACTACCCAGCAAGGCTATGCAGAAATTTTGCCGTTTGAAGATGCTTCATTTGATGTTGTGATCAGCCGTTATTCAGCTCACCACTGGCATGATGTTGGTAAGGCTTTGCGTGAGGTTAAACGTGTACTGAAGTCGGGTGGAATCGTTATATTTATGGATGTAATGTCTCCAGGGCATCCTGTTTTGGATATCTGGTTGCAAACAGTTGAAGCTCTGCGGGATACCTCACACGTCCACAATTATTCCAGCGGAGAACTGTTGAGTATGTTTAACGATGCGGGACTGGTGACGCAAAGTTTACTTTGCGATCGTTTGAACCTGGAGTATTCGAGTTGGATCGCGCGTATGAGAACGCCTTCAGTCATGGCTGATGCTATTCGTGCTTATCAGGTAAGCGCATCAGATGAAGTGCAGCGTTATTTTGAATTGCAGGAAGATGGTTCATTTACCAGTGACATAGTCATGCTGGAAGCGTTCAAGTTCTGATGAAGCAATAAAAAAGGCACCTGTTCAGGTGCCTTTTTCTGCGATTAACAATCACGTATCAGGTGTAGAATTATTGCTAACGAACAGTGTTAACTGATCGCCAGGTTTCAAATCGTCAGTATCATCGTTCCAGCGCAGAACATCTTTAATGTTCACACCGTGACGTTTCGCGATACTCGACAATGAGTCACCCTTACGCACCTTATAGGTGATGCTATCGTTCTTAGCTAAACGCTGAGTGTCGCTTTTGACATTAAGCGTCTGGCCCACTTTTATGTGCGCGCCGCGTATGCCATTCCAGCTCTGCAAATCTTTAGCGCTAACACCTAAGCGTGAGGCAATGCTCGACAGGGTATCACCTGAACGAACACGATAAGATTTGCTGCCACCTGCGTTACTGCGGTTATCCGCGACTAACGTTGGCTGTACAGCTGCGATTTCACCAGAAGCCAAAGAGGCTTTTAGTTGTTCGGCATGCTTTTTAGGTACCATTACATATCGCTGGTTTCGGCCAACGGTCGAAGTTTTCACCCCAGCGTTGAACGTTTTCAGCGTATTTAACGGTATGCCAGCCATTTCAGCGACCTGGCTCAGCTCTACCGGATCACTGACTTCCACACGCGCTAATGCACGGCTTTCGTCTGTAGTCGGTAAGCGTACACCGTACTTTTGACTGTTCTTGAGAATATCACTCAAGGCCAGCATTTTAGGTACGTAAATCTTGGTTTCCCGTGGCAGTGAAAGCGACCAAAAATCCGTAGGTAAGCCACGAGCTTTATTCGCTTTCATTGCCTTCAGTACACGACCTTCGCCGCTGTTGTACGCCGCCACGGTTAATAACCAGTCGCCGTCGAACATCTTATTCAGACGTTGCATCATATCGAGTGCAGCAGTAGTTGAAGCTACTACATCACGACGTGCATCGTATGCTTTGGTCTGTTTCAAACCATAATTTCTACCCGTGCTAGGGACTATCTGCCAAATGCCTGCGGCATTTGCAGTAGAGGTAGCATGGGGGTCAAAAGCGCTCTCCACTATGGGTAGCAGTACTAGTTCCATTGGCATGTTACGTTTCTTAACTTGCCCGGCAATCCAGTACATATACGGCTCTGCCCGTAATGTTACATCGTGGAGATAGCTCTTATTCTTTAGGTACTTCTGTTTCTGTTCGCGAATCCGGGTATTCTCCGGAATCCCCATCTTTAGCTCGTCGCCAATGAAGTTCCACAAGTTTTGGTTATCTGCGAGGAATGTTCCATCGTCCATCCATCGCGTACTTGTGTACTTTCCTGCTTCACCTTGACCAGCTGCAGACAGACTCTGTGCGTGCTGTTGGATGTTGCCGTCATGCCTTGACGCCTGGCACCCCACAAGCAAAACAGAGGCGAGTAATATCGCTTTTGCCTTCATGTGTGTGTCAAATGGTTGCTTAAAAGACGAGCAAGGATACCTTCCACTTTAAAACAACACAACCAGAAAATTCAGAAGCTATCTTTCTTTGACCGTAACCAGGCAAATATCTGCTGTGGTTGTTGCAAGTTTGTTTCTTTGTTTATTTTATCTTTTAAATCAACATCATCCGTTCTTAGGAATAAATTTATTTTGCGCTCATTTGCCAAAGAACTGGGCAGTGTTGATTGGTTTTTTGAACGTAACTCCTTAACTTTTCGACAGTATCGGTTTAACTCTTCATCGTCAGGAAGGATTGATAAGGAAAATTTCACATTTGAAAGCGTGTATTCATGAGCACAACAAATTAACGTCTCGGCAGGGAGTTTGTTAAGCTTTTGAAAAGAATTAAACATATTTTCTGCGGTGCCTTCAAAAAGTCTGCCGCAGCCGCCAGAAAACATGGTATCGCCACAAAAAAGATAAGGTTCACAATAAAAACAGATATGTCCTAAAGTGTGACCGGGCGTGGCAATAACAGTAAATTCATACTTCAAAATATTGACCTTATCTCCCTCTCTGACTACCCGGTTCGTTCCCTTATCTTGTGTCTCCTCTGGGCCATATACCACAAGGCCTGGATACTTTTTAAGAAGTTCTTTTACACCGCCAACGTGATCGTTGTGATGGTGTGTCAGTAAAATGGCCTCTGGCTGCCAGTGGTTCTCTTCAATCGCTTTTAACACGGGTTCGGCGTCACCTGGATCTACGATGATGCATTTACCCTGGTCATTATTCAGAACCCAGATGTAGTTATCCTGGAACGCGGAAATACTGTTAAGATTCATAATTCAACCTCTCTGAACTGCGCTAAGAAGGTAGTGATGAAACCGGCAAGGATACCTGAAAACTTCATTTCACCGCATCATTGGGGAGAACTGCCCTGGGGCGAGTACTACCGTGAGGCTTTGGAAAACCAGCTTCAGCCCTGGCTTGCCAAAATGTTTGGTTTCCATCTGCTAAAGATAGGTAATTTAAGCGCTGAAATTAATACCGAAGCTTGCGCTATTTCACACCAGGTTAATGTCGCGCTGCAAGGCGAGCGGCTACAGGTGAAGGCAGATCCGCTTCATTTGCCCTTTGCCGCTAAATCTGTTGATGCATGTATGTTGGCTCATACATTGCCATGGTGCCAGGACCCTCACGGGTTATTGCGTGAAGTGGATCGGGTATTAATTGACGATGGATGGATAATTCTGAGCAGCTTCAACCCGGTGAGCTTACTCGGCTTAGGTAAAGCGGTGCCATTTATGCGCAAACGCGCGCCGTTCCGTTGCCGGATGTTTACGCCGATGCGTATGTTTGATTGGTTGGCGTTGCTGAATTTTGAAGTGATTCACCAACGCAGTTTCCAGGTGTTACCCTGGAGTAAACAAGGAGGGAAGATGCTCAGTACCCACTTGCCTGCGTTGGGATGTATGCATGTCATTGTTGCGCGTAAGCGGACTTTACCACTCACGCTTAATCCAATGAAAAGCCGCTCGGCGAAAACGCAAATTCGATCAGCTGTCGGTGCAACCAGACAGTTCCGTGAAACAACTAAAGCTTCGCCGCCTCTGGCTGATAACCCACGTCCTCGAGAGTCGGATTAGACGCCGCTTCACGAGCAAGTTCATCACAGCGTTCGTTTTCAGGGTGACCGGCATGGCCTTTCACCCATTCCCAACTGATTTTGTGCTCGCTCAAGGCGGCGTCCAGCCGTTGCCATAAATCGACATTCTTCACGGGTTTTTTATCTGCTGTTTTCCAGCCACGTTTTTTCCAGTTATGTATCCACTGGGTAATTCCCTGGCGAACATACTGGCTGTCGGTGCTTAGCACAATGTCACAAGGCTCGATTAACGCCTCAAGTGCGACGATAGCCGCCATCATTTCCATGCGATTATTGGTGGTGAGGTGATAGCCAACACTAAAAATTTTTTCGTGTTGTTTATAGCGTAAAATCGCACCGTATCCACCCGGTCCCGGATTGCCGAGACACGAGCCATCGGTGAAAATTTCTACCTGTTTGCGCATCTCTGGTAGACTTCCTCTGATTAAAAAACCAAGTCTGACATAAACGAGCGCCATGAGCACAGCAATTACACGACAGATAGTCCTCGATACTGAAACCACCGGTATGAACCAAATCGGTGCTCACTACGAAGGGCATCGCATTATCGAAATCGGTGCGGTTGAAGTCATAAACCGCCGACTGACGGGTAATAACTTCCATGTCTACCTCAAGCCAGACCGGCTGGTGGACCCGGAAGCATTTGGCGTGCATGGCATCGCCGATGAGTTTCTGGCAGATAAGCCGACCTTTGATCAGGTTGCTGATTCGTTTATGGACTACATTCGTGGCGCTGAGCTCGTCATCCATAACGCATCGTTTGATATCGGCTTTATGGACTATGAGTTTGGCAAGCTCAAACGCGATATCCCTAAAACCAATACCTTCTGCAAAGTTACGGATAGCCTGGCGCTCGCCCGTAAAATGTTCCCGGGCAAGCGCAACAGCCTCGATGCACTTTGCTCGCGATATGAAATAGATAACAGCAAACGAACGCTGCACGGCGCATTGCTCGATGCCCAGATACTTGCTGACGTCTATTTAATGATGACTGGTGGGCAAACTTCTTTGAAGTTTGCCATGGAAGGGGATATTCAACAGCGCGCCGGAGAAAACGGAATTCAACGAGTTGTGCGCCATGGCTCGGGTGTACGCGTCATTCGCGCCACTGATGTAGAACTGGAAGCACATGAATCAAGGCTTGATCTCGTGGAAAAGAAAGGCGGAAGTTGTCTGTGGCGTATATAAAAACAGCGCCAATGGATTAAAAACCACCGTTTGGGCGAAATTTACGGCAAACGATTATTTTTATAAGAAAAAACGTTGACGCTCATCGGCACAATACGTAATATCTGCCTCGTTCCCGACGGGGAACAAACGCGGAGCGGTAGTTCAGTCGGTTAGAATACCTGCCTGTCACGCAGGGGGTCGCGGGTTCGAGTCCCGTCCGTTCCGCCACAATCAGAAAGCCTGAATCAGAAATGATTCAGGCTTTCGTCGTTTTAATCCTTCGAAACAACAACCTGACCATTGTATTCCACGGCATCACTCATCTTCTCAGCTCGCGCCAGCCAGCGGTAACAACCCGCACTCATGAACGCACCGATAAACCAACTAAAGTTAGCGATTTCATGCAGTGATGGAATGAAGCTAATCGTCAGGCAAACGGCGACCGATGGCACCAGCGCAAGAATCGCTTTTGGATTGAACCCTCCTTTGTACCAATAACGGCCTTTGGCTGTGTCATCAAAGAGGTCGTCGACATAAATTTTGCTGCGTTTAATGATGTAGAAATCAGTCAGCAGAATGCCGAACAACGGCCCAATAAACGATCCCAACACATCTAGCGTGTAATGGATAAGTTCTGGTGACTGAAACAAGTTCCACGGTGTCAGTAGCACAGAACCTACAGCGGCAATCATTCCGCCGGTACGGAAGCTGATTTTTTGCGGTGAGCAGTTAGAAAAATCGAAGGCGGGTGAAACAAAGTTCGCCACGATATTAATCCCGATAGTGGCAGTAATCATGGTCAGTAAACCAATCGCCATTGCAAGGCTATTCCCCACGTGGCTTACCGTTTCGATAGGGTCGGTGATCATTTTACCGAACAGCGATTGCGTACCAGAGACGATGACGACAGTTACAATAGAGAACAGCAAGAAGTTAAATGGTAGTCCCCAGCGGTTACCACGGCGGATCTCTTTCATGCTTTTGCCGTAGCGGGAGAAGTCACCAAAGTTCAGCAGCGGGCCGGAGAAATAAGACACAACCAGTGCGGTGGCGGTAAGCATTTGCCACGCCTGTTCGCCAGAAGTGAGTTGTTTGCTGGCAAGTGTAAATGAAAT
>DASXXQ010000132.1:0-5346 GCA_036502985.1 Buttiauxella sp.
AGCGCCGGGCATCATAACGAGAAATTTGATTTTGATGAGAAGGTGATGGAACTTGCCGTAATTACGTTGGCTCGCCTCGCCCTAAATTTCCCATGGCAGCGAGGTGTGTAATGAATTCAATTTATCAGTTTGTGGATGATGCTATTGAAGCTAAACGCGGCAAATTTACCGCTATTGCCGATGATATTTGGGATCACCCTGAAACCCGTTTTGAAGAGCACTGGTCTGCTGAACGACTGGCCCGCGCATTAGAAGAAGAAGGTTTTAGCGTAACGCGCAATGTGGGGAGTATTGAAACCGCGTTTGTGGCGAGTTTCGGTTCCGGCAAACCGGTTATCGCACTGTTAGGTGAATATGATGCTCTGGCGGGTTTAAGCCAATGTTCAGGCGAAACATCGCCTAATCCACTGGTTGAAGGAGCAAACGGTCACGGCTGCGGGCACAACTTACTGGGTACGGCAGCGTTTGCGGGTGCGGTTGCTGTGAAGTCCTGGCTTGAGCAATACGGTGGCTCCGGAACCGTGCGTTTTTATGGCTGCCCAGGCGAAGAAGGCGGTTCGGGCAAAACGTTTATGGTGCGCGAAGGGCTGTTTGATGATGTCGATGCCGCGGTCACCTGGCATCCGGAAGCGTACGCGGGCATGTTCAGCACCAGTTCACTGGCGAATATCCAGGTGGCCTATCGTTTCAACGGAATTGCGGCACATGCCGCAAATTCCCCGCATTTGGGCCGCAGCGCATTAGATGCCGTGACGCTGATGACAACCGGCACTAACTTTCTCAACGAGCACATTATCGAAAAAGCGCGCGTGCATTACGCCATCACCAACGCCGGAGGCATTTCGCCAAATGTTGTTCAGGCACAGGCCGAGGTGTTGTATCTGATTCGCGCCCCAGAAATGGGACAGGCGCAGCATATTTACGAGCGCATTAATAAAATCGCCGAAGGTGCCGCGCTGATGACCGAAACATCGGTTAATGTGCGTTTTGACAAGGCCTGTTCAAATTACCTGCCTAATCGACATCTCGAAGGAGTGATGTATCAGGCTTTACAGGCTTTGGGCTTGCCTGAGTGGAATGACGAAGAACGGGCTTTAGCCAAAAATATTCGTGCGACGCTGACCGAAAACGACCTGCAAAACAGCTTAAATAATATCGCGAATACCTCCAATGAGGAGGGGAAAGCGTTTGCTCGTCGCCACCGTGACACGTTGCTCATCGACGAAATTGCACCCTATGCGCCAAATGACAAGATCCTTCCTGGTTCCACGGATGTCGGCGATGTCAGTTGGAAAGTTCCTGTCGCTCAATGTTTTAGCCCGTGCTTTACCGTAGGAACACCGCTACATACCTGGCAGTTGGTCAGCCAGGGGCGCACATCCATTGCACATAAAGGAATGTTGCATGCGGGCAAAGTGATGGCGGCGACTGTCCTGCAATTGTTTGCCAGCCCGCAAACACTGGAGGCATGTCAAAGTGAGTTGCACGCACAACTCGCCGAGCGTCCTTACCAATGTCCGATTCCTGCTGGCGTTACACCGTCACCTTTAAAGTAAAACAATAACAACACAACATCGCAATTATAACCTGAGGTAAGTCCATGAGTATGTCCTCCATACCCACGCACTCCGGCTCTGGCAAGCTGTACAGCCTGGTAGAAAAAATTGGCAATAAAGTCCCCCATCCTTTTTTGCTGTTCGTTTATTTGATTGTGATTTTATCGGTGAGCACCGCGGTACTTTCGGCGTTTAATGTCAGTGTTCGCAACCCGGCTGATGGAAGCCTGGTGCAGGTAAAAAATCTGCTGAGCGCCGATGGCGTACATTGGTTTTTGCCTAATGTGATTAAAAACTTCAGTGGGTTTGCACCATTAGGGGCAATTCTGGCTCTGGTACTGGGTGCGGGTCTTGCAGAACGTGTCGGTTTGCTACCCAGCCTGATGGTGAAAATGGCGTCGCATGTTAGTGCGCGTTATGCCAGTTATATGGTTCTGTTTATTGCTTTTTTCAGCCATATCTCTTCTGATGCAGCCCTGGTGATTATGCCGCCGATGGGCGCGCTGATATTTCTCGCGGTTGGACGCCACCCTGTCGCCGGTTTGTTGGCAGCCATTGCGGGAGTCGGCTGCGGGTTTACTGCGAATTTATTAATTGTGACCACCGATGTGTTGCTTTCAGGGATCAGCACCGAAGCCGCCCACACCATTGATCCCACAATGCACGTTAGCGTGATTGATAACTGGTACTTTATGGCGACGTCGGTGATTGTGCTGTCGTTGGTGGGTGGGCTGATTACCGACAAAATCGTCGAACCGCGACTGGGTAGCTGGCAAGGTGAGAATAAAGAAAAGCTTCAGCAACTTGATGACGTACAGCGCTTTGGATTGCGCGTTACGGGGATTGTTGCACTGCTGTTTATCGCGCTTGTCGCCTTGCTTTTAGTACCGGAGCACAGTTTGCTGCGCGATCCGGTGAAAGGCACCATTATCCCTTCGCCGTTTATTAGCGGAATTGTGCCGTTAATTATTCTGTTCTTTTTTGTCGTTTCGCTGGCCTATGGCATCGCGACAAAGAAAATACGCAAGCAGGCTGATTTACCGCAGTTAATGATTGAACCGATGAAAGAGATGGCCGGTTTTATCGTGATGGTATTCCCGTTAGCGCAGTTTGTCGCCATGTTCAACTGGAGCAACATGGGTAAGTTTATGGCGGTCGGGCTAACGGATGTACTGGAAGGCTCAGGTCTTAATGGTATTCCTGCATTTCTTGGCCTTGCCCTGCTGTCCTCATTCTTGTGTATGTTTATAGCCAGCGGTTCGGCTATCTGGTCAATTCTGGCCCCAATATTTGTGCCGATGTTTATGATGTTAGGATTCCATCCTGCATTTGCGCAAATTCTGTTCCGCGTGGCAGATTCTTCCGTTATCCCTCTGGCACCCGTTTCACCGTTTATCCCCCTGTTCTTAGGATTCCTGCAACGCTATAAACCTGATGCCAAACTTGGGACGTATTACTCTTTAGTATTACCTTACCCCCTCATCTTTTTGGGTGTCTGGTTGCTACTACTGGTGGCGTGGTATCTTGTGGGCCTGCCTATTGGGCCGGGAGTTTACCCGCACCTCAATTAACTGGAGCCATCAATGCTGACACTGCTGGAAGACAAAATTGTTACACCGTTAGGGCCGTTATGGATAATTTGCGACGAGCAATACCATTTGCGAGCAGTGGAATGGGAAGAACATAGCGACCGAATGGTGCAATTATTGGGTCTTCATTATGGTGCCAGCGGTTATCAGCGCGTGGCTTGTGCCAACCCTGGTGGGCTGAGCAATAAGCTGCGCGATTATTTCGATGGTGATTTAGCTGTCATCGAAACACTCCCAACCGCCACTGCGGGAACAGCATTCCAGCGTGAAGTGTGGCAAACACTACGCACTATTCCGTGTGGTCACATCATGCATTATGGCCAGCTCGCGCAACAGCTTGGCCGACCAGGTGCTGCTCGCGCGGTAGGTGCGGCAAACGGTTCAAACCCGGTTAGCGTGGTGGTTCCATGTCATCGCGTAATTGGCCGCAACGGCACCATGACTGGCTATGCGGGTGGCGTGAGCCGGAAAGAGTGGTTATTGCGCCATGAAGGATATTTGCTGTTGTAACCGATAAGCACAGAATTTTGTGCTTTATTCATCCAGGAATAATGGGCATTAATATACAGTTCCATTATTTTCAATAGGATAGATCTATAACCCCTATCTTATTGACCCTAATATTCTGAATGCGCTTTCATCATACTTACGTGCTCAGGAAAAAGATGTTAAAATTGACCAATATCAATAACGGTCCGAGCATATATATGATCCCTGAAAAGCGAATTATTCGACGCATTCAGTCTGGCGGTTGTGCTATCCATTGCCAGGATTGCAGCATCAGCCAATTATGCATCCCTTTCACGCTCAATGAACATGAGCTTGATCAGCTTGATAATATTATTGAGCGTAAGAAGCCTATACAGAAGGGGCAAACCCTGTTTAAGGCGGGTGATGAGCTGAAGTCGCTGTACGCTATTCGTTCAGGGACCATCAAGAGCTACACCATCACTGAACAAGGTGACGAGCAAATTACCGGCTTCCATTTGGCAGGTGATCTGGTGGGCTTTGACGCTATCGGAACGGGTATGCATCCAAGTTTCGCGCAAGCATTGGAAACCTCGATGGTCTGCGAAATCCCATTTGAAACCCTTGATGATTTGTCCGGCAAAATGCCAAATCTGCGCCAGCAGATGATGCGTTTGATGAGCGGCGAAATTAAGGGCGATCAGGATATGATTCTGCTGCTGTCTAAAAAGAATGCAGAAGAGCGTCTGGCCGCATTTATCTATAACCTTTCACGTCGCTTTGCACAGCGCGGTTTCTCTCCTCGGGAATTCCGTCTGACGATGACGCGTGGGGATATCGGTAACTATCTGGGCCTGACCGTTGAAACTATCAGTCGTCTGCTCGGCCGTTTCCAGAAAAGTGGCATGCTGGCGGTGAAAGGAAAGTACATAACTATCGAAAATATCGATATTCTTTCACAACTCGCGGGTCAATCGCGCAACGTTGCCTGATTCCTCTTTTCCTGTGCCGGATCGCTAAATTTTCCTGATTTATTGATCCGGCAAAGGCTTATCACCTGTTTCATTCATCACATATGGGTTAATCTTACTTAACAGACTGTGGTTAATCAGTTGTAAGGAGACCTGTATGCCAAAGTATCAAAACATGCTAGTCGCAATAGATCCCAATCAGGACGATCAACCCGCCCTGCGGCGTGCTGTTTATTTGCATCAACGGATTGGTGGCAGGATCAAAGCATTTCTGCCTATCTATGATTTTTCCTACGAAATGACCACCCTTCTGTCGCCAGACGAACGCACTGCTATGCGCAAAGGCGTGATTAGCCAACGTGCGGCCTGGATTAAAGAACAAGCCCAGTACTACATCGATTCGGGCATTCCGATTGAAATTAAAGTGGTTTGGCATAATCGTCCCTTCGAGGCGATCATCCAGGAAGTTATCAGCGGTGGTCATGACCTGGTGCTGAAAATGACGCACCAGCACGATAAACTGGAAGCGGTCATTTTCACGCCAACAGACTGGCATCTTCTGCGTAAGTGCCCAAGCCCGGTCTGGATGGTTAATGAGAAACCCTGGCCTGAAGGGGGCCGAGCGTTAGTCGCGGTAAACCTGGCCAGTGAAGAGCAATACCACAACGCACTGAATGAAAAACTGGTTAAAGAGACGCTTCGCCTCGCCGATGATGTCAACCACACCGAAGTCCATCTCGTCGGTGCCTATCCGATTACCCC
>DASXXQ010000133.1:0-10807 GCA_036502985.1 Buttiauxella sp.
CACTCTGGCGCTTTGATATCTTCAAGGTTGATACCGCCAAACGTCGGCTCAAGAGCAGCAATCACATCAATCAGTTTGTCGGGGTCCATTTCATCCACTTCGATATCGAACACGTCGATACCGGCAAATTTCTTGAACAGAACGCCCTTACCTTCCATCACTGGCTTGCCCGCCAGCGCACCGATATTGCCCAGTCCCAAAACAGCAGTGCCGTTTGAAATTACGCCGACCAGGTTGCCACGCGCTGTGTATTTATAAGCAGCGAGTGGGTCTTTTTCTATCTCAAGACAAGGTGCCGCAACACCCGGAGAGTAGGCCAACGCAAGGTCACGCTGAGTTGCCAGCGGTTTGGTTGGGGATACCTGAATTTTTCCGGGAGTAGGGAATTCGTGAAAATCGAGGGCACTTTGCTTCAGTTGTTCATCCATTTCTTCGTTCCTTTTTATCACTCTAAAGGGTCGGTAAGGTCACGTAGTATCACGCTTGTGGGCGCTCTAAACTTTGAACATCGCCATACTATCAGCAATGTCCGAGAGAAATGTTAGTAAATCAGGGCGACTATGTTACTCGGCATTAACAACAATGCTAAGCCTATCTGCTATGCTTTTTAGTTATGCCAACGATGAATTCTTATCGCGAGTGACATGGAGCACTCTCGTTACACCCTGTATTTCAAGGAGATAGTCATGAGCCAGTTAGACAGTATCAAAAAGTTCACCACCGTTGTTGCCGACAGTGGAGACATTGAATCTATCCGTCATTACCAGCCTATCGATGCGACAACCAACCCCTCGCTATTACTGAAAGCTGCGGGTTTAGCGCACTATCAAACGCTCATTGATGATGCCATTGCTTACGGTAAACAACATGGTGGTACAAAAGAAAAGCAAGTCGCACAAGCCTGCGACAAGCTGGCGGTCAATTTCGGTGCAGAAATTCTGAAAAGCATCCCGGGCCGTGTCTCGACGGAAGTAGACGCCCGCCTCTCTTTTGATAAAGAGAAAAGCATCGCTAAAGCACGCCATCTGATTGCGCTCTATGAAGAGCTTGGTATTGATAAATCAAGAGTGCTCATCAAGCTTGCCTCTACCTGGGAAGGTATTCGTGCCGCAGAAGAACTGCAAAAAGAAGGCATCGACTGCAACCTGACACTGCTGTTTTCCTTCGCGCAGGCACGCGCTTGCGCTGAAGCGGGTGTCTTCCTGATTTCACCGTTCGTTGGGCGCATCTACGACTGGTATCAAGCTCGTAAACCGATGGACCCGTACGTGGTTGAAGAAGATCCAGGCGTCAAATCGGTGCGTAATATCTATGATTACTTCAAGCAACATAACTACAGCACCATTGTGATGGGCGCGAGTTTCCGTCGCACTGAGCAAATTCTGGCGCTGGTGGGCTGCGACCGTCTGACCATCGCACCTAATCTGCTGCAACAGCTTCAGGAAAGTGATGAACCCGTTGTACGCAAACTGGTACCGACTTCGCAGGGCTTCCGCCGTCCGGAACCTATTAGTGAAGCTGACTTCCGTTGGGAACATAACCAGGACCCAATGGCAGTAGAAAAATTGGCTGAAGGCATCCGCCTGTTCGCTATTGACCAACGCAAACTGGAAGATTTACTCGCCGCCAAAATTTGAACGACAACCATGGAGTGAAACATGTCATCTCGTAAAGAGCTTGCTAATGCCATTCGTGCCCTGAGTATGGACGCGGTACAAAAAGCGAATTCGGGCCACCCTGGCGCACCGATGGGGATGGCAGATATTGCCGAAGTGTTATGGAACGACTTCATGCACCATAACCCGACGAACCCCACCTGGGCTAACCGCGACCGATTTATTCTGTCCAACGGCCACGCCTCGATGCTGCTTTATAGCCTGTTGCATCTGAGCGGGTATGACTTACCGATGACGGAGTTGAAAAACTTCCGTCAGTTACACTCCAAAACCCCGGGCCATCCGGAAATTGGTTACACACCCGGTGTTGAAACAACCACCGGCCCGCTTGGCCAGGGGTTAGCCAATGCCGTCGGCATGGCTATTGCTGAACGCACTCTGGGGGCGCAATTTAACCGCCCCGACCATAATATTGTCGATCACTATTCCTATGTATTTATGGGAGATGGTTGCCTGATGGAAGGCATCTCTCATGAGGTTTGCTCGCTGGCAGGCACCCTTGGTCTTGGCAAATTAATCGGCTTCTATGACCACAACGGTATTTCGATTGATGGTGAAACCAAAGGCTGGTTTACCGACGATACCGCCAAACGTTTTGAGGCGTATCACTGGCATGTAGTCCATGAAATTGACGGACACGATCCGGAAGCGGTGAAGAAAGCGATTCTGGAAGCACAAAGTGTGACGGATAAACCTTCGTTGATTATCTGCCGCACCATCATTGGTTTCGGCTCACCTAATAAAGCCGGTAAAGAAGAGGCGCATGGTGCAGCATTAGGCGAACAGGAAGTGGCTCTCGCCCGTAAGCAACTGGGCTGGAACTACCCGGCGTTTGAAATCCCAAAAGAAATTTATCGCGCCTGGGATGCAAAAGAGAAAGGTGAAAAAGCTGAAGCGGCGTGGAATGATAAATTCGCAGCCTATGCCAAAGCGTATCCAGAATTGAGTGCGGAGTTCAACCGCCGCATGCACGGAGAGATGCCAGAAAACTGGCAGGAAATCACACAGAATTACATCGAGGAATTACAGGCAAATCCGGCAAAAATAGCCACCCGTAAAGCCTCGCAAAACACCCTTAATATTTATGGCCCTGCGTTGCCTGAATTGCTTGGCGGTTCCGCCGATCTCGCCCCCAGTAACCTGACAATCTGGTCAGGTTCCAAATCGATTAAAGAAGACATGGCCGGGAATTATATTCACTACGGCGTACGTGAATTCGGCATGACGGCCATCGCCAACGGCATCGCCCACCACGGCGGCTTTGTTCCCTATACAGCAACGTTCCTAATGTTTGTCGAATACGCGCGTAATGCGGCGCGTATGGCCGCATTGATGAAGGCTCGTCAGATAATGGTGTATACCCATGACTCGATTGGCCTGGGTGAAGATGGCCCAACGCACCAGGCTGTAGAACAGCTCGCGAGCCTGCGTATGACGCCGAATTTCAGCACCTGGCGCCCGTGCGATCAGGTTGAAGCGGCGGTGGCGTGGAAGGCGGCAGTTGAGCGACATAACGGCCCAACGGCATTGATTCTTTCGCGCCAGAATCTGGCGCAAATGGAGCGTAGCCCGCAACAGGTCAAAGCCATTAGTCGTGGCGGTTATATTCTTAAAGACAGTGGTGGTAAGCCGGATATCATTCTTATCGCGACAGGTTCAGAGATGGAAATTACCGTGCTGGCGGCGGATAAGCTCAGCGCCGAGGGCCATAAGGTGCGCGTTGTTTCGCTGCCTTCTACCGATATTTTTGATGCTCAGGATGAAGCGTATCGTGAATCTGTTTTACCGTCAGATATCACCGCTCGCGTGGCTGTTGAAGCGAGTATTGCCGATTACTGGTACAAGTATGTTGGTTTGAAAGGCGCGATTGTCGGCATGACGACCTACGGGGAGTCGGCACCAGCGGATAAGTTGTTCCCATTCTTTGGCTTTACCATCGAGAATGTGGTGGCGAAAGCGAAGAAAGTTTTGGGCGTTTAACTGGCTTTGTCGGGTGTCGCTACGCTAACCCGACCTACCATGAAAGGTGGATTAGCGTAAGCGACATCCACCGCTTTCGGAAATATTGTCGGGTGTCGCTGCGCTAACCCGACCTACGAATCCCTTCCGGATCGGGAGGGTTCTGAATTACTTCGTCACCCACAACGTCGGCCACGATGCACTTCCATTCCACTCATCGCATGTCGGTTCTTCTGCATAACGCACCAGGCGGAAACGTTGCCCGTCAAAACGCCAGCGAGTGGTAACACCGCAATCGCCAACCCCACGCCCTTTGGCAAGCGTCACCAACTCTTTACTGGTTTCGTCATAGCCGGCATTCATCAACTCAAGTTCTGTATTCCCGCTTGCAGGCGTAAACGGCAGTTTCAGGCGAATTTGTCGGGCAGCGAACGGTTTTTGACGTGAAACAATCCAGGCGAGATCGACAACGTTGTAAGCCCCGGCTTCACAGCCAGTCATCAGCAGCGCTTTATCATCACTGATGACAAAAACACGCACTTCACGGCGGGCGGGATCTAACGAACATTGACTATTATTCATGCGCCAGCTGCCGTAATCCATCAGGTCACTTAGCTCAGCCTGCGTCAATGGCGTTGGCGTTGGGTTTGTCAGGGCAACTTCTTTCAGAGCAGGCGCAGGTGGAACACTCAGCGGCGGATCGTCACCTTTCTTAATCCATGCCGTTTCGCTGCCTACTCGTTGTTGCTGACTATCAATAAACAACAGTGACGCTTTAAGGCCCGCTAACGAAATATTCCCCTGCCCTTGCGACAGTGTAATCGCATTGGCGTTTACCACTTTATCCAGGAAGCTGTTTATGGCATCGGTATCACCCGTTTTGATATGATGCGGCGTTTCCTGCCATTTGGCTACGTCCAGCGCCAGCGGTTCACCTTCCACCAACAGGTGCGGAGCAATCGACGGGGCCTTCATTTCCGTGGTGGTCATGTTGCCAAGATCAATCCTCAGCGTCGCATCAGTATGCGCCCCCGCACTGCGGGTAAGCGTCATGACCAGTCCTTGATGCAACCCAGTATTACGGGCGGTACAAAAATTTTGGTTGTTGCAGGTAACTTGCCAATCGGTGAAAGATTTCTGTGCCGGTGCCGCGATAACGGAACTCGCTATAAAGAATAAAAAGAGAAACAGCGATTTGATCCACAGACACATTAGCGGCACACATCCTGAGAAGACAAAGAGAAAAATTGTACAAAAAGTGGCGATATCTTCGTCTGGTTAACGTTTGCGCTCAATCGGATTTATCGGATAGATTTACTTAAAATCACCTACCCGTAATCCTTTGAATTTAAATAGTTTTAACCCATAAAACCGCGCAATTGCAATTGCTGCAACAGAATAACCGTTTTTCCGTCACGAATTTCACCACTTGCTACCATTTCCAGCGCGCGTGCAAAAGGCATTTCAAGCACGTCAATATCTTCATCATCAATACCCCCACCAGCGTGTTCACGGTGCGCGTCGGTGTATTCCGCAATGTAGAAGTAAATTAACTCTGTTACACCGCCCGGAGACATATACAGCTCGAATACTTTTTCCACATCCCCAACTTGATAACCGGTTTCTTCAATGGCCTCTTTACGTGCGCAGACTTCCGGTTCGTCGGCATCTAACAAGCCTGCGCAGGCTTCAATTAACATGCCATCCGCATTGCCATTAACCCATGTTGCAATGCGAAATTGTCGTGTCAGTACCACCGTTTTTTTCTCACGGTTATACAACAAAATTGTTGCGCCGTTACCACGGTCATACACTTCGCGTTTGTGACGGATTGCTTCAGCTTCGTTACGGTATAGGTCGTAGGTGATATTGCGCAGAATGAAATAATTATCTGAGAGGATTTTATCTTTGATGACTTCGATTTTAATCGACATACCGTCTCCACAATGAGTTAGGGGAGCCGATAATCATAGGCTTTGATGTAGCGTTTGTCTTGCTCCCCGAACTATTTCGGAGGGCAAGACATTATAAGAAAAACTAAAAGCCGTTCTTAACTTCGCTCATATCCGGCAGCTTATGCGCAATCCCTTTGTGGCAATCCACGCAGGTTTGCCCATCTTTGACCGCCTTATCATGCATTTTTGCCGCCACCGTTTTTTGGGCGGTGAAATCCATATAGTCAAAGTTGTGGCAATTTCGGCACTCCTGCGAGTTGTTGTTTTTCATCCTTCGCCACTCGTTTTGTGCCATCGCCAGGCGGTGGTCATCAAACTTCTGTGGCGTGTCGATTAGGCCAAACGCTTTGGCATACAACTCTTTGCTGGCCTGTATTTTACGTATAATTTTCGGCCCCCATTCATGAGGAACGTGGCAATCAGGGCACGTTGCTCGCACACCGCTACGGTTGTTGTAGTGCACGGTCTGCATGTACTCCTCGTAGACGTTGGCGCGCATTTCATGGCAGCCGATACAAAATTCTTCGCGGTTTGTCATTTCCATGCCGGTGTTAAAACCACCCCAGAAAATAATCCCACCAGCGAAACCAATCAGTAGTAACGTGCCAAGTGCCAGGCGGCTCGGACGACGCCACCACTGCCATATACGTCGGATGATGCCGGGTTTACGGGTTGATTTATCCATAATGGCCTCTAGTTTCCAAAGCCTTTAGACGGCGTGAATGTGTTTTCGACAATCGGTGCCGCATCGGTTTGAGGAACATGGCATTGCAGGCAGAAGTAACGGCGCGGTGCAACGTTAGAAAGCACGTTGCCATCGCTATCCATAAAGTGCGTCGGGCTCACGCGCGGTGCCCCCGTCGTGCGGTAATGCTCCACGCCGTGACATTGCAGGCAACGGTTAGTGTTAGTGGAAACCTGGTAGCCATCGACACTGTGCGGAATCATCGGCGGCTGATTGACGTAGTTAAGCGCCATACGCCCCTGCTGTTTTGGCATATGTATCGAGCCTTCCGGCGTGCCAGAAACTTCAGGAGACTGTGTTAAATCCACACCGTTTGCTGCCCATAACGCACCGCTTACCAACAAAGCAAACGCGGTAACCCATTGAAATAACGTTTTTGTCAGGATGGTTTTTTTCATTGTTTATTCCCCCTACACCTTCGCCAGTTTGACAGCGCATTTCTTATAATCCGTCTCTTTCGAAAGCGGATCGGTCGCATCCAGCGTCAGGTTATTCACCAATTGCGCCGCATCGAAGAAAGGCATGTAGACCAGTCCCCGTGGTGGCTTGTTACGACCGCGCGTTTCGACAATCGAAACCACTTCGCCACGACGAGAGATAACCTTCACTTTGTCGCCACGACGCAGATCACGCGCTTTTGCATCAAGTGGATGGATGAATAAAACCGCTTCCGGGAAGGCGCGATGCAGCTCAGGAACGCGACGAGTCATACTGCCGGTATGCCAGTGTTCCAGCACGCGTCCGGTTGATAGCCACATGTCGTATTCCTGGTCCGGGGATTCGGCCGCAGGCTCAAATGGCAGCGCAAAGATAACGGCCTTGCCGTCCGGTTTACCGTAGAATTTGAAACCTTCGCCCGCTTTCACATACGGATCATGGCCTTCGCTGTAGCGCCAAAGCGTTTCTTTGCCGTCCACCACCGGCCAGCGCAAACCGCGTGCTTTGTGGTAATCATCGAACGGTGCGAGATCGTGTCCGTGGCCGCGACCGAACGCTGCGTACTCTTCAAACAACCCTTTTTGCAGATAGAATCCGAGCTCGCGAGACTCATCATTGAGCTGAGCTTCTGCCAGTTCAGTGACCGGAAATTTGCTGACGTTAGCGTTAGCAAACAACACGTCGAACAGCGTTTTCCCACGGAATTCTGGTTTCTGATCCACAAGCTCTGCAGGCCAAACTTCTTCAACTTTGAAGCGTTTCGCGAATTGAACTAACTGCCAGAGATCGGATTTCGCTTCACCCGGCGCTTTAACCTGCTGACGCCAGAATTGAGTACGGCGTTCAGCGTTACCGTAAGCCCCTTCTTTTTCCACCCACATTGCCGTCGGCAAGATCAGATCTGCGCTCAAGGCACTGATCGTTGGATACGGATCGGAGACAATCACGAAGTTGCGCGGATCACGCCAGCCCGGCATACGTTCTTCGGTGATATTCGGCCCGGCCTGCATGTTGTTGTTACACATCACCCAGTAAACGTTGAGCTTGCCATCTTTCAGCGCGCGGTCTTGCGCCACGGCATGCAGGCCCACTTTTGCAGGAATGGTACCGGCAGGCAGTTGCCAGTGATCTTCAGCAATTTGACGGTGTTTTTCGTTAGTCACCACCATGTCGGCTGGCAGACGATGGGAGAAAGTGCCCACTTCGCGCGCTGTGCCACACGCCGACGGCTGGCCGGTTAACGAGAACGGACCACAGCCAGGCGTAGAAATTTTGCCGGTCAACAAATGGATGTTGTAGACGAGGTTATTGGCCCATACGCCACGGGAATGCTGGTTGAAGCCCATCGTCCAGTACGAAATCACTTTCTTATTAGGGTCAGCGTACAACTGAGCCAGCGCTTCGAGTTGGTCTTTCGGCACGCCGCTCATTTCGGCCGTTTTTTCCAGCGTGTACTCAGCAACAAAGGCTTTGTAATCTTCAAAGCTCATTGGCTCGGAAGCATCAGACCCTGGGTTTTTGGCTGCTTTTTCCAGCGGATGCGTTGGACGCAGACCATAGCCGATATCGGTCACGCCTTTGCGCAGATTTACATGCTGTTTAAAGAACGACTCGTTGATAGCATTGTTTTGAATGATGTAATTGGCGATGTAGTTCAGGATCGCCAGATCGCTTTGCGGCGTGAACACCATGCCGTTGTCGGCCAACTCAAAACTACGATGCTGGAAGGTAGAAAGAACGGCGACGTTAACCTTTTCATTCGACAGACGACGAGAGGTAATACGCGACCACAAAACCGGGTGCATCTCCGCCATGTTCGAGCCCCACAGCACGAATGCATCTGCCTGCTCGATGTCGTCATAGCAGCCCATCGGTTCATCCATACCGAAGGTGCGCATAAAGCCGACTACAGCAGATGCCATGCAATGGCGGGCATTTGGGTCGAGGTTATTGGAACGGAAGCCCGCTTTGAACAATTTAGATGCGGCGTAACCTTCCCACACGGTCCACTGCCCGGAACCAAACATACCGACCGCATCCGGGCCTTTCTCTTTCAGGCTGGTTTTGAATTTTTGCTCCATGATATCGAAGGCTTGCTCCCAGCTTATTGGAGCGAATTCACCCTCTTTATCATATTGACCATCTTTCATGCGCAGCAGTGGCTGGGTGAGTCGGTCTTTTCCGTACATGATTTTTGGCAGGAAATAGCCTTTGATGCAGTTCAGGCCCCGATTAACTGGCGCATCCGGATCACCCTGGCTTGCCACGACACGACCATCCTGTGTACCGACTAATACGCCACAACCAGTACCACAGAAGCGGCACGGGGCTTTATCCCATTTGATAGCATCTTGTTTTCCAACAACAGCCCGGGCAACGCCTGGTACGCTAAGGCCAGCGGCAGCCGCCGCGGCTGCAACAGCGTTCGCTTTCATAAAGCTACGACGACTGAGTTTCATGGTGTTTCCTCACCTTGCTCATCCTGCTGGTGATAAACCAGCGACACCGCCAGCACACCCGCAATATTGCGTGCTGACTCAATTTGATTCAGTAGCGCATCACTGCGCGCCGCTTCCATAACCACTACCAATTTGCCGTGTCTGGCATCACTTACCGCGACTTCACTGCCCGGAAGTGCATTCAATGCGGCACTGACCGCGAGAATATCTTGTGGGTGGGCCTGAACGACCAGGCCGCAGACGTGCCAGTTAGCTTGCATTTGCGTGCCTCATGGAGATAGCTGAAACAGGGCAGCCTGCGATGCATGCGCCGCAGGCCGTGCAATCGATATGATTGAGTAAAGGTTGGGCAATGCCCTGCACTGAGGGGCGAAAGGAAATAGCCTGTGTTTCGCAGATGTCCTGGCAGCTACGGCATTCGACGTTATTTCTGGCGAGGCAATCATCGCCAATCAACAACGTGTGTTCCCAGGGGGAAAGCTCGCGCTGGAGAAAAAGTTTTTCCGGGCAGGCTTGTGCGCAGGCGTAGCAAAATGTGCATTCACCATTACTGAAGTTAACTTCGGGGTAGCCACCCGGGCCACGTCTTAAAACGCGGGTTTCACAAGCCGACAAACAGGCGTTGCAGCGCGTGCAATCAACAAGAAAATGTTGTTCATCCCCGCTCCAGGGTGGGCGGAAAGCAGTGGTGGAGCGTCGAAAGCTCCCGGTTAATAATCCACGTCGGGAAAAATCAGCCATCAGGCACATCCTTGCATCACAAAGAGCAGATTTCTAAGGGCTGAAATCGGCAAACACTTCTGTGTTATTTCCGTCGTTTTTTACGGGTTTTTATAACCCGTTACGTTAGTGACAAAGGGTGGGTAGAGGCATCACCCTTTAGGGGTAAATACAAGGGTGGGATCAAAAAGGAATTGAGTTTGTTAGCGAGACCCATACCCCGACAGTGAGCCAGGGTGGAGTTTGCGACAATCAAGTTACAACTCAGTATGTTTAAGCCCTGTCAGTATCCCTCGTTGTATAGTGACTTTCTTCTGTACTTTCAGCTCACCTATAACTTTAAGAATGTAGCTTCTTGATAAACCGGTCTTTTCTTGTATATATTGTAGAGCAGTGATGCTGTACTTTATATTTACCGGTTCTTCGTCAAGACGTTTCAATGTTTCACAAATCACTTCATAGGAAGACATTTGCGTCAGAATATTATTCCACTGACACACCTTTCCGGCATAGTTATGAATAATATAAAACATCACTTGCCAGAGATTTTTTTGGGTAATAATTTCAAACGCCTGCTCACGCGGAAGCACCCGGAACACGGCATAGGATGCAGTTTGTAAATAGACATCTTCCATAATACCAAGGCCGCAAATTACTGTACTTACCAGGCGAGCAATAATGTGTCTACGGTCTCTGGATCGGATAGTCAGTTCACCTTCAAGCAACATATAAAATTGCTTCTTTTGGTTCAGAAAAATTAGCGAGTTCTCTTCATAGCAAACTTTTTCTGACTTTGGAGACAATCCAGCAATTATCTCCCTGATACATTTAATGACTTTTGCGTTATCGGCAAGA
>DASXXQ010000134.1:0-16645 GCA_036502985.1 Buttiauxella sp.
AAAAATCTAGATCAAGATCACATTTTTAACGTATAACAGCTTTCCTGGACTACAACCAAAGAGAACTGTTATGCCTGCTACACCTCGTGTTGAATGGATCTCTACCGTCATGCAAGGGGTTCTCAATCTGGGCCTGCTTGCGCTCGGCGTGATCCTGATTATTTTCCTCGGCAAAGAAACCTTCCACTTAGCCAAAGTGCTATTCACGCCCAGCGAACCAGCCAGCAAATATCTGCTTATCGAAGGGCTGGTGGTTTACTTCCTCTATTTCGAATTTATCGCATTGATCGTGAAGTATTTTCAGTCGGGTTATCACTTTCCGCTGCGTTACTTTGTCTATATCGGCATAACCGCAATTGTTCGACTTATCATCATCGACCATAAAGATCCGCTGGATGTTCTGATTTACTCCGGAGCCATTTTGTTGCTGGTGATAACGCTGTGGCTTTGCAACAGCAGCCGCTTAAAACGGGAATAAAAAAGGGCGGCCCAAGGGCCGCCGGAAATGATAATAAGTTCAAATGAGGGTTTGCAGTGGCTTTACTCTTTATCGACCAGGCTAGCGCTGCGTTGGCTGCCTTTATTCGCCCCAGTCGCTTACTTTTGTAAGCTCCCGGGGACTCTTGCAGTTGCCGCCTTGCTCTAATCTGATATCTATCGAGTAAAATAACGTTTGAAGCAATGACTAACAGGGATTCTTAACCTTTCACTCCGCCAGCCGTCAGGCCGCTCACCAGCCAGCGTTGCGCCAGTAAGAACACCACGGTAATTGGGATTGCAGAAAGTACAGCAGCTGCGGCAAAGTCGCCCCACAGGTAGTTTTGTGGGTTCAGGTATTGCTGCATACCCACCGCCAGCGTGTAGCTATTTACATCACGCAGTAACAACGACGCGACAGGTACTTCGGTAATTGCGGCGATAAACGACAAGATAAACACCACCGCCAGAATCGGCACCGAGAGCGGCAGTAACACCAGGCGGAAAGCTTGCCATGGGGTTGCGCCATCCAGTGCCGCGGCTTCTTCCAGAGAGTTATCAATCGTTTCGAAATAGCCTTTAATTGTCCAGACATGCAGTGCGATGCCGCCAAGATAGGCGAAAATCACCCCACCATGCGTATTAAGACCGATAAACGGAATGTACTGGCCGAGGCGGTCGAACAAGGCATACAACGCCACCAGTGACAGCACCGCCGGGAACATCTGGAAAATCAGCATCCCTTTCAGCAGTGTCGCTTTGCCAGGAAAACGCATACGGGCAAAGGCGTAAGCACATGTTGTCGAGAGTGTCACAATCCCAAGTGCCGTAATGGCCGCAATTTTAATTGAGTTCCAGAGCCATAACAGCACTGGGAATGGCGGTGGCGTTACGCTGCCATCGGCATGCTGTACGCTAAAGCCGAGTGCCAGCTTCCAGTGCTCCCAGGATACTTGATCCGGGATAAGACTGCCCGTCGCGAAGTTACCCGGGCGCAGCGAAATCGCGATAACCATCAGCAGCGGGAACATGATCGCTGCGATGAACAGCAATAACAGTAGATGCGTTGTTAGTAGTCGCAGTTTCTGAGATTTGGGTTGAACCATAGCCATGAGTGTCGCTCCTTAATCAAACTTCATGCGGGTAGCTTTCAAGTTAACAATCGCCAGTGCGCCAACCAGAATGAAGATAAGCGTTGCGATAGCTGCCGCGAGGCCAAAGTCCTGGCCGCCGCCGCCTTCAAAGGCGATACG
Source organism: Buttiauxella sp. (assembly GCA_036502985.1). Taxonomy (GTDB): domain Bacteria; phylum Pseudomonadota; class Gammaproteobacteria; order Enterobacterales; family Enterobacteriaceae; genus Buttiauxella. The sequence continues at coordinate 1,731 of DASXXQ010000134.1, forward strand.
GTAGGTATAGCTCACCAGCAAGTCCGTATATCCGGCAGGCGTTGTGGTTCCGAGACGGTCCGGCCCGCCGTTGGTTAACAGTTGAATCAGAACGAAGTTGTTAAAGTTAAAGGCAAAGCTTGCGATCATCAGCGGCGTCAGCGGCTTAATCAGCAGCGGCAGCGTAATCTTGAAGAAGTTCTGGAACGGGCCTGCGCCGTCCATTGCTGACGCTTCGTACAGGTCATCTGGAATGGCTTTCAGCAAGCCCATGCACAGAATCATCATGTACGGATAACCCAGCCAGGTGTTGACGATGATTATCATGGAACGCGCGGTAGTCGGGTCGCTAAACCAGGCAGGTTTGATGCCAAACAGCGAACTCAACATCATGTTGATTTCACCGAAGCTCTGGTTGAATAGCCCTTTGAATATCAGGATAGAAATGAACGAGGGCACGGCATAAGGCAGTATCAGCATCACGCGGTAAATCGCTTTACCTTTCAGTGACTCCCACTGTACGACGCAGGCCAGAATCATGCCGACCGCTACGGTCAGAATCACCGTCAGGATAGAGAAAATCACCGTCCAGACGAAGATAGCCATGAACGGTTTCTGGATGCCTTCGTCATGGAAGACGCGCAGGAAGTTCTTCCAGCCGATAGTCACGGTATAACCCGGGCTTAATTGCTCATTGCCCCAGTTACCGTCGGCGTTAACAGATTGGTAGAAACCAATTGCGTTATTTGGACGATATTTCACGCCGCTTTGGTTGTTGGTCAGCTCACCGTTTTCACCCTGTGTGTAGAGCGGACGAGTGCCGGAAAACTGGCGCAGGGAACTCATGGTCAGCGTGCTTTCATCAGGCATTTCAGCAGTAATTTGCGTCAGTGCAGCACGGTTTTGCGTAATCACACGCAGGTTGGCTTTCTCACCGTTTGGCAGCGCATCCGTTTCTTTCAGTTTCAGATGTTGTTCGCCGCCAAATTTAAAGGTGTCGGAGATGAAATTCTTGCCGGACTCACCGTCGGTGAGGGCCAGTTGCCACTCGTCACCCGCCGGATAAAGACCGAAGTTAAACGTTTTGCCCGCCTGATACTGGCGGTCCATCAATACCTCTTGCGCGCGTTCTTGCGTCAACTGGTTGGTACTGCTGTAGTTGGTAAAAGCAATGGCAATGGTGCAAACCAGTGGGAACAGGACAAACAGCCCCATACCGGCAAGACCTGGATAAACATAACGCCAGGCATACGCCTTGCGATTTGCATAAATGTATAAGCCAAGTGAGCTTAAAATCAGCGTCATAATGGCGAACAGGTACTCCCCCTGGGCGTACATTAATACCACAAGATAACCGACCAGCAGTCCCAACAGGGCGATGACTGACCACTTCAGTCCATCGCTATGCCACCAGTGGCTCTTTTTAACTACATCCATGGGGTCTTCCTCTACCTCTTGTTGATTTTCTCCCTCTCCCAGGCGGGAGAGGGATGGATCGTATTACTTGGTGATACGTCCCTGAGCATCTTTCAGCGCTTCATCAACAGTCTGACGACCGCTAACGGCGTTGATTACTGCGGTACGAACGGCATACCAGAACGCAGACATTTGCGGCACGTTCGGCATGATTTCGCCTTTCTGGGCGTTTTCCATCGTCGCGGCGATGCGTGGATCTTTCTCTAATTGCTCCTGATAGGATTTCAGTGCAACAGCGCCCAACGGCTTATCTTTGTTGACTTCGGCCAGACCCTGGTCGGTCATCAGGTAGTTTTCGAGGAACTCTTTTGCCAGTTCTTTATTCGGGCTGGCGGCATTGATACCGGCACTCAGAACACCAACGAACGGTTTAGATGCTTTGCCTTTGAAGGTTGGCAGCAGCGTTACGCCGTAATTGATTTTGCTCTTATCAATGTTGGACCAGGCCCACGGGCCGTTAATGGTCATTGCCGTTTCGCCTTTGTTGAAGGCTGCTTCAGCGATGGAATAATCGGTATCCGCATTCATGTGTTTGTTTTTAATCATGTCTACGAGGAAGCTCAGGCCTTCTTTCGCCCCTTTGCTATCCACGCCAACATCTTTAACGTCATATTTGCCGTTTTCGAGTTTGAACGCATAACCGCCATCAGCAGCAATCAGCGGCCAGGTGAAGTACGGTTCTTGCAGGTTGAACATCAACGCGCTCTTACCTTTCGCTTTCAGCTGTTTATCCAGCGCCGGGATTTCTTCCCAGGTTTTAGGCGGCTTAGGGACCAGGTCTTTGTTGTAAATAAGGGAAAGTGCTTCAACCGCTACTGGGTAAGCGATGATTTTGCCGTTGTAACGAACGGCGTCCCAGGTGAACGGATAGAGTTTGTCCTGGAAAGCTTTGTCTGGAGTGACTTCGGCCAGCAGGCCAGATTGTGCGTAACCACCGAAACGGTCGTGAGCCCAGAAGATGATGTCCGGGCCATCGCCCGTTGCTGCAACTTGCGGGAATTTCTCTTCCAGTTTGTCAGGGTGTTCGATGGTGACTTTAATGCCAGTGTCTTTCTCAAACTTCTTACCCACTTCTGCCAGGCCGTTATAGCCCTTGTCACCGTTAATCCAGATGACCAGTTTGCCTTCTTCTATTTTTGCCAGTGCAGAGGCGGAAAACATCATCGTTGTCAGGGCAGACAGAGCGAGGATGCGTGCGCCAGTTTTAATTTTCATATGTCCCATCCTTTGAATGGTGGTTTGCGCGTGGATACAACAAGGTCAAGGTAGTGGCGTTACGGTTGCCAGTTTGCGCAGATGGCAAGTGCTTCTCATCCTCCTTAGCTCTACGCCCCACCCTGGTTATCTGTGATCTGCGTTACATAACTGGCAGTTATGTGTCCTGGCGCACATAAAACCACCCGGATTTTTGAAACCACGATCACGAAAATCTCTTGCACCGATTGTAACCGGTTGCAGAACACACCCTCTCATCCTCCCATCTCCTCCCCCATTAAAAACAGCGGGGTGGAGGATTCACAGAATGTATAGATCCGTCATAGTCCGACACATCTTGAATTACCTGCCTCTTAGCAGTGTGATGGAATGAAGGGAGAAGTACATGGCAAGCGTACAGCTACGGAACGTAACAAAAGCCTGGGGTGATGTGGTGGTATCAAAAGATATCAACCTGGATATCCATGAAGGTGAGTTCGTGGTTTTTGTTGGACCGTCAGGCTGCGGTAAATCCACACTGTTGCGCATGATTGCAGGGCTGGAAACCATCACCAGCGGTGATTTATTCATTGGTGAAACACGCATGAACGACATTCCACCCGCTGAGCGTGGTGTTGGCATGGTGTTCCAGTCATACGCGCTTTATCCCCATCTTTCCGTTGCTGAAAACATGTCCTTCGGGCTGAAGCTCGCGGGTGCTAAGAAAAGTGAAATCAATCAACGCGTCACTCAAGTTTCTGAAACGCTGCAACTGGCACATTTATTAGAACGCCGCCCAAAGGCACTTTCCGGTGGGCAACGTCAGCGCGTGGCTATTGGCCGTACGCTGGTGGCTGAACCGCGCGTATTCCTGCTTGATGAACCTCTTTCAAACCTTGATGCGGCACTGCGTGTGCAGATGCGCATTGAGATCTCCCGACTGCATAAGCGCCTTGGGCGCACCATGATTTACGTTACGCACGACCAGGTCGAAGCCATGACGCTCGCCGACAAAATTGTTGTGCTTGATGCCGGGCGTGTCGCGCAAGTCGGTAAACCTCTCGAGCTGTATCACTATCCGGCGGATCGTTTTGTTGCGGGCTTTATTGGCTCGCCAAAAATGAACTTCCTGCCAGTGAAAGTCACGGCCACGGCGATTGACCAGGTCCAGGTTGAACTGCCGAATCGCCAGCAAGTCTGGCTGCCGGTGGAAAGCAAAGATGTTCAGGTTGGCGCCAATATGTCTCTGGGTATTCGACCAGAGCATCTGCTGCCAAGCGACATTGCCGACGTCACCCTTGAAGGCGAAGTACAGGTTGTTGAACAGCTCGGCCATGAAACTCAGATTCACATCCAAATCCCCGCCATCCGTCAGAACCTGGTGTACCGCCAGAATGACGTGGTGTTGGTAAAAGAGGGTGCCACATTCGCTATTGGCTTGCCGCCAGAGCGCTGCCATCTGTTCCGTGAGGATGGCACTGCTTGTCGTCGGTTACATCAAGAGCCAGGTGTTTAAGCATTCCCATAAAAAAGAAAAGCAATGATCTCAGGAGATAGAACGATGATTACTCTGCGCAAACTCCCAGTGGCAGTTGCCGTAGCAGCAGGCATTATGTCTGTTCAGGCACTGGCAGTGGATTTCCACGGTTATGCCCGTTCTGGTATCGGCTGGACCGGTAGCGGCGGCGAACAACAGTGTTTCCAGGCAACTGGTGCACAGTCTAAATACCGTCTTGGTAACGAATGTGAAACCTATGCGGAATTAAAACTGGGCCAGGAAGTGTGGAAAGAAGGCGACAAGAGCTTCTACTTCGATACCAACGTGGCGTACTCCGTAGCACAGGACAATGACTGGGAAGCGACCAGCCCGGCATTCCGTGAAGCCAACGTGCAGGGTAAAAACCTGATTGATGCGCTGCCAGGTGCCAACATGTGGGCCGGTAAGCGTTTCTATCAACGTCATGACGTCCATATGATCGACTTCTACTACTGGGATATTTCAGGTCCTGGTGCAGGTCTGGAAAACATTGACGTTGGCGTAGGTAAACTCTCCTTTGCTGCAACGCGTTCTTCTGAATCAGGCGGTTCAGCTGCATTCAACGATTTCAATGCTGATGGTACTCGTAACTACAGCAACAAAGTTCCAAATGACGTATTCGACGTGCGCTGGGCGGGTATTGAAACCAACCCTGGCGGTACCCTGGAGCTGGGTGTTGACTACGGCCATACCAATATTCCTGACGACTATTATCTGCAACCAGACGCTTCTAAAGATGGCTGGATGGGTACTCTTGAACACACCCAGAGCATGATGAAAGGTTACAACAAGTTTGTTCTGCAGTACGCAACAGACTCCATGACCTCGCAAGGTAAGGGTCAAGCGCAGGGCGGCAGTATCGACAACGACGGTTACCTGTTCCGTGTTATTGACCATGGTGCGATTACTCTGGCAGACCGTTGGGACCTGATGTACGTCGGTATGTACCAGAACCTGAACCTGGATGATAACCAGGGGACCGAATGGTACACCATCGGTGTTCGTCCAATGTTCAAATGGACGCCAATCATGAGCACCTTGCTGGAAGTTGGCTACGACAACGTGAAATCCCAGGAAACTGGCGAGCGTAACGGCCAATACAAAATTACCCTGGCACAACAATGGCAAGCTGGCGACAGCATCTGGTCCCGCCCGGCGCTGCGCGTCTTCGCAACCTATGCTAAGTGGGATGAGAAATGGGGCTATGCCAAAGATGGCAACGGCGACGCTACTCGCTTCGCGGTTAACGACTCTACCGGCAACGGCACTTTCTCTACCAGCCGTGGCAATGACGATGAGTTCAGCTTCGGTGCCCAGATGGAAATCTGGTGGTAATACAGCAGTAGCTTGAAGTAAGAAGTGATAAGGGGTTCGCCACTGAACCCCTTGTTATTACCCTTGTATGCCAATGCTTGTTTTAGGTGGAAAGCGCTATTGCCTGGCTAACTTTCCACCGACTCTCCATTCGAGGTTTATAACAATGAAAATGAAAAAAAGTCTCCTCGCACTCTGCCTTTCCGCAGGGCTGCTGGCCAGCGTTCCCGCCGTGAGCCTGGCTGATGTGAACATTGTTCCACAAGATATTTCTGCGGCGCCAACGGTGCCAACTTCTGCTTTACAACAACTGCAATGGACGCCAGTCGATCAATCAAAGACATTGACGACAACGCTCGCAACCAGTGGTCAGAGCCTGAAAGCGGGGGACATTACGGGTCCGGTAGCCGCCTATAGCGTACCTGCAAATATTGGTGAGCTAACGATTACGCTGACCAGTGAAGTGAGTAAAAACACGGTATTTGCGCCGAACGTGTTAGTTCTTGATCAAAATATGACGCCTGCTGCGTATTTCCCGGCAAGCTACTTTACCTATCAAGAACCTGGCGTAATGTCTGCTGACCGTCTGGAAGGCACCCTGAAATTAACGCCAGCGCTTGGGCAACAAAAACTGTATTTGCTGGTGTTCACCACCAATAAAGACACTCAACAAACGACAACCATGATTGACCCGGCCAAAGCCTATGCGAAAGGCACGGGTAACGCGGTTCCGGATATTCCAGACCCAATTGCTCGCCACGGCACTGACGGAACTTTGAAGATTAAAGTTAAAACGTCTTCTGGTTCGAGCGTGCTGGTTGGCCCATTGTTTGGTTCATCAGGCCCAGGCCCGGTTACTGTCGGGAATACCGCAGCGCCAGCCACTGCTTATGTTGCTCCAACGGCGGTAGCCGCAACCGCTGCTACCGCAGCGCCTGCGCCAGTCGTGAAATCGGAGCCAATGCTTAACGATACTGAAGGCTACTTCAACCAGGCTATCAAAGATGCCGTTGCAAAAGGTGACGTTGATAAAGCCTTGAAATTGTTGGATGAAGCTGAACGCCTTGGATCGACTTCTGCCCGTAAAACCTTTATCAGCAGTGTAAAAGGCAAGGGGTGAAAGTCTCCCCACAATGCTGATGCTTGAAGTATTGGTGCGCTTAGGCGCACCTTTTTTTCACTTCGTCATCCTTTAAGCTGACTCGGCGTTGGCTGCTCTCACTCACCCGAATCACTCACCTAAGTAAGCTCATCGCGATTCGTTCTTTTGCCTGCCACCCTATACCTATTCTGCGTTACAATGACCGCCGGTTTTGTTTCGGAGAAATTCACATGTCCGACGCGCTATTGCCACTGCGCGCCTTACGCTTTGAGGCTACGATTCCAGAGGGGCTGAGTGCATCGCTTCTTGACTGGTTGTTGCTTGAAGACTCAATGACCAAGCGCTTTGAACAGTATTGCTCGCGGGTCACCGTGCGTATTGTGCGCGAAGGCTTTTTCGACGCCGGTGGCGACCTTCCTGAAGCAGACATGCTGCCTGAAGCCAAACGTTATTGGCTGCGTGAAATCATGCTGTGTGGTGATGACGAACCGTGGCTTTTAGGGCGCACTGTCGTTCCCGAATCTACCCTTGAAGGGCCTGAGCTTGCTTTGCAGCAGCTTGGCACCACGCCGCTTGGACGTTACCTGTTTAGTGCATCTTCCCTGACACGGGATTTTATTGAGATTGGCCGCAGTGCGGAGCTGTGGGGGCGTCGTTCCCGTCTGAGATTAGCCGGAAAACCCTTGGTATTGACCGAGCTGTTCCTTCCCGCTTCTCCGCTGTATGTAGAGGAAAAATAATGGAGTGGAGTCTGAAACAGGGTAAATGGCAGGCGTATCAGCGCCTGATGCGGCTTGATAAGCCGATTGGCTCGCTTTTATTGTTATGGCCTACGTTGTGGGCGCTATGGCTTGCGACGCCCGGTGTGCCACCGCTGACCATTTTAGGTGTGTTTATCGCTGGGGTTTGGATGATGCGGGCCGCAGGTTGTGTGGTAAATGACTACGCCGATCGTAAATTTGATGGGCACGTTAAACGCACGGCCCACAGGCCATTACCGAGCGGATCGGTAAGTGAGAAAGAAGCGCGCATATTATTTGCTGTGCTGGTGCTGCTCTCATTCTTGCTGGTGCTGACGCTTAATACTATGACGATTTTGTTGTCGGTGGCGGCATTAGCATTGGCCTGGGTTTATCCGTTTATGAAACGCTACACCCATCTGCCTCAGGTGGTGCTGGGGGCGGCATTCGGATGGTCAATCCCGATGGCCTTTGCCGCGGTGAGCGAATCTGTTCCGCTAAGCTGCTGGTTAATGTTTTTAGCCAACATCTGCTGGGCAGTGGCTTATGACACCCAATACGCCATGGTCGACCGTGATGATGACCTGAAAATTGGCATTAAATCCACGGCAATATTATTTGGGCGCTATGACAATCTGATTATTGGCATCTTGCAGGTTGCGGTGATGGTATTGCTGGCGTTGATTGGCTGGCTGAACGGATTAGGCGGGGCTTTCTACTGGTCAATTACACTGGCGGGGGCATTATTCATCCATCAGCAACGACTGACCGCTAACCGCGATCGTGATGCTTGTTTCCGGGCCTTCCTGAATAATAACTATGTTGGTCTGGTGCTGTTTATTGGGCTGGCATTGAGTTACATACATTTCTAAAAAAACAGGCGGGTTTCCCCGCCTGTTTCGTTTTACTCGGTCGCGGCCTGCGACGTCGCACTTTCAATCGTTAAACGCACATCCGGCATAATCAGTTCTGCCAGCATCTGGTAGACCTTGATGGTTTCGGTTGGCTCGGCATCCCCGGTATCGCTGATATAGCCTTCATCACGCAAGGTGAGTACCAGCGAGGTGAACACCGCTTTATCAAAGAACTCTGGTGCGTTAATACCATGCAACACTGACAAGCGTTGGGCGACGGTGCGGCTTTCGCGCTCCAGCGTCCCACGGTTAATGGATGGATTAGCGCTCAGCAGCCAGAAGGTAATGGCGTAACGTTGCAGTGTCTCACGCACACCTGCTGCCAGTAGCTGCATGGTGCGTGAACGAGCCGGATTAATCAGCACTTCATCTTCAGTCAGCGTAATCAGTTCCTGGCGTACCAGCTCATTGAGTAGTACATCAATTTCGCTGGCTAGTTCAGCTGTTTGCCAGCGCAGGAACAACTCAGCTTTCAGCATCGGGTAGAGTAGTTCGACCTGACGCTGAAGTTCGCTGCGGGAAATATGACGATGTTGCGTGATAATTGCGGCCAGCAGAGAAGGCAACACCAGCATATGCAGGATGTTGTTACGATAGTAAGTCATCAGCACAGCCTGCTCGCGCGGCAGAATGATGATGTCCCCGATAGTGTCTTTCTCAACTTCAAACTTGTTCATCTGCAAGGCGTGTTCGATCAGCGCTTCTGCTGGTTGGTCTGGTGCGGTCGCGTCCGGTGAATACGGCACATTACGCAACAGGCTCAGGTAACAGTTGAGCTGCTCGGTCAATTGCTCACGGGTCAGTGAACGCTGACGCGATGCCAACAGCGCGGTACAGCACAGGTTCATGGCGTTCGCCGCCCCTGCGTTGTTAATACGCACCATCAGTTCGGCGGCAATTTCATTGACCGTAGGCGTCAGCCACGCAGGGCGGATCGCTTCAATTGGGTCGATAGAATCGCGCCATTCAGGAACACGCTGGTTGAGGAATGTCATCAGCGGCATGGGTTCGCCGAAGTTAACATAACCCTGACCAAGGTTACGAAGCTTGCTTAAGCCACGCACCATCTGCATGAAGCTCTCTTTCTCTTTGGTCGCCCCACGCAGTTCTTTAGCGTAAGTACCCACTTCCATTACATGTTCGTAGCCAATGTAAATCGGCACTAAGGTAATGGGACGAGTACCGCCGCGCAGCATGGCCTGAATGGTCATGGACAGCGTGCCAGTTTTCGGATCGAGCAAACGCCCGGTACGGGAACGGCCACCTTCCACAAAATATTCCACCGAATATCCACGGCTGAACAACTCGCCAAGATATTCGCGGAAAACAGTGGAGTACAGTTTGCTGCCTTTAAAGGTACGGCGAATAAAGAAAGCACCCAGGCGGCGGAAGATCGGGCCAGCAGGCCAGAAGTTCAGATTGATACCCGCCGCGATGTGCGGAGGAACCAGCCCCTGGTGATAAAGCACGTAAGACAGAAGCATGTAGTCCATGTGGCTGCGGTGGCAGGGAACATAGACAATCTCATGGCCGTCATGAGCCAGTTGGCGCACACGTTCAGCGTTGTGAACGTTAATGCCCTGGTACAAACGGTTCCATGTCAGACCTAACACGCGGTCAGTCAAACGAACGGCTTCATAAGAGAAGTTAGCCGCAATTTCTTCCATGAGTGCGACGGCATTTTGCTGTGCTTTTTCATGGGAGATTTTTTTGCTGCGCGCTTCATCTTCTACTGCTCGCGCAATAGCTTTCGATGCCAGAAGTTTATTAAACAAATCCTGGCGTACCGGTAGACGCGGCCCGACAGTTGCCAGGCGCTGGCGTGCAAAGTGCATACGCGCTACGCGCGCCAGTTTCTGGGCGATTTTTTTGTCTGTACCGTGATCGGTTGCCATCTGACGCAGAGAGACAGGTGCGGAAAAACGCACGAAACTGTCGCGACCAAGCCAGGAGACTGCGAAAAATTTCTGGACCCCGTTGAGGATCCTTAATGGCGGATTGACTTCGCCTTTTTCGCGGCCCGGAGAACGGCCAAACATGACCGAAACCGGCACCATCTGCACATCCAGATTTGGATTGCTGCGGTGAAGGTCAAGGTAATCATGGAACAGCTTGATCGACTCTTCCTTCGGCGTGTAATAAGTGAATACACGCGGGCCGCCATGGATAAAGACATAGCGTGGCAGTACCGCTCCGTCGATTTCTAGCGGCTCGAGAGGGTCGGGCAAGTTATGCGCGAGACATTGTGCACGCAGCGTTAATAAGTCCGCCTTTGAGTTATAGGGCAGAACGTACATTATTGGGCGAGTGGGATCTAAGCCCAGTTCGGCTTGCGGATCTGCCGGAATGGACTTGCTCTTTACCAGAACGCCTAATGGTAAATTAAGTAATTTGTAGTAAATTCTTGGCCAGCCTGACATAAACGATGTAAAGCCTCAGGTTAATGATGCAAATTCGCCGCAAGAATATCAGAATCTCATCCAGATTTCTGTGGCGTTCAGCTTTTGATATGCATTGACGCAAATAATTTGAAAAGGTTTCCTATAATGGCGAGCAGTACCACTGGACTTACCCGTATTATTAAAGCCGCAGGCTATTCATGGAAAGGGCTTAAAGCGGCCTGGATCAACGAAGCTGCTTTCCGTCAGGAAGGCGTTTCCGCGGTTATCGCCATTGCCATTGCTTGCTGGTTAGATGTCGACCCTATCACCCGTATTTTACTGATTGGCTCTGTCGTGCTGGTTATGATTGTCGAGATACTTAACAGCGCTATTGAGGCCCTTGTAGACCGCGTCGGTACTGATTATCACGAACTTTCTGGGCGCGCCAAAGACATGGGCTCCGCCGCAGTACTGATAGCCATTATCCTCGCAGTTGTAACCTGGGGCACGCTGCTTTGGCCGCATTTGCGATGATCTTTCCAGAATAGTTAAGTGACTGGTTTTTTGCTTAATTTGTGGTTCCAAATTCGCCTTTGACTGTATATACTCACAGCATAACTGTATAAACACCCAGGGGGCGGAATGAAAGCGTTAACTACCAGGCAGCAAGAGGTGTTTGATCTTATTCGGGATCATATCAGCCAGACCGGCATGCCACCGACTCGTGCCGAGATAGCTCAACGTCTGGGGTTCCGTTCTCCGAACGCCGCTGAAGAGCATTTAAAAGCGCTTGCCCGTAAAGGCGTGCTTGAAATTGTCTCTGGCGCGTCGCGTGGTATCCGCTTGCTGGTGGAAGAAGTCACGGGTATTCCACTGGTTGGGCGTGTTGCTGCCGGTGAACCACTTCTGGCACAGCAGCATATCGAAGGCCATTACCAGGTCGATCCATCACTGTTTAAACCTAATGCTGACTTCCTGTTGCGCGTCAGCGGTATGTCGATGAAAGACATCGGTATTATGGATGGCGATTTGCTTGCGGTTCATAAAACGCAGGATGTGCGTAACGGCCAGGTTGTGGTGGCGCGCATTGACGACGAAGTCACTGTTAAACGCTTAAAACAGCAGGGTAACACCGTTCATTTGCTTCCAGAAAACAGCGAGTTTGAACCGATTGTGGTTGACCTGCGCGAGCATAACTTCTCTATCGAAGGGCTGGCTGTTGGGGTCATTCGCAACGGCGACTGGCTGTAAATCTTCTTTTGGCGATGCGTTTTCAGGCGCATCGCTACCCTCACTTTCCCTGGATTAGCCATGCGATTTTTCTCGACGGCTGATAGCGCGCTCTGGCGCCTCGCCTTACCCATGATTTTCTCCAATATTACCGTTCCTCTGCTTGGACTTGTGGATACGGCAGTTATTGGTCATCTGGACAGCCCTGTTTATCTCGGCGGTGTCGCTATTGGCGCTACAGCAACCAGTTTCTTATTTATGCTGTTGCTGTTTTTGCGTATGAGCACTACGGGTTTAACGGCTCAGGCTTTTGGTGCCAACAATCCTTCTGCGTTAGCTCGTGCACTGGTGCAGCCTTTATTGCTGGCATTAGGGGCGGGTGTCGCCATCGTTTTGCTGCGCGATCCACTGATTTCGCTTGCCTTGCACATTGTCGGTGGCAACCAGGACGTCCTGGTACAGGCACAACGTTTTCTTGAGATTCGCTGGCTTAGTGCCCCTGCTTCACTGGCTAATCTGGTGCTGCTGGGCTGGTTATTGGGCGTTCAGTATGCCCGCGCACCGGTTATCCTGCTGGTTGTCGGTAATGTGCTGAATATCGTGCTCGATGTGTGGCTGGTGATGGGGCTGCATATGAATGTCCAGGGTGCAGCACTGGCGACTGTTACTGCGGAATACGCGACATTTATCATTGGCTTGCTGATGGTGAAGAAAGTCATGGGTATCCGCGGGATCAGCATTGAGATGCTCAGGCAAGCCTGGCGTGGCAACGTTCGTCGCTTGCTGGCGCTTAACAGAGACATCATGCTGCGCTCACTGCTGCTACAGATTTGTTTCGCTTCAGTGACCATCTTTGGGGCTCGCTTAGGCAGTGAAATCGTTGCCGTCAATGCGGTGCTTATGACGTTGCTCACTTTCACCGCCTATGCGCTCGATGGCTTTGCTTATGCCGTTGAAGCCCACTCCGGTCAGGCTTTTGGTGCTAAAAATCGTGGGCAATTGCTAGAGGTGTGGGGGGCTGCCTGTCGCCAGGCCGGTCTGGTCGCACTAATGTTTGCCGGGGTGTATGCCCTGTTTGGTGAGCAAATTGTTTCACTTTTGACATCCATCCCCGAGTTACAACAACAGGCCGATCGTTACCTGAACTGGCAGATAGTTTTACCGGTAGTAGGCGTGTGGTGCTATTTGCTCGACGGCATGTTTATTGGTGCAACGCGTGGTGCGCAGATGCGTAACAGCATGGCCGTTGCGGCCTTAGGTTTTGGGCTTACCTTGTTCACCGTACCGTATTTGGGTAATCACGGTTTGTGGCTGTCTGTAGCGGTGTTTCTCGCGCTGCGGGGGTTGTCTTTAGGGTGGATCTGGCGTCGCCATTGGCAACACAACACCTGGTTTGCGAACGAGCCGCATGGTTAAAGATTCTTAGTTTTTACCTCTCCGCCATATCCTTGACTACAATTAATCTCACGTCCAGCAGATAGTGAGTGTCAGCCAAGCGGCACCACCTGGACGATGTTAACTTTTAGCAGTTCTTAACCGAACGATGAGGATACTATTATGAATAAAGACGAAATCGGCGGTAACTGGAAACAGTTCAAAGGCACAGTAAAAGAGAAATGGGGCAAACTGACTGATGATGATATGACTGTCATCGAAGGGAAGCGCGAGCAGCTAGTCGGTAAAATCCAGGAACGCTATGGATATCAGAAAGATCAGGCAGAGAAAGAAGTTGTAGATTGGGAAAAACGTAACGATTACCGCTGGTAATCAACATCCCTCAGATGAGTTAAATCTCATCGGCTACCCTGCCCAGGTACATGGAGGTACCGTTCCTTTCTAACACCGTTTAACGTGATTTTTTCTTAGATTGGATTGTGTGGTCATGCCCACATTCTTCTGGATGACTACAGGCTTCAACTTCAGCACACGCACTGCATAAGCCATGAGCTTCGATCACATTATGGTGCAGCGCAAATCCTAGCTGAGCCGCCAGTTGATGCATAATTTCTTCCACGCCCTCTGCTCCTTGCTCCTTCACCGCCCCACACCGGTCGCAAATAAACATCGCTGATGAGTGAGTGGGTTGGTCAATCAGGTGACATAAAACGTAGCTGTTGGTCGACTCGACCCGATGGACAAATCCTTGTTCGAGAAGAAAATCGAGCGCACGATAAACCGTCGGGGGTTTGGCTTGCGGCTCACTGGCGCGTAATAAATCCAGCAAATCATAAGCGCTGATTGCGCCCGCCTGCTGAGTAAGCAAACGCAGTACTTCGAGACGTTGTGGTGTCAGGCGCACATTACGCTGCTCGCATAGTTTTTCAGCCTGCGCTAACACGTTTTGTGAAGTCGTGATGTCCATCAGCATTCCCCTGTAGATTAGCCCTACACTCTATCACAACGCGTAAAAAACGCCGAATGATGCGCCGTTCTGGCCCCATCCTTTTGAGATGACTATCCCGGAGTTTGCTATGAATAAACCTGATTGCATTCGTCACTGGCAGGAACTGGAAGGGCAAGATGATTCAACATATCCTGACAGTGCTGAACTTTTTTCGATTGGCGCGCCGCTGGCCCGTAAACTTGGTTTAACGCGTTTGGGTATCCACCATGAGCGTTTGCTACCTGGCCGCCGCACATCTTATCCCCACGCGGAAAGTAGCGAAGAAGAGTTTGCTTATGTTCTTGAAGGGCATCCGCAGGTATGGATTAACGGGCATCTTTACGCGCTGGAGCCGGGCGATAGCGTCGGTTTTCCTGCTGGCACGGGCAGTTGCCATACCTTTATTAATAATACCGAGCATGAAGTCCGATTGCTGATCGTCGGTGAAGCCAACAAAGCCGATAACCGCATTTATTACCCGTTAAACCCAGGCTATGCCGCACAACGTCAGGATCGCTGGATTGATCATCCCCCGCAGTTTTTTGGCCCACACAACGGACTCCCTTCACGAAAACCGAACGGTAAACTATAAATAAATTCTATGGAAATTTTGAACTGATAATCCTGATGGATAGAAACGGGATTTCGATGGGCGAAACAGCCTA
>DASXXQ010000135.1:0-4466 GCA_036502985.1 Buttiauxella sp.
ACATCCACCAATTTACCCGCTCTACAGAGCGGGTAATCAAAACTTACTTCGCGTCAGTCGCTGTACCATTGGCATGCCAGGTAAACACACCAAACTCAAAACCTTTCAGGTCGCCTTTCTGATCCCAGCTCAACGGCCCCATTACGGTATCAACTGTGCTGCCTTTCAGGTAAGTCGCGATCTTCGCAGGATCTTCTGACTGGTTCAGACCCGCTGCCAACGATTGCAGAGCTGCGTATGTTGTCCAGACGAATGCACCGCTTGGATCTTGTTTCTTCGCTTTAATGGCATCTACAACAGGCTTGTTCGCAGGAACCTGGTCGTAGTTCTTCGGTTTAGTGACTAACAGGCCTTCAGCAGATTCGCCGGCAATGTTAGACAAAGAAACGTTCGCCACGCCTTCCGGCCCCATGAACTGAGTTTTCAGACCGGCTGCACGAGACTGACGCAGGATCTGCCCCATTTCCGGGTGGTAACCACCGTAGTAAACGAAGTCGATATTTTCTTTCTTCAGACGCGCCACCAGCGTGGAGAAATCTTTCTCTCCTGCGGTGATACCGTCAAAGAACACGACATTCGCGCCGCCTTTTTTCAGGTTGTCCTGAACAGAACGCGCCAGGCCTTCGCCATACTGCTGTTTGTCATGAATGACCGCGATGTTTTTCGGTTTCACATGATCAAGGATGTATTTCGCAGCAGTCGGGCCCTGATCGGAGTCAAGACCTGTAGTACGCATTGTCAGTTTGTAACCACGCGCTGTCAGCTCAGGAGCCGTAGCTGCAGGTGTAATCATCAGAATACCTTCGTCTTCGTAGATATCAGACGCAGGCTGAGTGGAAGAAGAGCACAAGTGGCCGATAACGTATTTAATACCATCGTTAACCACTTTGTTGGCAACAGCTACAGCTTGTTTCGGGTCACAAGCATCATCGTATTTGGTAATAACCAGCTTATCGCCCTTAATACCACCTTTGGCGTTAATATCGGCTACCGCTTGCTCTGCGCCAGTAAATTCTTGATCACCATACTGTGCAACCGGGCCAGACATCGCCCCAACTACCGCGACTTTGATATCCTTAGCGAATGCTGCGTTGCTCATCGCAAGTGCAATACAACCAGCCAATATAGCTTTGCCCTTCATTTTCATCCTGAGAATCCCCATTCTTGTTGTGATTGGTATTTGTTGTGTTGTTTTGGCACGATTTTATTTTTGATTTACGAATACCGCGTGTGCCTTCACCGCATCCAGAGTTAAAAACATACCCGAATTTGCGGTTTTTGGAATAACAATTTTTTCACAAGGTGAACAGGAAAGTGACAGGCATAAAAAAACCGCCCCGAAAGGCGGTTTTTTTTCTAACTGAGTAACTTACGCTTCGATTGCCATGCGCAGTTTTTTCATCGCGTTCTTTTCAAGTTGGCGCACACGCTCAGCGGAAACGCCGTAGCGATCGGCCAGTTCTTGCAACGTGCTCTTGTTCTCTTCATCAAGCCAGCGTGCACGGATAATATCCTGGCTGCGCTCGTCCAGACCCAACATGGCATCGCTGAGTTTATCAGCCGCGTGCGATTCCCAGTTGTCGTCTTCAATGCCATCGGCAAAGTTAGAAGACTTATCCTGCAAGAACAGCACTGGAGCCATTGGCGCGCTGTCTGAATCGTCGTCGTTGCCCATGTCAAACGTCATGTCCTGCGCCGCCATACGAGATTCCATCTCGCGGACATCTTTGCTGGAAACACCCAGCTCGTTGGCGACCATTTCAACTTCGTCTTGATTGAACCAACCCAGACGTTGCTTGGTTTTGCGCAGGTTAAAGAACAACTTACGTTGTGCTTTAGTGGTGGCCACTTTCACAATACGCCAGTTACGCAGAACGTATTCGTGAATTTCAGCTTTAATCCAGTGCACGGCGAACGACACCAGACGGACACCCACTTCCGGGTTAAAGCGGCGCACAGCCTTCATCAGGCCGATGTTACCTTCCTGAATCAAGTCAGCCTGCGGCAAGCCATAGCCCGAGTAATTACGAGCGATATGAACAACAAAGCGCAGGTGTGACAGGATCAGCCTTTTCGCTGCTTCCAGATCGCCCTGGTAATGCAGCTTTTCAGCCAGCTCCTTCTCTTCCTCAGCCGTCAACATCGGCCAGGAATTAGCGGCCCGGATATAAGATTCCAGGTTACCAACAGGGGCTAAAGCTAAATTTTGCATTTCTTTGGTCATTCAAACCCTCTCTTAGAGACTAACGTACAGGTTGCTACACCATGCTGCACCTGACTCCACGTCAAGCGCCAAACCGTATCACTCACAGTAAACTCAGACAGTGATGTTATCCACAAGTTCACTGTAAAGCTGTGCATATATTACACACAAAATGTGACAGAGCTATGAAACTGGGCAGGAGAAACACAACCGAGGTGGGAGCGTGTCCCCTGCTGACGGGTACTTCGTAGCAGGGAACAAGTATACCAAAAAAATT
The DNA here is from genome assembly GCA_036502985.1 of Buttiauxella sp. Taxonomy (GTDB): domain Bacteria; phylum Pseudomonadota; class Gammaproteobacteria; order Enterobacterales; family Enterobacteriaceae; genus Buttiauxella. The sequence continues at coordinate 2,481 of DASXXQ010000135.1, forward strand.
TTACTCTGGGGTAAAACGACGTAAATGTTGTACGGTTGCGATCCACGCCGCCAGCCAGCCGCTCATGGACGAAACCAGCAACAGCAGGATGCATTCGTCGAAACCTAAGCCGGTAAGATCAAACTTAGTTCCAAACACTTGCGCCACTTCGGTCACTGCAGATGACAAGCGCCACACCAGAATTTCGGTCAGAATCAGTGAAAGGAACGCCCCGCTAAAGCCCAACAGTGCTCCGCCATACAAGAACGGGCGCAGGATGAATCCATCTGTTGCACCAATCAATTTTTGCACGTTGATGGTGTCGCGGCGGGCAAAAATACTCAAGCGCACACTGTTACCAATCACCAGGAACACTGCCGCAACCATCAGGATACCAATCATCGCGGCAACACGGCCTACAAGGCCTGTCAGCGAAGCAAGACGCGCAAACCAGCTGTCATCCATACGCACTTCATCGACACCGTGAATACGTGCCACACGGTCACGCAGGGTATTCAGATGGTCGGTACTCTGGAAGTCGAGTTTCGGGTTAACCACCGCAACCGCAGGCAGCGGGTTTTCTTCCAGCATATCGAGTGCGCCACCAAAACCAGACCAGTTACGGAACTCGCCCAGCGCTTCGTCACGCGAAAGATAGTTAACTTTATCGACACCCTCTTCCGCCTGAATCGCACCCACCACTTGCTGCGCGGCGTTATCATCCAGCGCTTTATCGAGATAAACGGTGATTTGCGGAGACGGGTAATACTGTGTGGCAGCCTGGTTCACGTTTTTGTAAACCATGTAGCATACACTTGGCAGCGTCAGTGAAATGGCGATAACCATCACTGTCAGAAACGTGGCTAGCGGTTTGCTGCGTAAGTCCTGTAAAGCACCCTGCCAGGCATAGCGGAATTGCTCATTCACACCGCCTTTAAGAGATTTGCTTTTAGATTGAGGCCCTTTGCCGCGTTTTTTCACTGAGCGGCCTAAATCACCTAACTTATTGAGCGAGTTGATTTTATCCAGCTTGTTGCTAAAACGCTTGATTTGATTGAGCGCGCTGCGTTTATTCACCTGCCAAGCCTCCATGCAAATGGCCGTCACTTAACGTCAACATGCGATAATTACGGCGGGATATCAGCCCGATGTCATGCGTCGCCATCAGAACGGTTACACCAACACGGTTAAACTCTTCAAACAGACGCAAAATCCCTTCTGAGAGCGCATCATCAAGGTTACCCGTCGGTTCATCCGCCAACAGCACGGCGGGTTTGTTCACCACAGCACGGGCAATGCCTACACGTTGCTGCTCACCGCCAGAGAGTTGAATCGGGAGATTTTTCGCTTTATCAAGCAGGCCAACTTTATCCAGTGCTGCTGACACACGGCGGCGAATATCTTCACCGCTGGCACCCGCAATGATCAGCGGGATTGCCACGTTGTCGTACACGGTTCTGTCCATCAACAAATGGTGATCCTGAAAGATCATACCAATCTGACGGCGCAGGAACGGCACTTCGCGGCTCTTGAGGCGGCTAATGTCATGGCCGCCGAAAGCTATCTTTCCGGCACTTGGCCGTTCAATACCGCAGATAAGCTTGAGCAGGGTACTTTTCCCCGCGCCAGAGTGGCCGGTCAGAAAAGCCATCTCGCCAGGTTGCATGTGGAAGGTGACTCCCTGCAACGCTTGTCTCCCACCGAGATAGGCCTTACTAACGTGTTCAAAGCGAATCATTGTTAATCCTCTCGGGCAAAAAGTGCCTCAATAAAATCGCCCGCATTAAACGGACGCAAGTCCTCAATACGCTCGCCGACGCCAATGTAGCGAATCGGAATACCAAACTGATCGGCAACGGAGAAAATCACGCCGCCTTTGGCTGTACCATCCAGTTTGGTTAGCGTAATGCCTGTCAATCCAACGGCTTCATGGAACAATTTAGCCTGGCTAATCGCATTCTGCCCAGTGCTGGCATCAAGGGTGAGCATAATCTCATGCGGCGCATC
>DASXXQ010000136.1:0-3098 GCA_036502985.1 Buttiauxella sp.
GAGAGCGATCGTCGGGAACGAATCGCGAACGACCCTGAATGTTGGGGGAAAACTGGGGTTTACCGCTTTAGCGGCGATTTACTTGCCGGGCGCCGGGATTATTAAGGGGATGGCGTAATCCCCTTAATACGTTCACCGTTAACGGTGATGACATAGAAAAGCGGAACTTTCTGGTGAACGGAAAACCTACGGGGCTTACAGATCTCACCCAGCCAAGTAGCCAGGTGAGATCTATATAAGAAACAACGTGCGATAAAGCGAAAATTACACCTCCGCCAGTTGCTTCGCCTTTTCTTCTTCCTCGCGCTGTTGCTGCTCAGTTTCCAGCATCTTCTTCTCGTAAACTTTGAAGAACGGATAATAGATTGCCAGTGAAATAAAGAAGCAAATAAACACCAGCCCGCAGGCGACCAGGTTCCAGTTAGTGGTGATCAACGCCCCTAACGGTGCAGGGATAGTGAACGGTGGTTTCACCATCATGCGGGGAATAATTCCGGTAATGGTAAACAGATACACCACCACGGTGTTCGCCATCGGTGCCAGAATAAAAGGCACCGCCAGAATCGGGTTCATCACGATTGGCGCCCCGAAAATCATCGGTTCATTGATATTGAACAGGCCAGGAATAAACGACAGTTTGCCCAGCGACTTCAAATAGGCGGCTTTAGAACGGATAAACAGCACGACCAGCGCCAGCGTCGACCCCGTTCCTCCCATCTGCGCATACCACTGGAAGAACTGTTCAGTGAAAATATTTGGCAGTTCGTAAGCGCTGGTACCCGCCTGGAACATCTCCATATTTTGCACTATCGCCTGGTCCCAAAGCGGACGAATCAACGGCCCCATCACCGCATGGCCATGAATACCGAACACCCAGAACAAATCGATAAAGAACTGCGTAACAATGCCGCCGAACAGATTCGTGCCGGTCATAAACCCTTTGAGCGGCATGATGATGTAACTGATGATGGCATTAATATCGATATTCAAAAAATGACGCGGGATCCAGAAGATCAGCACCACCGCCAGGGTTGGAAATAACGCCGAGAACGAACTTGCGACGACCGGCGGCACACCTTCCGGCATTTTGATTTCAATATTTCTGACTTTAATAAAACGGTAAATCTCGATAGCAATCAATGAGGAAATGATCGCGCCAAATAACCCCTGAGAACTGAGCGAAGTAATCGGAATATAGCGTCCGGAAACAGCGTCTCCGGCAACGGTAATTCCTTGTTTAATGTTGACGGGCACAATCATCAGCAAAGTGGCGAGCATTGCCAGCAACCCGCTAGTGATATCGTTGAGCTTGTAACTTTTGCCGAGGAATGAACCGATAGTAAAAGCGGCATACAGCGACATCAAACCGACGGTAAAACGGAACGGCACATCCAGCATATCGCGATATGGCGCGATGAAATCCATATAACCTTTAATCGGGATATTCAGCAAAATAACGAAGAACGACCCAACAATGGTCAGTGGCAAAATAGAAATAAGCCCGTTACGGATTGCCTGCATATGCCGCTGATTGCCAATGGCATTCGCCACCGGCAGCATTTTTTCGGCCAGCCTTTCAAAGTAAGACATTACTTCGCCTCCTCAAACCCGTTATTTTCAATCACCGATTTGAACCACAGACCCGATTTTTTAAGCGAACACTGCTGAGTCTCTAAATCCAGACGGTAAAATCCATAGCGATTTTTATATGCGTTTTGCCAGGACCAGCAGTCGATAAACGTCCACATGTGATAGCCCAGACAATTGCTGCCATCAGCCATGGCCTGATGCAAATAACTCAGATGTTCTTTGAGGAATTCAATGCGGTAATCATCCTGAACCTGGCCGTTAACCATGAACTGCTCTTCGTCAGAAATACCAATACCATTTTCCGAGACAAACCATGGCAAATTGCCGTAGCGATCTTTCACCACCATCGCAATGTCATAAAGTGCAGCGGGATAAATCTCAATACCGCGCGAGGTATTCATCCTGCGCCCCGGCATAATGTATTCTTCAAAGAACCTCTCGGGTACAAAACCATGCGGCTCTTCAAGCAAGGTTTCACGCGCTTTAACACGCCGTGGGCGATAATAATTTATCCCCAGTAAATCAATGCGCGTGTTGGCAATAAGCTCGCAATCGCCCGGCTGTATTGCCGGTAATTGATCGTACTCTTTCAAAATGGCAATCAGTTCATCCGGGTAGCGTCCGAGTAAAATAGGCTCATTAATACTGCGGGTGTAAAACAGATCGGCCATTTCTGCGGCGCGTAAATCTTCCGGCGCATCGCTGCGCGGATAAACCGGAATAACATCCATAATGATGCCAATCTGTCCGGCAATATTCAGCTCGCGCCAGGCAGCCACGGCTTTACAGTGCGCCAGAACGATATGGTGGAGCACCTGCGCTGCACGGCGGAAACTGGTCACATAAGGGTAATGGCGAGGATGCAAATAACCCGCTTCAGCAGGAATTAGTGGTTCGTTAAAGGTGAACCAGTAACGCACACGGTCGCCAAATAGCTCGTAGCAAATCCGGGCGTAACGGGCAAACGCATCCACGACTTCACGGTTTTCGAAGCCACCTTTTTCCTGGAGCGCCATCGGCATATCGAAGTGATACAGATTAATAAACGGCTCGATACCTTGAGCATGTAATTCATCAATCACCGCGTTATAAAAATCTACCGCCTGTGGATTAATTTCCCCGTCACCATCGGGAATAAGGCGTGACCAGGAAAGAGAAGTACGAAAGGAATTCAACCCAATATCTTTGGCGCGCTGAATATCTTCCCGATAATGCTGGTAAAACGTTGAGGTGTCGTCCGCCGTTACGCCGCCGAAGAAGCGTTGATTAAAATGATGAGAAGCATAATCCCAAATATTCTCGCCTTTGCCATCGCCGGCCTGGTGCCCTTCGGATTGTGTTGCGCTGGTTGCTGTACCCCACCAGAAATTATCAGGAAAACGGTATTTCATGACCCATCCTTATTGTGCATTTTTTAATAAAGAGAGGGCCTGATCCAATACCTTATCACCCTGCATTGAGCCGTATTGCATCATATCAATCGCCGCCACTGGCACACCGTGGGGAGC
>DASXXQ010000137.1:0-33983 GCA_036502985.1 Buttiauxella sp.
TGGCGGGTAATCTGCCGCTGTTCCTGATGAGACAAGGCGCTGCCGGGATTCACTGAATGGGTGCTCATGGTTTAGAAGGTTCCTTTTGCCCGGCTTGACCGGCAGCTTGCAAAATCAGATGTGCATCATCTTGCGGCGAGACGGTGGTGACGGTTTCGGCCTGCGCCAGAATGGCGGCAATACGCTCGCGGTAAACTCGCGCTAACAGGTCGGGGTCGTTATGGCTGCTTGCCAGACGATTCACCATTGCCGTATCGGACTGTGCTTTTGCCACTTTTTCTCGCGCCTGAGCTTGCGCGGTTTGGCGTAACTGGTCGGCAAGTTGGGTAGATTTCTGCCGGATTAATGAGGCGTCGGTATTCGCAGTAGCAATAGCTTTTGATGCCTCCTGGCTGGCGGTTAACACGGCGTTAAAAGCGGTGACCGTCGTTGTTGGCAGGGTCGATTGCACGGTAACGCGCTCAAGGGTAATGCCCAGCGAGTTCCCCGATTGCGCCAGGCGCTGGAGGTGGTGTTCGATGTTGTGCTGCACATCGGCACGCAGGCGTTCGCGTTGTTGCACAACGTTTAAATCACCGCTGACCATTTCCGGACGAGCCACCAGAATGGTATCGAGATCTCTGGATGCACAAACCGCGATGGCGGCACGCTCAACCAGGCGGTCGAGTGCCGGAAGCACATGTTCGCCTTGCAACACATAATCCATCGGCGTGGCGACGCGGTAAAACACGCTGATATCCAACTGCACGACGCCAGCATCGCCCGTGAGCAGATAGCCAGAACCCGCCAGCGCATCGTTGCTGTTATCTTCACGCATATCCGCATGCAGCGCATCGCTGGAGCGCAATAGCGCGCTAACGTGATGTTCAATAACCCGATCTGGCGCAGGCACCATCACCACATCATCAATCGGTTTGGGCCAGGTCAGTAATAAGCCCGGTTCTGCAATGCGCTGTTGGGCACCGAAATGCAACACCACCGCCCGGCTGTCTGCGGGGATTTGACGGACGTTAGAAAATAACCACGTCGCGGCTGCCAGCAGCGTCAGACCGTAGAGCGCATAAAACGCGAGGCCGATTGATTGTGTCCATGGGCCCGCAGACTTTTTTGTCTGATTGTCACTCATGGTTTTTATCCAGTTTTGGCCCTTCCACTAACAGGCGGAAAGGGGCCGCGTCGGTGCGTAACACCAAACGAGTGCTGGAGTTCACCACGCCACTGAGTGCATCCAACTGGCGTAACAAACTATAGAGTTGTGGTGAGCTGGCATACGCCTTGCCATAAATTTCTGCCGCCTGCGCTTGAGACTGCGCTTCAATATCCGCAGCCTGTACCTGCGCCTGCGCTTCAACAATGCGGGCATCCCGTTGTGCTGCTGAGCGGATTTCAGCGGCGGCGCGTTTGCCTTCAGCGGTGCGCTCGGTGGCGATGGTTTCGCGCTCGGCCCGCATTCTGTCAACGGTGGCATCGAGCGTTACTGCGGGGAGTGTCAGGCGTTCGGTGCCAACCTGTACTAGTCGGATACCATAACTTTCCAGCAGAGGCTGGCTGATTTGCGCCTGCAAATGGGATTCAAACTGATTGAGCTGCACTTGTTTGCTGTCGGTATTCACCAGTTGAGAGAGTGTGAAACCGCTGGCGGTCGTTTCCAGCGCTGAGCCCAGATATGCACGAATTTGCCGCGCCGCTTCATCGGGCTGGTTTTGCACCGCGCGCATAAAGCGTTGCACATGTTCCGGCGTGTTATCGACCTGCCAGACGGCAAATGACTGCACAATAATTCGCAGGCCGTCGCGAGTGCCAACATCCTGCAAACCGCTCGATGTAGTGCGCAGGCGCAAATCCACAGCGGTCGACATTTCAAAAGGTGCAGGCAGTCGCCAGGCAAGACCCGGGTTAAGCAACACGCGCACCGGGTTTCCAAAACGGGTAATGATCAGTGATTCGCCGGAGCGCACCTGGACCAGGCTTGCAGCTGCCGCCAGAATAATCACCAGCAACCCCGCGCCCGCAATGCGTTTCCAGACCTTCGTTTTCGGCGCGTCAGAGGTTGAATGATGGCTGTGATGGCAACCACTGCTGCAACCATGATGATGTGAATGGCTCAACGGGAAGGCTCCTGTGTAGATTTAGAAGGCGCATCGCGCCGTGCTGCTTCGTTCAATGAGGGAAACTCGCGCAGGTCAATAGTTGGCGGCGAATCCGCACCTATGCGATGGTCGATAATCAACAGCGGGCTGTGGCCCAATGTCTGACGCAATTGGCTAAACCATAATTCATCAACAAACACCTGCCCCGACTGCGCGACAGCTTGTTTCTGCGCGGCAAACCGCACGGCGGTTGATTGCGCCTTGCTGGTCACATCGGTGGCATTCATTTGGGCCTGATCCTGGCGAGCGGTCGCGGTGGTTTGTGCACTGGCGGCCAGTTCTGCCGCATGCCCGCGCTCGCGGGAGATCAGTGCCTGGGCCGAAATTTGTGCCGCTTGCACACCATGGAACGCATCAGCAGCGCCTGCGGGTGGGTGGATAGCTTCGACGACGGTCGAAAGTAGTTCCACACCGCTATGAAGTTCGTTGAGTTTTTGCTGCACGGCCTGGTTAATCTGCTGTGCTAAATCGTTGCGCTGCTCACCCAACAATTGCTCAAGCGTCAGTGAGGAAAACTGATGTACCAGCACCTGATTCGCTGTGCTGCGAATCAGTTCCGGAAGATTAATGCTGTGATAGGTTGCCGCCAGCGCGGCGTCATCGGTTAAGCCAACGCGCCACATAAACCGCACATCACTGTTAATGATTTGCAGGCTTTGCTGGTTGCCGCTTTGGCTGGCAATAATCTGTGCTTTATCAAAACTATGGACGGCGTCCCACAGGCGGTCTGCACTTGCGGGGGCATTGCCTTCGGCGCTGGTCAGTGGTTCAGATGTGGCATCGGATTCTTCTCCGGCAGCTAATTCATGCACCTGGCCATTTTCCGTCAGCATGACTTGCCCAAAAGGCCACGGAAGCCCGTAATGCAGCCCGGATGACAAGACGGCTACCGGTTTGCCAAAGCGCTCATAAATGCCACGTTGGGCGGCAGAAATTTGCTGCATCCCGGTCAGCAACCAGCCGCAAAACATCATTACTGCCAGTACCGGTAAAAATGTGCGCCGCAGCACCGTGAAAGCCCAAAGCTGGCGTAAATCGATGCCAAAGTGGTGATGCAGCTCGTGCTGCAAGAAAAGCAACGGGCGCGGTGGCCAGACAAGCTGCGCCGCCAACTGACTTTGTGCGAGAAACGCGGGTTCTGCATTTTCTTCACGGGGCGGAGTGAACAGTGAAAACACCCCTCGCAACAGGAATTCAATCGCCACCAGCACGACAAGAACCGCAGGGAGATTGACCAGCAGAGAAATGTTCACAACTGGAAAAACCAGCGGCGGTAACGTGAGGAGTTGAACGGCGAGGGTCAGGCGTACTAGCGGGGCAAGGTATTTCGCCTCCGGCCAGGCTTCGTCTACCGTTGCCGCTAAGTGGCGTTCGGCAACCAATGTGGCAAATATCGCGGCCGTTATGCAGCCCACGGCAAACCAGCGCAGATTCCCTTCATCAAAGGGAAGATAGCTTCCACTCCAGCTCACCAGCGTGACGAATAACACAAACGCTGCCATTGAGCTCAGCCATATTCCATCGCTCGTGAGCAGCGTGTTGATACGCTTGAAGTTAATGGGAATGAGTGCGGCCAGCCGTTGATAAACCGTCGATGATGGCTCGGTTTCATCAGATGGGATATCGGTTTTTTTCGGCGGGGAATAAATCTCTGTCCGCCATTGGCAAATTCGCTGCGCATTATAGAAAGAGACCGCCAGCAAAATGAGCACTGCCGCATTACTGCTTAACAAGGCAGTCCAGCGTGATGACGGTTCAAACATGCTGACAATCAGCGCCACAATAATCATCAGAAAAATAGATGCGCTTAACCCGAAGACTAATCTTGCTGCCAGCGTGGCCTGGATTTTGGCCAAAGAGTAACGAGCCTGAGAGGTTAGCGGTAAAGGTTCCGCGGATTCAGAAATTTGGGAGGGCTGCATGGAATCATTACTTTCAGGCGCACAAAATCTGCGTCATTGAGGTTTAATTGTTACCGTATAACATATCATGAACGCGAATTGCCCGTAAACGCAGCGCGGGTAACGGTTTGTACAGTTTTGGACAAGAGGAGGGTTTAAGGCAAAAAAGCGGACGGCAAGAAAGCCAATCCGCTTGTTAAATCAGAATGTTAGCTCTGCGGCGGTAAACAAACGCCAATCCCACCGATGCCACAATATCCATACGGATTTTTATGCAGATACTGCTGGTGGTCGTCCTCCGCATAATAGAACGGGCCGGCATTGGCGATTTCGGTCGTGACTTTGCGGTCATCTCCGGCCTGTGTCATTGCGTCCTGGAAGCGTTCAAAACTGGCGCGGGCAGCGGTGTCTTGTTCAGGTGTTAGCGGGTAAATGGCAGAACGATATTGGGTACCGACATCGCCGCCCTGGCGCATGCCCTGAGCCGGATCGTGGTTTTCCCAGAATACCTGTAGCAGTTGTTCGTAACTGACGACCTGCGGGTCATAAACCACACGTACGGCTTCAGTGTGTCCGGTCATACCGCTACAGACTTCACGGTAGGTTGGGTTAGGCGTAAAACCACCGGCATAACCTGCGGCGGTGCTGTAAACACCGGGCACTTGCCAAAACATACGTTCAACGCCCCAGAAACAACCCATCGCAAAATAAGCGATTTCCATACCATCTGGTACATTTGTCATTGAATGCTCGTTAACGGCATGCAAAGTGGCGACTGGCATCGGGGTGTTGCGACCGGGCAACGCTTCAGACTGTGTCACGGGGTGGGTTTTCTCAAATAATTTCATCAGTCATGCTCTCCCGATGTGGGCAAAATTTAACAACAACCGTCACGCGGTTGTAACCAGGCGTGTAATTGCAGACAATAACCACGCTTTATCAGACTACAGTACATATAAGAATTATTTGGGTTATTGTGCAGTTTTCAACCCCAGTTGTTGGGGTTTTGTTAAGCCGAAGGGCGGCTATAACGTTTCCTTCCAGGGGTGGGAACAAGGATATTCAGGAGAAAACGTGCCACGAATTCGTACTTTTTGCGCGGCTAGTCTGTGCCTGGTCAGTACGTGGGCTAACGCGGCCAACGTACGTTTGCAAGTTGAAGGCTTAACGGGCGAATTACAAAAAAATGTTCGAGCCCAGCTTTCAACTATTCAAGGTGATGAAGTCACACCTGACAGACGTTTCCGCGCGCGCGTGGATGACGCTATCCGTAATGGATTAAAAGCACTCGGCTATTACGAGCCAACTATTGAGTTCGACCTGCGTCCACCGCCTGCCAAAGGGCGCCAGGTGTTGATTGCTAAAGTCGATCCCGGCCCGCCTGTGTTGATCGGCGGTACCGAGGTGATTCTGCGTGGCGGTGCGCGTGACGATAAAGATTACATCGCGTTATTGGGCGAACGCCCGAAGATCGGCACCGTTCTCAATCATCAGGATTACGACAGTTTCAAAAAGGATCTCTCCAACATTGCGCTGCGTAAGGGTTATTTCGACAGCGAATTCCTTAAAAGCCAGTTGGGTGTATCACTGGAACGCCGCCAGGCATTCTGGGACATCGATTACAACAGCGGCGAGCGCTACCGTTTTGGTGCTGTGACGTTTCAGGGTTCACAGATTCGCGAAGAATATCTGCAAAATCTGGTGCCGTTTAAGCAGGGCGACTATTACCAGTCGAACGATCTGGCTGAATTAAACCGCCGCCTTTCAGCAACAGGCTGGTTTAATTCCGTGGTTGTCGCACCAGATTTCGATAAATCTCGCAAAACCAAAGTGCTGCCGTTACAAGGTGTGGTATCGCCGCGTACAGAAAACACCATTGAAACCGGTGTGGGTTATTCCACCGATGTGGGGCCACGCGTAAAAGCGACGTGGAATAAACCGTGGATGAACTCCTACGGCCATAGCTTGACCAGCAGCGTTAGCCTTTCGGCTCCGGAACAAATTCTTGATTTCAGCTACAAAGTGCCGCTGCTGAAAAATCCGCTGGAACAATATTATCTGATGCAAGGCGGCTTTAAACGAACCGACCTGAACGATACCAAGTCAGATTCCAGCACCCTGGCTATCTCGCGTTACTGGGATTTATCCAGCGGTTGGCAGCACGCAATCAACTTGCGCTGGAGCCTTGATCACTTTACTCAGGCAGACGTCACCAACACCACGATGTTGCTTTATCCGGGATTGAGCCTCAACCGCACCCGCTCACGCGGCGGGTTGATGCCGACGTGGGGCGATTCACAGCGCTATTCCGTTGACTGGTCAGATACTACATGGGGCTCTGATGTCGATTTTGGCGTATTCCAGGCGCAACAAGTTTGGATACGTACTTTGCAGGAAAAACATCGCTTTGTGGTTCGCGGTAATCTCGGCTGGATTGAAACCAATAACTTCGAAAAAGTCCCGCCAGATTTGCGCTTCTTTGCCGGTGGTGACCGCAGTATTCGCGGCTATTCCTATAAATCTATCTCACCTGAAAATGATGATGGCAAGCTGACGGGGGCATCAAAATTGGTCACCGGCTCGCTTGAGTATCAGTACAACGTCAGCGGGAAATGGTGGGGTGCGGTGTTCGTCGACTCCGGCGAAGCCGTCAATGATATTAAACAGAGCAACTTTAAGACTGGTGCAGGTTTCGGTGTGCGCTGGCAGTCACCGGTGGGGCCAATCAAGCTCGATCTTGCCGTTCCGGTGGGCGATAAAGATGAGCACGGTTTACAGTTTTACATCGGTTTGGGGCCTGAACTATGAGTCTATGGAAGAAAATAAGCCTCGCGGTGTTGCTCTTTGTGGTGCTGTTGATTGGTGCAGTGGGCTTTCTGGTGGGGACAACGACCGGGCTGCACGTACTGTTTAACGCGGCCAACCGCTGGGTGCCTGGGCTTGATATCACAAGCGTAACCGGTGGCTGGCGCAATTTGACCATTAAAGGTTTGCGCTACCAGCAGCCGGGCGTGAATGTCAATGCCGGTGAGATTAACCTCGCAGTAAAATTAAGCTGCCTGCGCGACAGCAGCCTGTGCGTGAATAATCTCTCGCTCAAAGATATCGACGTGGTGATTGATAGCAAAAAAATGCCGCCGTCAGCGCCTGTTCAGGAAGACACCGGCCCGCTGAACCTCACTACGCCGTACCCGATTACGCTTAGCCGCGTGGCGCTCAACAACGTCAATATCAAGATTGATAACACGACGGTTTCGGTGATGGAGTTTACCTCTGGCCTGAACTGGCAAGAACGTAACCTGACTGTCACGCCAACCAACCTTGAAGGTCTACTGATTGCTTTGCCGAAAGTCGCCAAAGTCGCTCAGGAAGAGGTTGTTGAGCCGAAGATTCAGAACCCAAAACCGGAAGAGTTACCGCTGGGCGAAACGCTCAAGCAGCTGTTTGAAAAACCGGTTTTGCCAGAAATGACCGATGTGCATTTGCCGCTGAACCTGAACATTCAGGAATTCCGTGGCTCACAGCTGCATCTGACAGGGGATACCGACTTACTGGTCAGCAGCCTGTTGCTGAAAGTCAGCAGCATCGACGGTTCTCTTAAGCTCGATGCGCTGGATGTGGATTCCTCACAGGGCCTGGTCAACGCCACTGGTAGCGCAGAACTACGCGACAAATGGCCGGTCGATTTAACCTTAAACACCACGCTTAACATCGATCCAATTAAAGGCGAAAAGGTGAAGATGAAGATCGGCGGGGAGCTGCGGGATGTGCTGAAAGTCGGTATCAATCTTTCAGGCCCGGTTGATATGGAACTCACCGCGCAGACTCAGCTTGCTGAGGCGGGTTTGCCGCTCAATCTGGAGGTAGTCAGCAAGCAGCTTTACTGGCCATTTACCGGTAAAAAAGAGTATCAGGCCGATAACCTCAAGCTGAAATTTAGCGGCAAAATGACGGACTACAAACTGTCATTGCGCGGTGATGTGAAAGGGGAACAAATTCCACCTGCCACCATTACGCTTGATGCTAAAGGCAACGAACAACAGCTTAATCTCGATAAGCTGCGCGTAGCTGCGTTGCAGGGCAATACGGATCTGAAAGCGGTGCTCGACTGGAGCAAAGCCATTAGCTGGCGCGGAGAGCTGAAGCTCGACGGTATCAATACGGCGAAGCAATTCCCTGATTGGCCTGCGAAACTCGACGGTCTGGTGAAAACCAGCGGCAGTTTATATGGTGGCAGCTGGCAGGTGGATGTGTCCGAGCTGAAACTGGCTGGCAACGTCAAAAATAACAAAGTGAATGTGGCCGGGAAGCTTAACGGCAACAGCTATATGCAGTGGAAAATCCCTGGCCTGCACCTCGAGTTGGGGCGCAACAGCGCAGACGTAAAAGGTGAGCTGGGCCAGAAAGATCTGGCGTTAGATGCCACCATCGATGCTCCAGGTCTCGACAATGCCTTGCCGGGGCTTGGCGGCACGGCGAAAGGCACGATTAAAGTGCGTGGCGATGTGAAAGCACCGCAGCTGTTAGCGGATGTCACCGCGAGCAATCTGCGCTGGCAGGAGCTGTCTGTTGCCCGAGTCCTGCTGAAAGGGGATGTGAAATCCACCGATCAGATTGCCGGAAATCTGGATCTGCGCGTCGAGCGTATTTCTCAACCAGGCGTGGACATCAACCTGGTAACGCTTGCGGCGAAAGGGTCAGAAAAGCAGCACCAGTTGCAACTGCGTATCCAGGGGACGCCGGTTTCCGGGCAGCTCGATTTAAACGGTAGTTTTGATCGGACAGAAGAACGCTGGCGTGGAAATCTCAGCAACACGCGCTTTGAAACGCCCGTTGGCCCGTGGTCGCTTAATCGCCCCCTGGCGCTGGATTACCGCAACAAAGAACAGAAAATCAATATTGGCGTGCATTGCTGGACGAACCCGAATGCCGAGCTTTGTGTGCCCCAACCGATTGATGCCGGTAAGAAAGGGCGTGCGGTTGTTAACCTGAACCGCTTTGACCTGGCGATGCTAAAACCGTTTATGCCAGCAGATACACAAGCTGTGGGCACATTCAGTGGCCGCGCGGATGTTAGCTGGGATAGCGAATCAGGCGGCTTGCCGCAGGGTTCCGTCACGCTGCAAGGTAACGGTGTGAAAGTCACTCAGATGGTCAACGACAGCCCGTTGCCGGTCGCTTTTGACACGCTAAATCTGAATGCGGAGCTTAAAAATAATCGGGCGCAGCTTGGCTGGATGATTCGTGTTGCGCATAACGGTCAACTTGATGGCCAGATTCAAATTACCGATCCGCAAGGCCGCCGAAATCTTGGCGGCAACGTGAATATGCGTAACTTTGATTTGGCTATCGCTAACTCCGTGTTCTCGCGTGGGGAAAAAGCGGCCGGGAAACTCAACGCTAATTTACGCCTTGCGGGTAACGCGGAGCGGCCACAGTTGTTCGGCCAGTTGCAGCTAAACGGCGTGGATATCGACGGCAACTTTATGCCATTTGATATGCAGCCAAGCCAACTGGCGATGAATTTCAACGGTATGAACTCGACGCTTGTCGGTACTGTGCGCACCAGACAGGGAGATATTGCCCTGAGTGGGGATGCGGACTGGACGCAAATTGACAACTGGCGCGCGCGCGTGGCGGCGAAAGGCAACAAAGTGCGTATTACGGTGCCACCGATGGTACGTCTGGACGTTTCACCGGATGTTGAGTTTGTCGCAACACCGAGCCTGTTTACGCTTGATGGCCGCGTTGATATCCCGTGGGCGCGTATCGTGGTGCATGAGGTTCCGGAAAGCTCTGTGGGTGTTTCCAGCGATGAAGTGATGCTGGATAAAAATTTGAAACCGATTAAACCGCAAACGGCGGGGATTCCTATCAACAGCAACCTTGTGATTCACGTCGGCAATAACGTGCGTCTGGATGCGTTTGGTTTGAAAGCGCGTTTGAATGGCGATTTGAAAATGGTGCAGGATCGCCAGGGCCTTGGTCTGAACGGGCAGATTAATATTCCGGAAGGGCGCTTCCATGCGTACGGACAGGATCTGATCGTGCGTAAAGGTGTGCTGCTCTTCTCCGGCCCACCGGATCAACCTTTGCTGAATATAGAAGCGATTCGTAACCCGGATTCGACAGAAAACGACGTTATTGCCGGTGTTCGCGTCACAGGATTGGCCGATGAGCCAAAAGCTGAAATATTTTCTGATCCGGCTATGTCACAGCAAGAAGCCTTGTCCTACCTGCTTCGCGGGCAAGGTTTAGACAATTCTGGTAATGATAGTAACGCCATGACATCAATGCTTGTTGGCTTGGGGGTTGCACAAAGTGGTCAGGTTGTGGGTAAAATCGGCGAGACGTTTGGCGTAAGCAATCTGGCGCTTGATACCGCAGGGGTGGGGGATTCCTCACAAGTGGTGGTCAGTGGCTATGTTCTGCCTGGTCTCCAGGTAAAATATGGAGTGGGTATTTTTGACTCATTGGCGACATTAACACTGCGATATCGCCTGATGCCCAAGCTGTATCTGGAAGCGGTGTCTGGTATTGATCAGGCACTTGATCTGCTTTATCAGTTTGAGTTTTAGCAATGCGAATATTTGTTTACGGCAGTTTAAGGCGCAAGCAAGGTAACAGCCACTGGATGACCAACGCCCAGTGGCTCGGGGATCATAATGTTGAAAATTATGATCTTTATAGTCTCGGCCATTATCCGGGGGCAGTGCCGGGTGAAGGGAAAGTGGTGGGTGAAGTCTATCGTATCGATGCTTCTACACTCGCTGAGCTCGACGCTTTGCGTACCAAAGGTGGTGAATACAAACGCCAGCTTATTCAGACCCCGCACGGCAGTGCATGGATGTACGTTTATCAAAGGCCGGTCGACGGGTTGACCCGTATCGACAGCGGTAACTGGCTGGATAAAGAGAAGTACTAATCCATTCCAAAACGGCCACTCTTTCGAGTGGCCGTTTCTCTTTTGAACATAAAAAAACACCGCTCATTGGCGGTGTTTTTACATACATCCTGCAAGGCGAGAATTACTTCTTAGCGCGCTCGAAGGAAGCAACGATTTCTGCTTTAGCCGCAGCAGCATCTGCCCAGCCTTCAACTTTAACCCATTTGCCTTTTTCGAGCGCTTTGTACTGCTCGAAGAAGTGGGAGATCTGCGCTTTCAGCAGTTCCGGCAGGTCGTTTACATCTTTGATGTGATCGTATTCTTTGCTCAGTTTGGTGTGTGGAACGGCTACCAGCTTGGCATCTTCGCCCGCTTCGTCAGTCATTTTCAGCACGCCAACTGGACGGCAACGAATAACAGAACCTGGTTGCAGTGGGTATGGAGTTGGAACCAGAACGTCAACCGGGTCACCGTCTAAAGACAGGGTGTGGTTGATGTAACCGTAGTTGCAAGGGTAGAACATTGCAGTAGACATGAAACGGTCAACGAACAGCGCGCCGGTGTCTTTATCAATTTCATATTTGATAGGGTCAGCGTTAGCTGGGATTTCGATAACAACGTAGATGTCTTCTGGCAGATCTTTGCCCGCAGGGACGTTGAGTAAGCTCATGTCTTTTTCCTTTAAACTGGTGTCATTCAAGTGCCCGGTATTATAGCCAACTGGCTTTAAATGTCTTGACCTGTTTTTATCCCCTGTCAGCACCTGGTTTCCTTTTCAGAGCCCTCTGATAACGCGAAAATCCATAAACATAGCCGTATTCTTTATAAAATTGTGTAAGCGGTTACAAGCTTCCACACGACTTGTTTGAATTGTGATGTAACTCATTCTGTTACACCACACGTCGGCTATAGTTTTTTCGATGCCCAGCTTTTAACCAACAATAACCCTACGAGGATGTACCTATGTGGAAGCGCTTACTTTTGGTCTCTGCTGTCTCCGCAGCCATGTCGTCTATGGCGATAGCGGCTCCGTTAACCGTCGGATTTTCGCAGGTAGGTTCTGAATCCGGCTGGCGTGCAGCAGAAACGTCGGTGGCAAAGAGCGAAGCTCAGAAGCGTGGAATCACGCTGAAGATTGCCGATGGTCAACAAAAACAAGAAAACCAGATTAAAGCCGTACGTTCATTTATCGCTCAGGGCGTTGACGCCATCTTCATTGCGCCAATTGTCGCCACAGGATGGGAGCCGGTATTACAAGAAGCAAAAGAAGCAAAAATCCCGGTATTCCTGCTCGACCGTAATATCGATGTAAAAGACAAATCTCTATACATGACCGTGGTGACCGCCAACAACGTGCTCGAAGGCCAGCTCATTGGTGAGTGGCTGCTTAAACAATTGAATGGCAAGCAATGTAACGTGGTCGAGCTGCAAGGCACCGTGGGTGCGAGCGTGGCTATCGATCGTAAGAAAGGGTTTGCCGATGCCATTTCGAAAGCGTCTAACGTGAAAATCATTCGTTCTCAGTCTGGCGACTTTACCCGCAGCAAAGGTAAAGAAGTCATGGAGAGCTTCATCAAAGCGGAAAACAACGGCAAAAACATCTGCATGGTTTTCGCGCATAACGACGATATGGTGATTGGTGCGATTCAGGCAATCAAAGAAGCAGGCCTGAAACCAGGCAAAGACATTCTTACCGGTTCTATTGATGGCGTGCCTGATATCTACAAAGCGATGATGGATGGCGAAGCGAACGCAAGCGTTGAGCTCACACCAAACATGGCAGGGCCTGCATTCGACGCGCTCGAGAAATTCAAGAAAGACGGCACCATGCCGGAAAAAGTGACGATTACCAAGTCCACTCTGTACCTCCCGGATACGGCAAA
Source organism: Buttiauxella sp. (assembly GCA_036502985.1). Lineage (GTDB taxonomy): Bacteria > Pseudomonadota > Gammaproteobacteria > Enterobacterales > Enterobacteriaceae > Buttiauxella. The sequence goes on from DASXXQ010000137.1 coordinate 12,821, forward strand.
AGAAGAGCTCGAGAAGAAAAAATCAATGGGTTACTGATAGCCCCCATTACCCAGGTTTTATGTAGGGCGGATAAGTGTAGCGCCATCCGCCATTCAGAGCGCAGCCCACTATGAATGGCGAAAGGTGGATGACGCTGTTGCCTATCCACCCTACAGTTTTACCTTGGCAGGAGCTCGTAGATGGACACAAACAATCAGGAAATTCTGCGCACGGAAGGCTTATCGAAACATTTTCCAGGGGTCAAAGCGCTCGATAAAGTCGACTTCAGCCTGAATCGCGGCGAAATCATGGCGCTGCTGGGTGAAAATGGCGCGGGAAAATCTACCCTTATCAAAGCACTTACCGGGGTTTATCAACGCGACAGCGGGAATATTTACCTCGAAGGTGAGCTTATTTCACCGAAGAACACCGCGCATGCCCAACAGCTTGGCATCGGTACGGTGTATCAGGAAGTGAACCTGCTGCCGAATATGTCGGTGGCGGATAACCTGTTTATTGGTCGCGAACCGCGTCGTTTTGGTTTTTTACAACGCAAAGAAATGGAAAGGCGTGCCACCCGATTGATGGAATCCTACGGGTTTTCGTTGGATGTCGCCGAACCGCTCAACCGCTATTCCGTCGCAATGCAGCAGATTGTGGCGATTTGCCGGGCCATTGATCTCTCGGCCAAAGTGCTGATCCTCGATGAACCTACCGCCAGCCTCGATACCAAAGAAGTTGAGATGCTTTTCACGCTGATGCGCCAGCTCAGCTCCCAGGGTGTCAGCCTGATCTTTGTCACTCACTTCCTTGATCAAGTTTATGAAGTCACAGACAGGATCACCGTCCTGCGTAACGGCGCATTTGTTGGCACGCGTAACACGAAAGATCTCCCACAGATCGAGCTGGTAAAAATGATGTTGGGACGCGAACTGGAGACCAATGCTCTGAACCGCGCGGGCCGAACATTATTAAGCGATAAACCGATCGCCGCGTTTAAAGATTTCGGCAAGAAGGGCGTTATTAACCCGTTTGATCTTGAAGTCCGCCCTGGTGAGATCGTAGGCCTTGCGGGCTTGCTGGGATCAGGGCGCACCGAAACCGCCGAAGTCATTTTTGGGATCAAACCGTCAGACAGCGGCAACGCGTGGATCAAAGGTAAACCGCAATCGCTACGATCGCCGCATAAAGCCTCTTCACTCGGTATTGGTTTCTGCCCGGAAGACAGGAAAACAGACGGGATCGTTGCCGCCGCCTCGGTACGTGAAAATATTATCCTCGCCTTGCAGGCCCAGCGTGGCTGGCTAAGACCGATTCCTAAGCGCGAGCAATATCAAATAGCCGAACGGTTTATCCGTCAGTTAGGGATCCGCACCCCCAGCCCGGATCAGCCGATTGAATTTCTCTCCGGCGGCAATCAGCAAAAAGTTCTGCTGTCACGCTGGCTGCTGACCAAACCACAGTTCCTGATCCTCGATGAACCGACGCGTGGGATTGATGTTGGCGCACATGCCGAAATTATCCGTTTGATCGAAACGCTCTGCGCCGACGGCCTGGCGCTGCTGGTTATCTCATCTGAACTTGAAGAACTGGTGGGTTATGCCGATCGCGTGATCATCATGCGCGACAGGCAGCAGGTATCAGAGATCCCGCTCGCTGAGCTTTCCGTATCGGCAATTATGAATGCCATTGCGGCATAAGGAGTAAAACGTGATGCCTCGCTCATTGCCGCAGACGGATACCGAAAAGCCAAAACAGAGTTTCCGTTGGCCACCAGGCATACCGCAGCTGGTCGCCTTAGTGCTGGTGCTGCTGGTCGATAGTCTGGTTGCCAGCCATTTCTTTGACATCGTGGTACAGAATGGGCGCTTCTTTGGCAGCCCGATAGACATTCTTAACCGTGCGGCACCGGTCGCATTATTGGCGATTGGTATGACGCTGGTGATTGCCACGGGCGGTATCGATCTTTCTGTTGGCGCGGTAATGGCGATTTCCGGCGCGACGGCGGCAACCTTAACCGTCGACGGACATAGCCTGGCGGTAGTGATCCTGGCTTCGCTCGGCGTAGGGGTTCTGGCGGGTTTGTGGAACGGTATTCTGGTCGCAATCCTGAAAATTCAGCCATTTGTTGCCACTCTGATTCTGATGGTTGCCGGGCGCGGGGTGGCGCAGTTGATTACCGCTGGGCAAATCGTGACCTTTGATTCACCCATGCTTTCTTATCTTGGCAGCGGCTCGCTGTTCTTCTTCCCGACACCGGTAATGATTGTGCTGGCAACGCTGCTTATCTTCTGGCTGTTTACCCGCAAAACGGCACTTGGCCTGTTTATCGAATCGGTGGGGATCAACATTCGTGCGGCGAAAAATGCGGGAGTGAATACGCGCACCGTCGTGATGCTCACTTATGTGCTGAGCGGCCTGTGTGCTGCCATTGCCGGGATTATTGTCACCGCAGATATTCGTGGTGCTGATGCCAACAACGCCGGATTGTGGCTGGAGCTGGACGCGATTCTGGCGGTTGTTATTGGCGGTGGCTCGCTGATGGGCGGGCGTTTTAACATCGCGCTTTCGGTGATTGGTGCGCTGATTATCCAGGGCATGAACACCGGTATTCTGTTGTCCGGCTTCCCACCAGAGCTTAACCAGGTGGTGAAAGCGGTGGTGGTGATGTGCGTGCTGATTGTTCAGTCTCCGCGTTTTATTGCTTTGCTCAAAGGACTCCGTCGCCATGATCAAACGTAACTTACCGTTGATGATTACCCTGGCGGTGTTTGTGCTGGGTTATCTGTACTGCCTGACGCAATTCCCCGGTTTTGCGTCAACGCGTGTGATTTGCAACATTCTGACCGATAACGCTTTTCTTGGCATTATCGCCGTCGGCATGACCTTTGTGATCCTTTCCGGGGGCATTGATCTCTCCGTTGGCTCCGTGATCGCTTTTACCGGTGTATTTCTCGCTAAAGCGATTGGCTTTTGGGGATTATCGCCGCTTGTTGCTTTCCCCCTTGTACTGGTCATGGGCTGTGCATTCGGGGCGTTTATGGGGTTGCTTATCGACGCGCTAAAAATCCCTGCGTTTATCATCACGCTGGCGGGCATGTTCTTTCTGCGCGGGGTGAGCTATCTGGTGTCGGAAGAGTCGATTCCTATTGATCACCCGATTTATGACACGCTTTCAAACCTGGCCTGGCGGATTCCTGGCGGTGGGCGTTTAAGCGCCATGGGCTTACTGATGTTGGCCGTCGTGGTTATCGGTATGTTTCTGGCGCACCGCACGCGTTTTGGCAATCAGGTTTACGCGATTGGCGGCAACGCGACGTCGGCAAACCTGATGGGGATTTCAACGCGCAGCACCACCATCCGCATTTATATGCTTTCTACCGGGCTTGCCACGCTCGCAGGAATCGTCTTTTCGCTCTATACCTCAGCGGGTTATGCGCTGGCAGGAATGGGCGTTGAGCTGGACGCTATTGCCTCGGTGGTGATTGGCGGGACGCTGTTAAGTGGTGGCGTAGGAACCGTGCTAGGCACGCTGTTTGGCGTGGCGATTCAGGGGCTTATCCAGACGTATATCAACTTTGACGGTACGCTCAGTTCCTGGTGGACGAAAATCGCCATCGGCATTCTGCTGTTTATCTTTATCGCCCTACAACGCGGCCTGACCGTGCTGTGGGAAAACCGTCAAAGCTCGCCTGTGAAGCGGATTAACGTGCGCGAGAGTCGCTAACGCACCTGCGGCCCTAAAGATGAAGGGTATTAAGGTTTCCCCGGTGATGGCCGATAACATTTCCATCGTTCTGTCACCGGGAAAAGAGCATGTTGAGAAATTTGTCTATTCGCACGGGGCTGCTGACGTTATTGGCAGTCATGACCTTCCTGTTGTTATTTGTCAGTGGTATGGGCATTTACGCTCTGCAACAAAGCTCTACTTCACTTAAGAATATCAACCGCTTACAGGGCGAGCAGATGGTGCGCTTGTCTGATGGTTATGTTTCATTACTGCGTGCGCGTAACGGAGCAGGTCAGGCAGTTCGGCAGATGGAAATCGGCATGCTGGAAGATGCGGCGAAATCTACCGATTATGTCGCCAGCGACGTCACCTCAGCCCAGCAGCAGCTCAAAGAATTTATCGACAGCGGCGTAGGTGATGAAGAGGGCAACCGACTCATTCAGAACTTATCGCAAAGCTATGCGGAATACCTTACAAAAGGCATCAACCCGATGCTGGCCGCACTGACCAAACAAAGCCCCGATGATTATTACGATCTGCTTGAGCATGTGCTGATCCCACAGGCGCAGAAGTTTGATACTGACGTAGATATCTTCAAACAGTGGGGCGAGCAGCGCGGCAACAACGAAGTTGAAGCGGTGCAACGGCACAAGGCTATCGTCCTGACACTGATTATTATTGCTGCCTTGCTTACCGCCGGAATTATGGTGCTGGTGTGGCTGGCACTGCGTCATTTACTGCTCAAACCGCTTAATCAGTCGATTGAACAACTGGAGTTTGTCGCCAATGGCGATTTAACGCAGCTATTGCCACCTGCGGGTAATAACGAACTGGGTCGCCTGGCCGCGGCAATTATCGCTATGCGTGATTCTCTGATGGAATCTGTAGGCCGCGTGCGAGATGCCAGCTCGCAAATTGACACCGGCAGCCGCGAACTGGCAGCAGGTAACCAGAACCTGGCGCAACGCACCGAATCGACCGCAACATCGCTCGAACAAACTGCCGCCAGCATGGAACAAATTACCGCGACGGTTAAACAGAATGCGGACAACGCCGAACAGGCACATAAATTAGCCAAAGACGTTTCCGATACTGCCGATCGTGGCAGCGAAATGGTGTGTTACGTGATTGAAAAAATGCGTGATATTGCCAGCAGTTCAGACCGCATTGCAGACATTCTTAGCGTAATCGACGGTATCGCCTTCCAGACCAATATTCTGGCGCTTAACGCGTCGGTAGAAGCGGCTCGTGCCGGTGAACAAGGACGCGGATTTGCGGTCGTTGCGGGTGAAGTTCGCACGCTGGCCAGCCGCAGCGCTGACGCGGCAAAAGAGATCCGCACGCTGATTGCTGATTCGCAAAATCACGTAGGCGAAGGTCGGGAGCTGGCACAGCAAGCCGGTGAAACGATGGATGAAATCGCAGAAGAAGTGATGCGTATGACGCGTCTGGTGCGTGAAATCGCCAGTGCATCTAACGAACAAAGCAGCGGGATCGAACAGGTCAATATCGCCGTCAGCCAGATGGATGAGGCGGCACAGCAGAATGCGGCATTGGTTCAGGAATCGACAGCGGCAACTCGTTCACTGGAAGAACAGTCACAGCAGCTGGTGGCAGCAATGGCATCGTTCCGCTGCTAAGCGTATCTCCTCTCCTTTTAAGGAGAGGAGAATTTAACGTCTTATGCGTCCGGGAATTCGCGGATAAAGCGCTCTACGTCATCCACCATGTGCTCGTTACCGACAAAGAACGGACGGCGCTGGTGCAGGGTTTCCGGGATGATATCCAGAATACGTTCTTTACCGTCACTGGCTTTGCCGCCTGCTTGCTCAGCCAGGAACGCCATCGGGTTACCTTCATACAGCAAACGCAGTTTCCCTTGCGGGTGGCTTGCCGTGCTTGGGTAGAGATAAATCCCGCCTTTCAGCAGGTTGCGGTGGAAATCAGCAACCAGCGAGCCAATGTAGCGCGACGTGTAAGGGCGCTGGGTGTTGGCGTCTTCTTCCTGACAGAACTTAATGTACTTTTTCACACCGGTCGGGAAGCGGATGTAATTCCCTTCGTTGATGGAATAGGTATTGCCTTTTTCCGGGAAGCGCATGCGTTCCTGGCACAGGCAGAATACGCCAAGTGAAGGATCGTAGGTGAATGCGTGCACGCCACAACCGGTGGTATAAACCAGCATGGTGGAGGAGCCGTAAACCACATAACCTGCGGCGACCTGGCGGTTGCCTGGCTGAAGGAAATCCGCTTCGGTTACGGGAGTGCCTACCGGTGTAATACGGCGGTAGATAGAGAAAATCGTACCCACTGACACGTTAACGTCGATGTTAGATGAACCATCCAGCGGGTCCATTAACACCACGTACTTGGCATGTTCTGCACCCTCGAAAACGACAATGTCATCTTCTTCTTCGGAAGCCACACCCGCCACAATCCCTCGGGCTTTCAGTGCTGCTTTCAGTTTTTCGTTTGCGAACAGGTCAAGTTTTTGCTGCACTTCGCCCTGAATGTTTTCCGCTCCGCTGGCACCTAAAATATCAACCAGACCTGCTTTGTTGATATCGCGGTGGATGATTTTTGCGCCGAGCTTTATTGCCGACAGCAATGCAGTCAGTTCACCGGTTGCGTGCGAGAACTCGTGCTGCTTTTCGACAATAAATTCACCTAACGTTTTCATAACACTTTCCCTGCAGTCAGTCAGTTGAGTAAAACGATTGCAACAATCCTAACAAAGATTCAAATAGTAGCGTACAGGTGAATCGCGCCAGCAAAATACAGAATTAGCTTAAATGCGATTTGCCAGCACCCAACATACGGTTAGAATGTGCGCCAAATAATGAAAGGATAGTTTTATGCGCATTCATATTCTGGGTATTTGCGGCACCTTCATGGGTGGCCTGGCAATGCTGGCACGTTCGCTCGGCCATGAAGTGACAGGCTCGGACGCCAACGTGTATCCACCAATGAGCACTCTGCTAGAAGAGCAGGGTATTGAATTAATTCAAGGTTACGACCCAAGCCAGCTCGATCCACAACCGGATCTGGTGATCATCGGTAACGCGATGACGCGTGGAAACCCATGTGTTGAAGCGGTGCTGGAGAAAAGCATCCCTTATATGTCTGGGCCGCAATGGCTGCATGATTTCGTCCTGCGTGACCGTTGGGTGATTGCCGTGGCAGGAACGCATGGCAAAACCACCACAGCGGGTATGGCAACCTGGATTCTGGAAGCCTGCGGCTACAAACCTGGTTTTGTGATCGGCGGCGTACCGGGTAACTTCGACGTTTCTGCGCGTTTGGGTGATAGCCCGTTCTTCGTGATTGAAGCTGACGAATACGACTGCGCGTTCTTCGATAAGCGTTCCAAATTTGTGCATTACTGCCCGCGCACGTTGATCCTCAATAACCTTGAGTTTGACCACGCGGATATTTTTGACGACCTGAAAGCGATTCAGAAACAGTTCCACCATCTGGTGCGCATCGTACCAGGGCAGGGGAAAATTATCTGGCCAGAAAACGACGCCAACATTAAACAAACTCTGGCAATGGGCTGCTGGAGCGAGCAAGAGCTGGTGGGTGAACAAGGCCATTGGCAGGCGAAGAAACTGAATCCTGACGCATCCAACTGGGAAGTGTATCTGGATGGCGAGCGCGTCGGTGAAGTGCACTGGCAACTGGTGGGCGAACACAACATGCACAACGGCTTGATGGCGATTGCTGCCGCACGCCATGTCGGTGTGACGCCTGCTGATGCAGCCAAATCACTGGATACCTTCGTTAATGCTCGCCGTCGCCTTGAGTTGCGCGGTGAAGCATTTGGCGTAACGGTGTATGACGATTTTGCTCATCATCCAACGGCGATTCTGGCAACGCTTGCGGCATTGCGCGGCAAAGTTGGCGGGACCGCACGCATACTCGCGGTACTTGAACCACGCTCAAACACCATGAAAATGGGGCTGAGCAAAGATGACCTCGCGCCATCTTTAGGCCGCGCGGATGAAGTTTTCCTGCTTCAACCTCCGCACATTCCATGGCAAGTAGTGGAAGTTGCAGAAGCGTGTATCCAACCTGCGCACTGGAGTACGGATGTCGATAACCTGGTTGAGATGGTGGTGAAAACCGCACAGCCTGGCGACCATATTCTGGTGATGAGCAACGGTGGTTTCGGTGGCATTCACCAGAAATTGCTGGATGCACTGGATAAGAAAGCGGCAAATCAGTAATCGTCTTAACATCATTATTGCCAGCTCGGTCATCGGGCTGGCATTTCCTGACTGAACCCTATGCTTACGATTAAACCCATTACTTCTCCTGATGCCCCGTGGTTTACGCAGTTGGACGAGCTGTATGAAAGCGCGTTCCCATGGCATGAGAAACGCGAACCCGAAGCTAAAGTTTATGCGCTCAACAGCCCAAACTACGTTTTGCAGGCATGGCTTGATAATGAACCGTTGGGTGAAGAACAGTTTATTGGCTTGATGGGTGCCTGGCGTTTCGAGGGTTACACCTACATTGAGCATCTGGCGGTTAACGGAAAGCTACGTGCGCAGGGATATGGGAAGCGCATGCTGAGCCAGTTCCTGCACATGCAGCCACTGACGATTCTGGAGATCGACCCTTTAACCACTGAAATTGCCCATAAACGCCTGCGTTTTTACCAAAGCCTGGGCTTTCATGAGAATGCATTTGCCCATCGACATCCGGCTTATCACGCGGACACGCCAGATCATGAGCTGATTGTGTTGAGTTATCCGCAGGCAATTAGCGACGAGCAATATCAGACATTTAGAAATGATTTACGCACGGTGGTGATGGGGCAGGATTAACGCGTCAGGCACCAATAAAAAAGCCCGCAGAACTTGGACTGCACCCCAAAAGTTGGACACCCAACTGAGTAAGGTGCAGTTTTTTATGGGTAAACAAAAACATTCTCTTGAAACCAGGCTTGCAGTAGTTAACCACTATTTAGCAGGAAATGATGGTACACGAGGTACCGCCGAGCTTTTTGGCGTTGACAGAACATCTGTACGTCGCTGGAGCAGGACATATCAGTATCACGGAATCGATGGATTTTCCGGGAACAGTGCAACTCTTTCTCCAGAGTTCAGAGTGACTGTTATTCAGGCAATTATCAGCGATGCCCTTTCGGTACGGGAAGCTACCGCCCGGTTTAACATCTCAAATGAATCCGTTGTTCAGCACTGGATTCGCGTTTATAAAGAAGCTGGCCTGACAGGTCTTCTGAAACTTAAACGCGGACGAGCCAGAAAAGTGACAAAGAAAAGTAGTAAGCAGCCTCAGACAAACAAGGAACTGGAAAAACTGTCTCCGGAAGAACTTCGGGCTGAAATCCGTTACCTGCAAGCCGAAAATGCCTATCTAAAAAAGCTGAAAGCCTTAGTTCAACGCGAAATAAACGGCAAAAAGCCAGAATAATCAGTGAAATAAGGCGTTGGCATATCCTCGGTGACCTCCTGCGTGCAGCAGGTATGTCCCGTAGTACGTGGTATCACAATATGAATGCGCTGAAACGAGTGGACAGGCATGCTGAGCTGAAAGACAAAATCCGTGAGATATATGGCTATCACAAAGGGCGTTATGGCTACCGCAGGGTAACGCTCTCACTGAGAAAACAGGGGTTGCTGGTGAACCATAAAACGGTGCAGCGGCTGATGGCAGAGCTGTCGCTCCGGTCTCTGATAAGGGTGAAGAAATATCGTTCATGGAAGGGTGAAACGGGTAAGGCGGCTCCCAACATCCTGAGCCGGAACTTCAGTGCATCAAAAGCCAACGAAAAATGGGTTACGGATGTTACAGAGTTCTCGTTACAGGGTAAAAAGCTGTACCTGTCGCCGGTTCTCGATCTTTTTAACCGGGAAATCATCTCATACAGCCTGTCGGAGAAGCCGGTGATGGATATGGTTAATACCATGCTGCACGATGCGTTCCTGAAGCTCAGCCCAGAAGATACCCCATTGCTGCACTCGGATCAGGGCTGGCAGTATCGAATGGCAGGTTATCAGGCAAAGTTAAAGGCGCAGGGCATGAGGCAAAGTATGTCGCGCAAAGGAAATTGTCTGGATAATGCAGTGATGGAGAACTTCTTTGGGACGCTGAAATCGGAGTGTTTTTATCTGAGCCAGTTCAGCAGTATCAGCGAGCTGCGAAAGGCAGTAGAGGACTATATCCATTACTACAACAACGAGCGGATAAGCCTGAAACTAAAGGGTCTGAGTCCGGTAGAGTACCGAACCCAGGCCCTGAAAGCCGCTTAATATGTACTGTCCAACTTTATGGGGTCAGTCCAAACTTTGCGGGCTTTTTATTACACCTGGTTTTCAGCCAGTTCGCGCAGATACGAGAATATCAGGCGATAAGATTTTGGCGGCTTGTTTGTCGCTTTTTCTTTTTGTGCATTGCGGATCAACACGCGTAACTGCTGACGGTCAGCATCAGGGTAAAGTCTTAACACTTCACTCATCGCGTCATCACCTTCTTCAACCAATCGATCGCGCAGCGCTTCCAGTTTATGGAACAGTGCAACTTGCTGGTTGTGACGGTTTTTCAGTTTGTCGAGCGCCTGACGGATAGGGTCCATGTCGCGCGAACGCATCATTTTGCCAATCAACTGCACCTGGCGGCGGCGACCTTCTTTCTTGATCTTCTGCGCCAGATCGATAGCTGCACGCAAATCTTCATCAAGCGGGATTTTGTCGAGCGCGTTCTTACCCAACTCCATCAGTTCCATACCCAGGCGTTTTAATTCCTCGGCATCACGCTTAATTTCGCTTTTACTGACCCAGATAATCTCATCATCTTCGTCTTCATTTTCGTCATCTGGTACGTCGTCGAGCCAGTCATCGGGCTGCTTAGTCATATTAGGCTCCTTAAAAAAAGTGGCTAATTCTACCAGTAAAGCCTGTTCACTGCGAAATTGTTCTGATCCTGTTAGACTTAAATCACTCACCTTACATTATGGCAGTAGCGATGAAAGTAAACACGCAAGTAGCACAACAACGTCAGGTTCTGGAACAAGCGGTATCTCAGGCGCTGGAACTAGCTTCCGCTCAGTCAGACGGCGCAGAAGTTGCCGTCAGTAAAACCACTGGTATCAGCGTGAGCACGCGATACGGTGAGGTGGAAAACGTCGAATTTAACAGCGATGGTGCGTTAGGCATCACCGTCTATCATCAAAACCGTAAAGGCAGTGCCTCCACGACCGATCTTAGCCCGGACGCCGTTGCGCGTACCGTGCAGGCGGCGCTGGATATTGCACGTTACACGTCCCCGGACCCGTTTGCCGGTGTGGCAGATAAAGAATTACTGGCCTTCGAAGCGCCAGATTTGGATCTTTTCCACCCGACTGAGATGGACGCTGACCGCGCCATTGAGCTGGCCGCTCGCGCTGAAAATGCGTCATTGAATGTCGATAAGCGCATCAACAATACCGAAGGTGGCAGCTTTAACAGCCACTATGGTATTAAAGTTTTTGGTAACAGCAATGGCATGCTGCAAAGCTATTGTTCCACGCGCCACTCGCTTTCAAGCTGTGTGATTGCCGAAGTGAACGGTGAAATGGAGCGTGATTACGCCTATACCATTGGCCGCGCAATGGAAGATCTGGATAGCCCGGAATCTGTGGGTATCGAATGCGCGCGCCGCACTTTAGCGCGCCTGTCGCCACGTAAACTGTCTACCATGAAAGCGCCGGTTATCTTTGCAGCAGAAGCGGCAACGGGCCTGTTCGGACACCTGGTAGGCGCGATTGCGGGTGGCTCTGTTTACCGTAAATCGACTTTCCTGCTCGACTATCTGGGCAAGCAAATTTTGCCAGAATGGCTAACAATTGAAGAACATCCGCATTTACTCAAGGGGCTTGCTTCTACACCATTCGATAGCGAAGGCGTGCGTACAGAACGCCGTGACATTATTAAAGACGGTATCCTGCAACAATGGCTGCTGACTAACTATTCAGCACGCAAACTGGGCCTGAAAAGCACCGGTCACGCGGGCGGTATCCACAACTGGCGCATCGAAGGGCGCGGTCTGGACTTTGACGGCATGCTGAAAGAAATGGGCACTGGTCTGGTCGTGACTGAGCTGATGGGTCAAGGCGTGAGCGGCATTACGGGCGATTACTCGCGCGGTGCCTCTGGCTTCTGGGTAGAGAACGGTGAAATTCAGTATCCGGTGAGCGAAATCACCATCGCCGGTAACTTAAAAGATATGTGGCGTGAAATTGTCACAGTGGGAAGTGATATTGAGAAGCGCAGTAATATTCAGTGTGGTTCCGTGCTGTTGCCGGAGATGAAGATCGCCGGTCAGTAAACCCGTCATACTTCAAGCTGCAGGCGCGTTGGCTACACTCACTCATCCCAGTCACTTACTCAAGTAAGCTGCTGGGATTCCTGAGTTTGCCACCGCCTGCAACTCGAATGATTTAGGGTTCATACAACTAAAAAGGTGATGTAATGCGAAAGCAACTAATTGCAATGTTGGCAGTATCGTCTGTGTTATTCACAGGCGCTGTAATGGCAAAGGATGTTGGTGATGATATGGATGCCATCGCAGAAAACTACAAAACCGTGTTAAGCACCGACAACGCGGCTGAGTTAAAAACCTCGCTAAACAACATGCGTACCGCAGCAATGGATGCGCAAAAAGGCACCCCTACTAAACTTGAGAACGAAGCAGCAGACAGCGCAAAAATGAAAGATTATCGCCACGGCCTTGAGTTACTGGTGGGTCAGATTGACGGTGCGCTGAAACTGGCCAATGAAGGTAAAGTGAAAGAAGCAAAAGCGGCGGCAGAAGAGTTTAAAACCACTCGCAATGCCTACCATAAAAAGTACCGCTAAGTTGATACTAGCCCTGGCCTAAGGGCTTATATACCCGTCATTTTTCAAGCTGTAGAGCTTTGCAAACGTCAGTTATTGGCTAAAGTTAACGTAAGCGTCAGGGATTTGCTCCTTTGCCGCTTACCTGCAACTTGAATGAATTTGGGTGGGTATTTTCGTTTACTTTATAAGGACATCTGATTTATGAAACCAATTAGTACGATGATCAAAGGTGCCGCTACCGTGTCGCTGCTTGCGTTCAGTGTTTTTGCCGCAAACGCCACACTGCTGCCAATTTCCGGTGATTTCCAGGCCGACCACTTTTCCGCGAAAGTCGTTTCAGTTGATCAAAAAAATCATGTTGTGGTGCTGGAGGGAGATGAAGGCAATAAAGTGTCACTCAACGTTCCTGAAGAAGCCGGTACGCTGGCAAATTTGAAAGCGGGTGACGTTGTCGACACCACCGTTACGCGCTCCGTCGCTGTAGCTTTTGATACCAATATTGATAAATCCGCACCGACTGCATCGTCGACTAAAGGTATCGAGAAAGCCACTTCAGCCGATCGCGCGCATGAAGCCTTCCGCCAGGTTAACGTTCAGCTCAAAATCAAACACATTGATGTGAAAAAGAACGAAATTACTTTTGAAGGCCCTAAAGGCCAGCAGAAGACAATTACTGTTGAAGACCCGGAAGTTCAGGCTCGTTTGAAAGATCTTAAAGTCAACCAAAGTGTACGTGTGACTTATACCGACTCTATTCAAATCACGGCCCACGCCGCTAAGTAATACCTGCCAATGTTTTAACCCCTCTTTCTGCTTTGCGGGAAGGAGGGGATTGCATCATTCCGCTAGCCCACAATCTTGCATTACGCCTTCTAAGTCTGTCACAAAACACAATATCCATTATTACTCTAAGGCTAATGATTAGTTCCTGAGCTTAATTGATGGTCATACCTGTCAGGCGCACAATTTAACCAGACTAAAGCAAATCAAAATGATTGGCTGAATCAGGAGGTTAAATATGTTGTCCGGGCAAACCCCAGCACGAGTCTGGAACACACGCCGCACCGAGAAACAGCGCCGTATGGCTTCCACCAACGTGCAGGGCAAGGTGCTTCCAACCGAAGGCCTTGTCGAGATGCTGGAAAAACTGATCGCGCCAGGCGATCGCGTGGTGCTTGAAGGCAATAACCAAAAACAAGCGGATTTCCTTTCCCGCATGTTAGCCGAAGTTAGCCCATCCAAAGTTCACAACCTGCATATGATCATGCCGAGCGTCGGGCGTAGCGAACACCTTGATATTTTTGAAAAAGGTATCGCTCGCAAGCTCGATTTCTCCTTCTCTGGCACCCAAAGCCTGCGTATTTCGCAGCTGCTTGAAGACGGTCAGTTAGAGATTGGCGCGATTCATACCTACATCGAACTCTATTCCCGTTTGTATGTGGACCTCGCCCCTAACGTTGCGCTGATTGCCGGTTTTAAAGCTGACCGCAAAGGCAACCTGTATACCGGTGCCAGCACCGAAGACACGCCAGCGTTAGTCGAAGCCGCTGCTTTCCACGATGGCATTGTTATCGCCCAGGTTAACGAACTGGTGGATGACGAATGCGACCTGCCGCGTGTTGATATCCCCGGTTCATGGATTGATTACGTCGTTGTTGCTGACAAGCCGTTCTTTATCGAACCGCTGTTTACCCGCGACCCGCGTTTGATCAAGCAAGAACATATCCTGATGGCGATGATGGCGATTAAAGGCATCTACGCTGAACATCAGGTGCAATCGCTCAACCACGGTATTGGCTTTAACACTGCCGCTATCGAATTGCTGCTGCCAACCTACGGCGAGCAACTCGGCCTGAAAGGCAAAATCTGTAAACACTGGACGCTAAACCCGCACCCAACGCTTATCCCTGCCATTGAAAGCGGCTGGGTGGAAACCGTGCACTGCTTCGGTGGTGAATTGGGGATGGAAGAGTACGTTCGCGCCCGCCCGGATGTGTTCTTTACCGGTGCCGACGGTTCAATGCGTTCTAACCGCGCGTTCTGCCAGTTAGCAGGCCAGTACGCGGTCGACATGTTTATCGGTTCTACCTTACAGGTTGATGGCGACGCCAACTCCTCAACGGTGACTCGCGGTCGCCTGTCAGGTTTCGGTGGCGCACCGAATATGGGCCACGATCCACATGGCCGTCGCCACGCGACAGCCGCCTGGCTTGCGATGCAAAACGAACCTGACTTGATGCAACGTGGGCGCAAGCTCGTCGTACAAATGGTCGAAACTTTCCAGGCAGGCGTGAAACCTACGTTTGTTGAAAAACTCGACGCAGTTGATGTAGCCAAATCCTCAGGTATGCCACTGGCTCCAGTAATGATTTACGGCGACGACGTAACCCACGTGCTGACCGAAGAAGGCATCGCGTATCTGTATCGTGCTGAAAGCATGGAAGAACGTCGTGCAATGGTGGCATCTGTTGCAGGTATTACCGACATTGGCCTGGGTGTGGACGCGAAACGTGTCGCTCAACTGCGCCAAAGCGGAAAAGTGGTCTTCCCGGAAGATATGGGCATTCGCCGCACAGACGCTACCCGCTCTTTGCTGGCTGCCAGCAGCGTGGCGGATTTAGTGGAATGGTCGGGCGGTCTTTATAACCCACCTGCGAAATTCCGGAGCTGGTAATGAAACTACAGCCACAGGCAGGGGTTGAAGGCAGCGCGCAATGGCTTGCAAGGGTTGCCACCCAAAGCTTAATTGAAGAAGCACGCTTAAGCCCGAAACCCGGTCTTGTGGATAGCCGGGGAAACGGTGCACATCACGACCTGACACTGGCCTTGATGGAGCGCTCGGCGCACAGCCTTTCCCCGACGTTTCATGCGCTTGCATTGCAAAGCTGGCAGCGCCCGGCGGATATCGCACTGCGTCAACTGGTCGGCCGCTTAGGCCGGGAAGGTGAAGCACAAATGATGGCGGCGACCGGTGGCGTGAACACGCACCGTGGCGCCATCTGGGCACTCGGCTTATTGGTTTCTGCGGCAGCGATGCACGGTATGGAAGGCAGCAGCACTGAGATTGCAGTGACCGCCGCAAAACTTGCAAGCCTTGCGGACAGCAGCGCACCAAAAGTTTTCAGTAAAGGGTTACTCGCGACACGGCGCTATCGCGTTCCAGGTGCTCGCGAAGAAGCGCAGCTTGGCTTCCCGCACATCATGCAACTGGCACTGCCGCAACTGCGTCGCAGCCGCCAGTCAGGTGCCTCCGAACAGCAGGCCCGTCTTGATGCGCTAATGGCCATCATGACATCACTGAGCGATACATGCGTGCTTTCACGTGCCGGGCTTGAAGGGCTGGAAGTGATGCAAAACGGTGCGCGCAGCGTGCTGGTGGCAGGCGGTACGGCGCGGGTTGAAGGCCGTGCGGCTCTGGCCTGGCTTGATAAGCAAATGCTGGCACTCAACGCCTCACCGGGCGGCGCCGCAGATTTGCTGGCAGCAACCCTGTTGATTGACCGCATCGCCTGCGATGACGCACGCGTTACCCCATTACCGCAACATTCACACTTTTAAGAGGGTGTTATGGAACACATTACGTTGTCATTTCCGGCAACTCGCACCGTTAGCGGCAAAGCGCTGGCGGGTGTAGTTGGCTCCGGTGATATGGAAGTTCTGTTTACAGCGACTCAGGGTGAAACCCTGAATATTGAAATCACCACGTCTGTGGATAACAGCGAACAGCGCTGGAAAGCCCTGTTTGAGCGCCTCAGTGCATTGACCAGCCTGCCTGCGGGACAGATGCAAATCCACGATTTTGGCGCGACGCCAGGTGTGGCCCGCATTCGTATCGAACAAGTTTTTGAAGAGGTGAGCCATGCGTAATGACAGCAGCTTTATCGAACTCAAAGCGCGTGAACGTGCTCGCCTGCTGCTGGATGATGGCAGCTACCGCGAATTGCTCGACCCGTTTGAAGGTATTGTTTCACCGTGGTTAGAAGCGCAGGGCATTGTTGTGCAATCTGACGACGGCATGGTTGTCGCGAAAGGCACGATTAATGGCGGCCCGGCGGTGGTGATTGCTATCGAAGGTGCTTTCCAGGGCGGCAGCATGGGCGAAGTGTCCGGCGCGAAAATGGCCGCAGCGCTTGAGCTGGCAGCAGAAGATAACCGCAATGGTATTCCGACTCAGGCAGTTCTGTGCCTCGAAACGGGTGGCGTGCGTTTGCAGGAAGCCAATCTCGGTCTGGCGGCAATTGCCGATATTCACGCCGCTATCGTTGATTTGCGCCGTTACACACCGGTTATCGGTGTAGTCGCGGGAACCGTGGGTTGCTTCGGCGGCATGTCTATTGCGGCAGCGCTTTGCAGCTACCTGATTGTGACACGTGAAGCGCGCCTTGGCCTGAATGGCCCGCAGGTTATCGAGCAGGAAGCGGGGATTGATGAATATGACTCCCGTAACCGTCCGTTTATCTGGAGCATGACCGGTGGTGAAGTTCGCTACCAAAGTGGTTTTGTGGAAGCGCTGGTGGGCGATGGCGCAAACGCCATCAAGCAAGCCGTGAATGACGCTATCGCCAAAGGTGTTCCTGCTGCGCATCGCACCGATAACTACGCAGAATATCTCGAACGCCTGAGCAATTTTGACACCAGCAAACAAGCCGATGCCGAACAAATTAAACAGCTTTTTGGGGAGAAACGCGCATGAGCCAGAAACTGAATCGCGCCGCCATTTGGTTGGACAAACTCACCGCTGGTGCACCGCGTATGGCTGGGCTATGTGCCTCCGTACAGGTTGCTGATGGCAGCGTTGACGGCAAAGCCGCTCGTTTTATTGCGGTCGTGCCGGATGAAAATAACCACTATCCGCGTGCCGCAGGTGGTGAAGTGGGCCTGCTTGAAGGCTGGACACTGGCGAAAGTCGTCAGCGAAACCATTGCCGAAGATGCAAACGCGGAAGAGAAACGCGCCATTGTGGCGGTTATTGACGTACCGAGTCAGGCCTATGGCCGCCGCGAAGAAGCGTTTGGTATTCACCAGGCGCTGGCCGGTGCGGCAGCGGCTTACGCCAATGCACGTCTGGCGGGCCATCCGGTGGTGGGTTTGATTGTCGGCAAAGCGATGTCCGGTGCATTCCTGGCGCACGGCTACCAGGCAAACCGCCTTATCGCATTTAACGATTCCGGCGTGATGATCCACGCGATGGGTAAAGAGTCTGCGGCGCGTATCACGCTGCGTACTGTCGAAGCCCTGGAAAAACTCGCCGCGACTATCCCACCAATGGCGTATGACATCAGCAACTATGAAACTCTGGGTCTGTTATCCGCTTTGTTGGATATCGCGAACCCTGAAGCGCCACAAAGTGACGATATGAACACAGTGAATGCGGCTTTGGCCACTGCGGTACGCGAAGCGCGTACTGATAACACCCTGAAAAACAGGCTGAATGCGGAAAATCGCCGCAGTTCGGCACAGGTTCGCGAACGTATGCGAGCAAGCTGGTAACGATTGAAATAACAGACAGACCTGCCAGAGATTATAGAAAGGCGTCGGCGGTGAAATTTGTAATAACGTAGGGTGGATTAGCGTAAGCGACATCCACCGATTAAAACCCGGCGGGTTGCGCGTTGCTTACCCGCCCTACAAATTCAAATGCCGAATGCCCGACATAATCGCCTGAAAAATAATAATCATCGCAGCCGTGCCAGATTTCTTTTTTAACTACAGGTGAAGTTATGACTTACGTGATTGTTCATGCTCTTGCGCCCATTTTTGTCATCATGCTGCTCGGCTTTTTCGCCGGTAAAGCAAAGATGGTCGATAACAAAAATGTTTCCCTGCTCAATATCTTTGTAATGGATTTTGCCCTGCCGGCCGCGCTGTTTAGCGCAACGGTACAAACGCCGTGGGCGGGTATCGTCAAACAGTCGCCCATGAGTGTGGTGCTGGTTCTGGCAATGTGGATTACTTATGCCGCCATTTATTTCCTGGCGACGAAAGTCTTCAAAAAATCTCCGCAGGATGCGGCGGTGCTGACGCTGACTGTCGCGCTGCCGAACTATGCGGCGCTGGGTTTACCTATTCTGGGTAGCGTGCTGGGTGAAGGCCCGTCAACGTCGCTGTCTGTTGCGGTATCGATCGCTTGCGGTTCCGTCCTGATGACACCGTTCTGCCTGATGATTCTGGAACGCGAAAAAGCTCGTGCGGCGGGCGAAGCGGCAGGTTCGACGCTTGCTATGCTGCCGGTTCTGATGTGGCGTTCGCTGAAAAAACCTATCGTCTGGGGGCCGTTGCTTGGCGTGGTGCTGTCTGCCATTGGTATTCGTATGCCAGACCTACTGCTGTCGTCTATCAAACCGTTGGGTATGTCCGCCACTGCGGCGGCATTGTTCCTGACCGGTGTTATCCTTTCTGCCCGTAAGCTGAAAATCAACACCATGGTTTGCACCGCGACCATCACCAAACTGCTGATTCAGCCGTTCATCGCCTGGGGTATCGTCATGGCGTTGGGCCTGACTGGCCCCGTTGCAGTCACTGCGATCCTGATGATTGCGTTGTCTGCTGGCTTCTTTGGCGTGGTATTCGGCAACCGTTTCGGCGTGCAGTCGCCCGATGCTGAAGCCGTCTTGCTGCTGAGCTCTGTGCTCTCTATCCTGTCATTACCTTTGTTTATCTCTTTGACTTCAGGAATCTAAATCATGAACGCACCACGTCCGCACGACTTACTCTGGCTAACCGAAAGCGCAGCCCTTGAAGGGGTAAGTGAAGAGTGGGTGAAAAGCCAGTGGCGGCTTGCGCTGCCGGTGGTGGTGCGACGTGATGTGAACCATGAAGGGCGCATTCCCGTTGGTGTTCGTGGAATGCGCCGTGACCAGCGGGCAGCCGGTTGGGTGAATAGCGCGAACATTAAACGCGTTGTGACACCGGAATCGCTGGCTTCCCGCGACAGATTAGTCGATTCCCCGTTTGTTTCTATGCCACCGGTTCAGGGGGCAATTCAGCTGGCAATGCGCGAATGGCCCTGGGGTTGGGGGATTACCGGCAGCGTGGGTTATGCGCTGGCGACCGAAGTCCCGGTGCTCCATGCCGATAGCGATCTCGATCTGGTTATCCGTTGCCCTGAGCGTGTAGAACGCGAGGCTTTGCTGGAATGGCAGCGGGTGGTTAGCCAGTTGTTATGCCGTGTGGATACTCAAATCGAAACGACTCACGGCGCTTTTGCACTGACTGAATGGCTGCGCGATGGGCGTGCGTTGCTGAAAACCAACTGTGGGCCGCAACAGGTTATCGACCCGTGGGCGTTTAAGGGAGAAGCATGAAAATCCTGTTCACTTTCCCAGGGCAAGGAACGCAGCGTGCTGGCATGTTGCAGACGTTATCGAAAGATGGCGACATTATGTCGCGTGTTCATGCTGTTTTAGGCGATGAAGCGGACTCGCTCGATTCACCCGAAGCGCTGAAACATACCCGCGCCGTTCAGCTTTGCCTGCTGATTGCCGGCGTTGCCCGTGCAAAGGCGCTGGAACATCACGGCGTACGGCCGGATATGGTGTGCGGTTTGTCTATTGGCGCATTTCCGGCAGCGGTGGTGGCAGGGGCGTTGAGCTTTGAAGATGCGCTGCGTTTAGTCGCACTGCGTGGCGATTTAATGGAGCAGGCGTATCCGCAAGGTTATGGTCTGACGGCGATTACAGGTTTGCAGTTAAGCCAGGTTGAAGCGCTGGTGGAAGGAAGCGGAACCTACATTGCCAATATCAACGCCGAGCAGCAGATTGTGATTGCGGGCCGGGATGAGGATATGGCGACAGTTGCACAATGTGCGCTGGCATCCGGGGCGCAGAAGGCTAAGCAACTGGCGGTAAGCGTACCGTCGCACTGTGAATTACTGCGTGAACCTGCCCTGAAACTGCAACAGGCTTTTAATGATGTGGCGCTTATGCGTCCACATTGTACCTATCTTAGCGGCAGTACTGCCCGAGTCGTGTGGCAACCCGAGCAAATTGCCGGGGATTTGGCGCTGAATATGTCACGCACCGTGCGCTGGCGTGATGCGATGATTGCCGCTAACGAGCGCGATGTGCGTCTGGCAATCGAGATGCCACCCGGCAGCGTGCTGACCGGCCTGACGCGCCAGGCATTCCGCGAAGGCGATATGCTGTGTGCGGAACAAAATAGCATTGAGCTGATTAAACGCCTGGCCGAGCGAGTGAAGGCGCAGCGTTAGGTGTTTTCGTTAAACGAACGGGCGTACATGCGCCCTTCGGCGGCAAGTGCCAGCAGGTTCGGGTCGAGTTCGCGGTTGCGGGCAAAGACAATCGCAATAGATTGCTGCATTTGATACGGCTCAGCGAGCTTCAACAGTTGTACTGAATTCTCGTACACTCTTTTCATTCTCCCCGGCATTAACGCTAATCCGACACCGGCCTGCACAAGGCTTATCATCGAGAAAATGTCGTTCACTCGCGTCACGATTTCTGGCTCAAAACCGGCAATGTGAAACGCTTCCTGAAAACCGTTATAAGTCGCGAACCCTTCGGCTAGCGAGACAAATTTCTCATCACGATAATCACGCAAATCTGCCAGTTTACTGTTATCAAGCGGGAACGAGGATGAGGCTGCGAGGAA
>DASXXQ010000138.1:0-3164 GCA_036502985.1 Buttiauxella sp.
TACACGCCAACACTGCGCCGGGTTGTGAATATTCAGCGCCTGGGGAATTTGCGTCCAGTTCCACGATGCGATGTCGTTATAACGCTGTTCGGCACCGTGAATCGCGCGCTCAACGGTATAACCGTCGTTATTGAGCAAGAAAATGACCGGTCGTTGTCCATCGCGCAGCATGGACCCTATTTCCTGAATGGTGAGCTGTGCCGAACCATCCCCCACCAGCAATACCACGCGACGATGTGGACAGGCGGTTTGCGCTCCGAATGCTGCGGGCAGCGTAAAGCCTATCGAGCCCCACAGCGGTTGGGCAATAAACGTTACTCCTGGCGGTAATGTCAGTGCCGCCGCGCCAAAGGCTGCGGTTCCCTGATCAGCAAGAACGATATCTCCGGCTTGCAGGAAGTTTTGCATTGCCTGCCAGAATGCATGTTGGTCCAGTTTTCCGGGCGTACCTGAAGGTAGTGCTGGCGGTTTTTGCTTTGGTACCGGCCAGCCTGAAACCTGGCGCTTGCACAGTTGATGCAGCTCATTTACTGCATCCCGCATGCTTATTCCGCTGAACCAGCGTTCACCGACTCGTGCCGCATTCGGTTGAATGTCGATGGTTTGCTGAAGGGTAAAATGCTGAGTAAATCCAGCGGTGATGGTGTCCGTAAATTTGACGCCTGTGCAGATCACCAGCTCAGCCTTTTCTATCGCCTGGATAATCCCCGCGTCGCTGGCGGCGGCGCTGTAAGTCCCGACAAACCCCTGCTGGCTTTCATCGAACAACCCTTTTCCCATCAATAACGTGGCGTGCGGCATTGGCGTATCATCCATCCACTGCTGCAACGCTTTTTGTTGCCCAAAACGTAATGCCAGAAAATCCGCCAACAGCGCCACACTGCGGCTTTCCGCAAGGCGTTCTTGCACGCAGGCGCGGAATTCAGCCAATAACGTTGGGTCTGTGTCAGGTTGTGCCATTAAGAGTGGTTTTGTCGGACGCGTTGCAGGAGCCTGCGATATGTCACTGGGTAACAGTAAATAGCCCGGACGACTTTGCGTTATTGCCTGGTGCAAAACACGGTCTATTTCATAACATGCATTTTCTGCCGTGAGCGAAGCCTGAGCCACCGTCACTTCCTCGGCCATACGCGCAAAATGCCTGAAATCTCCATCGCCTAAGGTGTGGTGCATTAACTCGCCGCGCCGCTGCGCACCAAGGCAGGGTGCACCGACGACATGGATAACCGGTAAATATTCGGCATAGCTTCCGGCAATGCCGTTAATTGCACTGAGCTCACCGACGCCAAATGTTGTTAGCAATGCTGCGGCACCGTTGCTACGGGCATAGCCATCTGCGGCATAAGCAGCGTTAAGCTCGTTGGCACAACCCACCCAGGCCAGCGTCGGGTTATTAATCACGTTATCCAAAAACTGTAAGTTGTAGTCGCCTGGGACACCAAACAGATGGGTGATCCCGGCCTCGGTGAATCTGTCCAGAAGATAGTCCGCGATGGTGTAAGACATGACTTATTCCTTCTAAGAGGGCTTACAGTGAGTATTGGGCATATGTGATCACTGTCGAGGAACCTGGAGAATAAGGTCGTGGAAAGAGGGATTTACACTTAACTGAGGTGTAGTCTGATAGCCAGAAATCTTGTGTAAACGTATACATTACGTCAGGCATTATCACTAACAGGGGAAACAAATGGTTTATCAGGCACATTCTGCGCGTTATGAATCAATGGAATACCGCCGTTGTGGGCGCAGCGGACTTAAACTGCCCGCCATTTCACTGGGCTTGTGGCACAATTTCGGTGACACCACGCTTCTGGACAACAGCCGCCAGCTTTTGCGTCGCGCGTTTGATTCCGGGATTACCCATTTGGATCTGGCCAATAACTATGGGCCACCGCCTGGTTCTGCTGAAGAAAACTTTGGCCGCATTCTGCGTGAAGATTTCCTTCCATATCGCGACGAACTGATTATTTCGTCAAAAGCGGGATACACCATGTGGGATGGCCCTTATGGTGATTGGGGATCGCGTAAATATCTGATTTCAAGCCTGGACCAGAGCCTGAAGCGTATGGGGCTTGAGTATGTCGATATCTTCTACCATCACCGCCCGGACCCGGAAACTCCGCTTGAAGAGACAATGCGTGCGTTGGATACCGTGGTGCGTCAGGGTAAAGCGTTGTACGTCGGCATTTCAAATTACCCGGCAGAACTTGCGGCACAGGCAATCGATATTCTTAACGATCTCGGTACGCCATGCTTAATCCACCAGCCGAAATACTCAATGTTTGAGCGTTGGGTAGAGGGAGGATTGTTGGATGTGCTGCAAGAAAAAGGTGTGGGAAGCATTGCCTTTTCACCTCTGGCGGGCGGGCAGCTCACTGACCGTTATCTGAGTGGCATCCCGGCGGACTCACGCGCCGCAAGTGGGAGCATTTTCCTCAATGCTGACCAGCTCACGACTCAGAAACTTGAAAAAGTCCGTAAATTGAATGCGATAGCGCAACGCCGCGGACAAAAACTCTCGCAAATGGCGCTGGCATGGGTGCTACGCGCAGACAGAGTGACATCGGTTCTTATTGGTGCCAGTAAAACCAGCCAGATCGATGATGCCGTTGGCATGCTGGCGAATCGCCACTTCACCGCAGAAGAGCTAGCAGAAATCGAAGAAATTTTAGTGTAACCGTTATCACAAGCTGGTTTAATTATCAGCTAAATTAGCAAAAAGTGCTCTCTCCTGCGATTTAGGAGTTGTGGCGATGAAACAATTGTTTACCACGACTTAATATTGCGTTAACAGACCGCCTGGCGGTTACCGTGTATTAAGGAGAGAGTATGTTCAGGTCACTGATTCTTGCGATTGCATTACTGGCATCTGTACCGCTGGTGGCAAATGCGGGCGAAATCACCCTGCTGCCGTCGGTTAAGCTTCAAATAGGCGATCAGGATTATCGCGGTAATTACTGGGACGGTGGCGGCTGGCGCGATCGTGATTACTGGCGTAACAACTATGAATGGCGTGATAACCGCTGGCATCGCCATGACAACGGCTACCACCGTGGTTGGTATAAAGACCGTGGACGTAGTAGTTTCGAGAACGGTTACCGCGCTGGCTGGAACGATCGTGATGATCATCGTGGACGCGACCACGGACGTGGTCATGGTGGCGG
>DASXXQ010000139.1:0-2108 GCA_036502985.1 Buttiauxella sp.
ATATTACGCTTTCCTCTTTCAGAGTCAAGCGTTTATTTTCGCTTTTCATCTGGCTGACGGGCCGGTTTGTAAGCCGTTGTGCCGTGTCAGTGGAGGCGCAGTATAGGGATTTTCTGGAAGCTGACAAGTGTTTATTGCAAACAAATTACCAAGCGTCTTTTTTTTCGCCAAAACCACTGAAAATGTCATATAACACGGGATATTTGCTGTTTTAAGCATCAGGGAAGGATACCTGGTGGCATACTATTAATAGAAGCAACGCTAAAGGAATTGCATTTATGTCTCTATCTGCACAACAACTCGCGGCACAAAAGAACCTTTCCTATGTTCTTGCGGAAAAACTAGCGCAACGCATTCTTAAGGGTGAGTACGAAGCGGGCAGTATTTTACCTGGTGAAATCGAATTAGGTGAACTCTTCGGTGTTAGCCGCACAGCTGTACGAGAAGCAGTAAAGACATTAACAGCCAAAGGAATGGTTTTGCCTCGCCCACGCATAGGTACACGCGTTATGCCTCGCAGTCACTGGAACTTCCTTGATAAGGAACTGCTGACCTGGTGGATGACAGAGGAAAACTTTAATGACGTGGTGGAGTACTTCCTGGTTATGCGCAATAGCCTGGAACCCCAGGCCTGCGCAATGGCCGCTATAAATGGTACTCAAGAGCAGAAAGCCTTTCTCAACGAGATGATGGCTGAGATGATAAAGCTGAAAAGCGCATTTGACCGGCAACGCTGGGTAGAAGTCGATATGGCTTATCATGAACAAATCTATGCAATGAGTGGTAACCCTTTCCTTTGTTCTTTCGCTAACTTATTCCGTTCTATTTATTACAATTACTTTACTGCTATTACAGATAACGAAGTTATTAAGCTCGATTTGCACCAGGCTATCGTTGATGCCATTACCTTGGGTGACAGCCAGGCCGCGTTAATCGCGGGCCAGGCACTGTTAAAAGAACCTTTCGACCACGGGTAAGGGCCACACATTTCCTGGGTGCGTTAAAACATCAGGATAAAAATGACCAAAACTGCTCGTAGTATGGCCGGGCTACCGTGGATTGCGGCGATGGCTTTCTTTATGCAGGCACTGGATGCCACGATTCTGAACACTGCATTACCCGCAATTGCCCATAGTCTTGGCCGCTCACCGCTGGCAATGCAATCCGCGATAATCAGTTATACCCTTACCGTTGCGATGCTGATCCCCGTCAGCGGCTGGCTAGCCGACCGGTTTGGCACTCGCCGCGTGTTTATGGTCGCGGTCTCCCTCTTTACTCTCGGCTCGTTTGCTTGTGCGATGTCTGGCTCACTCGCCCAATTGGTCGTGTTCCGGGTCATACAGGGTATTGGCGGCGCGATGATGATGCCGGTCGCCCGCTTAGCATTATTACGCGCTTACCCACGCAGCGAATTATTACCGGTTTTAAACTTCGTCACTATGCCAGGACTTGTTGGCCCGATCTTAGGCCCGCTTCTCGGCGGTGTTCTGGTGACATGGGCGAGCTGGCACTGGATTTTCCTCATTAATATACCTATCGGTATTCTTGGGCTTATCTACGCTCGCAAGTACATGCCGAACTTTACGACTCCGCGCCGCAGCTTCGATATGACGGGCTTTCTTTTATTTGGTTTAAGCCTGGTGCTTATCTCAAGCGGGATGGAGTTATTCGGTGAGCGTATCGTTGCAAGCTATATTGGCATTCTGACTATCCTCGGCGGCCTGCTTCTTCTGGCGACGTATATCTGGCATGCACGCAGACACCCAACGCCGCTTATCGCTCTCCCTATGTTTCGCACGCGAACCTTTTCTATCGGGATTGTAGGGAATCTCGCCTCGCGCCTCGGAACCGGTTGTGTTCCTTTCCTTATGCCTTTGATGCTGCAAGTCGGTTTTGGTTATTCCGCGTTGATAGCAGGATGCATGATGGCGCCGACAGCAATTGGCTCATTGTTGGCGAAATCAACTGTTACACAGGTATTGCGCCGCCTGGGTTATAGAAAAACGTTGGTCGGTGTCACGCTGGTTATCGGCGTGCTGATTGGGCAATTCTCATTGCAATCACCGGGTATGGAAGTGTGGCTACTGATATTGCCGCTGTTTATTCTG
>DASXXQ010000140.1:0-3223 GCA_036502985.1 Buttiauxella sp.
TTCGCCTGCCTGCGTGAAAGTGGCGTAACGGCCTTCTTCACCCGTAGTTCTGCGGCAAACATTCCAGTCAATATGGCACTGTGTGAGAAGCTGAATCTGGACCGCGATACGTATTCCGTGTCCATCCCGTTGGGCGCAACCATTAATATGGCTGGTGCGGCAATCACAATTACCGTTCTGACATTGGCTGCGGTAAATACTCTGGGTGTGCCAGTAGACCTGCCAACAGCCATACTGCTGAGCGTGGTGGCTTCTCTGTGTGCTTGCGGGGCGTCTGGTGTGGCGGGTGGCTCTCTGCTGCTGATCCCACTGGCATGCGGCATGTTTGGCATCCCGAATGAGATTGCCATGCAGGTGGTTGCGGTAGGCTTCATCATCGGTGTATTGCAGGATTCTTGTGAGACAGCACTGAACTCCTCAACCGACGTGCTGTTTACAGCGGCGGCTTGTCAGGCAGAAGACGCTCGCCTGGCCGATAAAAACCCGTTACGCGGTTAATGCTCAATACTCCCTGCCTTTCGAGGCGGGGAGTTTTTATTCCTGCCGCTGCACTTCATTTTCGATTTTAAACGGATCAATCCCCCGCCTTTGCATACGCCAGAAACGAACGATGTTCAGGCCGTTCATGACCAGAAAACTCCCTTCAATTAATGTCCCGCCAATCGACCCCAACCAGAAGTTATGCGTCACCCAACAAGCAGTGGAACACCACATTACACAGCGCGTAGTTAATCCTTTGCAGCGAAATAATGCCCACGTACTGGCGACCGTTCCGGCAATCGGCAGTAATTCCATGACGTGGTTATATTTCGCAAGGCCCAGCCCGAGCGTTAGGGCTATAAAAATCCCCATAACCCAAAGGCTGCGAGTACGAAGGGAAATCACGGTTCGTATCGCGTTAAGTTCCGCGCTCATGCCCGCTGGGCTTGCGCCCATCAAAAAGAAGTGAATACCAATGATGGCGCTATAACCTGCCAGTTGTAGCTTAAAGCGCCGTTCATCGCGGTTGATGAAGGTGGTGATGCCAACAACAAAGGCGAGAACGCCGACGCCCTGGGCAACCCAATACGCGGTCATGACATGTCCTTGTTTGTAATCTCAAGACGAAAAAAAACGGCATTTTCAATTTCAAAATGCCGCTTCATAGTTGCACCTACAATGCGACTTACAACGTCACGCCGCTTTTGAAGATAGCCAACTCGCGGAAATCATTACGCTCGTTGCAGGTTTTTTTGCCGTTAGCGAAATCAACAATGGTGTCGATAAACTCTGTCAGCAGCGTGTTCATGTCACTGCCATGCAGCAGTTTGCCTGCGTCAAAATCTATCCAGTGAGGCTTTTTAGTTGCCAGCTCACTGTTGGTTGCGATTTTAACAGTCGGCACAAAACCGCCGTATGGTGTGCCGCGCCCGGTGCTGAACAGAACCATATGGCAGCCTGCTCCAGCCAGCGCACTGGTGGCAACGGCATCGTTACCCGGCGC
Organism: Buttiauxella sp.; assembly: GCA_036502985.1. Lineage (GTDB taxonomy): Bacteria > Pseudomonadota > Gammaproteobacteria > Enterobacterales > Enterobacteriaceae > Buttiauxella. The sequence continues at coordinate 1,484 of DASXXQ010000140.1, forward strand.
GCTTAACAGATTCAGACCTGGCGTTTTCAGGCGCTCGCCATAACGCAGCACATCGACTACCTCGCTCTCACCGGCTTTTTGCGTACAGCCGAGGGATTTTTCTTCAAGCGTGGTAATACCGCCAGCCTTGTTCCCTGGTGATGGGTTTTCGTAAATCGGCTGATTGTGTTCAATGAAGTACTGTTTGAAGTCGTTAACCATCGTGACCGTTTTTTCAAACGTGGCTTCGTCGCGGCAGTGGCTCATCAGGATGCGTTCAGCGCCAAACATTTCCGGGACTTCGGTCAGTACAGTCGTACCGCCATTAGCCACCATATAGTCTGAGAAACGCCCAAGCATAGGGTTAGCCGTAATACCGGACAAACCGTCTGAACCGCCGCACTCAAGGCCGAATTTCAGCTCGCTGAGTTTGCCTGGTTCACGCTTGTCGTGACGCATCACTTCATAGAGTTCTTGTAGTTGCTCAAGCCCGGCTTCCACTTCATCGTCTTGCTGCTGGCAAACCATGAAATGAACACGAGATGCATCGTATTCACCTAGTGTTTCGCGGAAGGCACTGACCTGGTTGTTCTCACAACCCAGGCCAATTACCAACACCGCCCCCGCGTTGGGGTGATGCACCATGTTTTGCAGCATGGTACGAGTGTTAATGTGGTCTTCACCCAGCTGCGAGCAACCGAACGGGTGGCTAAACAGGAATACACCGTCAATATCTTCGGCGTCACTGTTGAGCTTCAGGAAACGGTTCTGAATCTGACGCGCAATGCCGTTTACACAGCCCACGGTCGGCAAAATCCACAACTCGTTACGCACCCCCACCGTTCCGTTATCACGGCGATACACGCTTACTTCACGGTCTGCGGCCTGCTGCTCCAAAGACTGGAAATCAGGTTGATAGCGATACTCGTCCAAATCGTTCAGATTCGTACGCGCATTGTGTGAGTGGATGTGCTCACCGGCTTCTATCGTTGCCAAAGCGTGGCCAATGGGTAAACCGTATTTAACGACATTCTCACCTTGCGCAATGGTGGTAAGCGCAAATTTATGCCCACGCAGAACCGGCTGACGCAGAGCAATCTCTGCACCGTCAACGGCAACGACGTCACCTTCGGCCAGGTCCACTAACGCAACAGCGACGTTATCTTGCGTATGGATCTTGATGTATTGCATATCAACCTCAGAGCCTGATTAGTTCAGTTCAATGCCAAAGTAGTCTCGGGCGTTGTTAAAGCAGATGTTTTCCACCATGTTGCCCAGCAACTGGATATCTGCCGGTGCTTCGCCTGCTTCAACCCAACGGCCAATCATCTGGCACAGGATGCGACGGAAATATTCATGGCGGGTGTATGACAGGAAGCTACGGCTGTCAGTCAGCATGCCAACGAAACGACTCAGCAAACCAAGCTGCGCGAGCTGCGTCATTTGACGCTCCATGCCATCTTTCTGGTCGTTGAACCACCAACCGGAACCAAACTGCATCTTGCCAGGCATACCTTCGCCCTGGAAGTTGCCAATCATCGTGCCCAGCACTTCGTTATCGCGTGGGTTCAGGCAATACAGGATTGTTTTTGGCAGTTCGTTGTTTTCGTTTTGCTTGCTAAGCAGGCGAGAAAGTTCTTCAGCCATTGGACGGTCGTTGATGGAGTCAAAGCCCACATCAGGCCCCAGCAGTTTGAACTGGCGCAGGTTGTTATTACGCAGCGCACCAATGTGGTACTGCTGAACCCAACCACGGCGGGT
>DASXXQ010000141.1:0-3492 GCA_036502985.1 Buttiauxella sp.
GCGCTCTCGTCAGCAACGCTGGCGGAAACGGTGATGGTATCTTCTTTAGTTTTAGTGGTTGTGTTGTCTGCTGCAAAACTCGATGCACTCACGCTGCTTACTGCTGCAGCAACAAAAAATGCAAGTTTGCGGACTGAGGTATTGACTGTTTGTCCGGTGGTTGAACGCGCCATTTTTGATTCTCTGATGAAGTGACGAATGATAACGTAAACGATAATTATTATTATGCCGCAGAATAATAGACGAAACGGAAAGCCCATAGCAAGCGGATCACACCCCTTGAAAGTGCGAGGGAATAATAATTAACCAGAGTAATTGCAAGGAATTAACAAAAAAGAAAAGCCCCCGTTACAAACGGAGGCTTTATTGGAAAACAGCGCGGATTATTTACTGCCGAACATGTCCTTAATCCAACCAGCAACACCATCACTACTTTGCTCTGGCTGCTTCTGTGGTTGTTGCTGTTGCTGCTGTTGCGGTTGCTGAGTTTGTGGCTGTTGTGACTGGCTAAACGGATTGTTGTTCTGCTCGGCCTGTTGGCTTTGCTGGCACAACCCATCCGGATTGGTCGTCCATACAGGCAATACGCGATCTCCGCCGCCACCGCACTGGAAGTAACCCGCGCTATCAATGCTCATATCGACGATATCTTCCGGTGGATTAAGTACCAACGGAATTGGCGTCTGGTTAGCAAGATAACGCTGGTAGAGCGACATCGCGCCGCTCGCACCGTACAGTTTGGTCGGCTGGTTGTTATCACGCCCAACCCAGGTAATTGCCACTTCTTTACCATCAATACCGGCAAACCAGGTGTCGATGTTGTCATTGGTGGTACCCGTTTTACCTGCCAGATGCAGATTCGGGTATTTACCACCCAACGCACGCCCCGTACCGCGAGCCATTACCTGCTGCATGGTATACAGCGTCATGTACGCCGCCTGTGGAGGGACAGCCTGCTCGGCCTGTGGGAAGCTTTGATACAGCACGGTGCCATCTTCAGCAATAACCGAACGCAATGCCGAAAGCGTTGCGCGATTGCCGCCGCTGGCGATGGTCTGGAATGCCTGAGCCACTTCGATTGGCGTCAGGTTTAGCGCACCGAGCAACATAGCAGGAACCGGATGCAACTGGTTTTGCGGCACGCCGAGTTTTACCCAGGTGTCTGTTACGGCAGGTAAGCCCAGCGCCATCCCCAGGTTAACCGTCGGCACGTTCATCGAACGCGTCAGCGCATCCACTAACATGACCTGGCCGCTGTAGCGATGGTCATCGTTTTGTGGTGACCACACTTGCCCGTTGGGTTGTTTCAGCGCGATAGGCGCATCGGCAATCCAGGTATTCAGGCGGTAAGTGTCTGGCTGGCTTAATGCTGTCAGATAGGTCGCAGGTTTTGCCAGAGAACCGATAGAACGGCGAGCCTGCATTGCGCGGTTAAAGCCAGCAAACTGCGTTTCCGCCCCGCCAACCATTGCACGAACTTCACCGGTAGAACGGTCAACGATGACCATTGCCGCTTCAAGATCTTTCAGCTTACGGGATGCCCGCAGTACCGGAACGCCTTCACTGACTGCTTTTTCTGCCGCATCCTGGGAAACGGAATCGAAGGTCGTAAAGATCTTAACGCCTGACAGGTCTTTAACTTTATCGCCAAGTTTGGTCTGGAGCTCATTCCGCACCATCTGCATAAATGCAGGCTGTGGCGAAATCACACCACCACGCGGCTGCACGCCCAGTGGGCGAGCGCTCAGCATCTCATAAAGTTCCTGGTCGATGACCTTTTGCTCTTGAAGCAGGCGCAACACAAGGTTACGACGTTCAAGCGCCAGTTTCGGGTTACGCCACGGGTTGTAAATTGACGCCCCTTTCACCATACCCACCAGCAACGCTTGCTGGTCGAGACTCAGCTCTTCTACCGGACGGCCAAAGTAGTACAGGCTTGCCAGAGGGAAACCGCGAATTTCGTTATCGCCGCTCTGACCGAGATAGACCTCGTTCAGATACAGCTCAAGGATGCGATCTTTACCGTAACGAGCGTCCATGATCAGCGCCATGTACGCTTCATTCGCTTTACGTACGTAAGAACGTTCGCTCGACAGGAACAGGTTCTTAACTAACTGTTGGGTCAGCGTACTCGCACCTTGTACGGTACGACCGGCTGTCAGGTTCGCCAGCACCGCACGGCCAATGGAGTAGAAGCTTATCCCATCGTGCTCGTAGAAGTGTTTATCTTCGGTCGCGATCAGCGTATCAACCAGCAGATCCGGGAAACCGGTGCGTGGCACAAATAGACGCTGTTCACCGTTAGGCGAAGACAACATGGTTATCAAACGTGGATCCAGACGGAAGAAACCGAAGCTACGGTTGCTATCCATATTCTGGATGGATTCCAGATGATCGCCATCAAATACCAGACGTGCGCGGATCTGCCCTTCTTTACTGTCAGGGAAATCAAACGGACGACGGATCATCTCGATGCTGTTGCCCTGTACCGTAAATTCACCCGGGCGCGTCATGCGCGTCACCTGGCGGTACTGGGTAGCTTCGAGCAGGTTAATCATCTCTTTTTTGCTGTACGGCATATCTGGCTCAAGGTTCACCATACGGCCATACACTGCCGCCGGGAGCTGCCAGACTTTGCCATCAATGCGGGTACGGATCTTCTGGTCGAGGTAGACACCGTAAATCACAAACAGCACTAAGAAGACGACAAACAGTTTTATAAAGAACCACAACCAGCGGCGCTTTTTACGTGGCGGACGGCCATTACCGCTACCTTTTCCTTTGCGTGGTGGCATCGGCTCCTCGTCATCATAATCATCGTCGTAATCCGCGTCATACTCCTCATCCCGGACTCGACGGCGGCTTACTTTCTCTTTTGCGGGACGTGAAGGTTTGCCTTTACGTCCAATCGGTTCGCGGTCATTCCCCGCCATTGCTTTCTCCACCAAAAATAAGGCGCACGGCCTGATTCTCCTTTCTTCCGCCAATGGCGAAAGAGGAAATCTCTCAAAGTTATTGGTACTTCTTAGTACGCCGCGTTGGCAACGCATCTGCTGGCGAATCCGGCCAGGCGTGCTTTGGATAACGTCCTTTCATCTCTTTTTGCACTTCCCGATACGCTCCGTTCCAGAAAGCGGTTAAATCACGCGTTATCTGCAAGGGGCGCTGCGCCGGGGAGAGCAGTTCCAGAACCAGTGGTACACGGCCTTCGGCAATGACCGGCGTTCGCGCTTCACCAAACATTTCCTGCATACGAACAGCAAGAACTGGCGGGTTTTCATCATCATAGCGGATCGCAATCTGGCTTCCGGTTGGCACAGTGTAATGAGTTGGCAGCGCACTATCCAGACGAACGCGTGCGTTCCAGTCGAGTAGATTCTGTAACGCTCTTGTGACATCGATGTTTTTCAGCGCGCGCAACGAGTGTACACCATGCAGTTCAGGTAATAACCAACGGTCTAAATTGCGTAGCAGGGAATCATCCGAAACATC
>DASXXQ010000142.1:0-12470 GCA_036502985.1 Buttiauxella sp.
ACTGCTGGCCAACAAGGGAATCATCGCCACCAGCGGGATTGCGGCGATATCCTGGAATAACAGAACGGCGAACGCGCTACGTCCCATTTGTGAAACAGTCAGGTTACGCTCGTTCATCGCTTGCATCGCGATAGCGGTGGAAGAAAGTGCCAGCGTCAGGCCAATTAACACGGCGACTTGCCAGCGCAAACCGAGGAACATGCAGAACAAACCGAGTAGCAAACCGCACGCTACCATTTGCAGCACACCGCCGCCAAATACTGACGCACGCAGCGTCCACAAACGTTGCGGATCAAGCTCCAGGCCGATGACAAACAACATCAGCACCACGCCAATTTCCGCAAAGTGCAGAATAGTTTCGGCATCGGTAACCAGCCGTAATCCCCATGGGCCGATAATGCATCCGGCTATCAGGTAGCCAAGTACAGAACCTAAGCCCAGGCGAACCGCAATCGGCACAATTATCGCGGCTGAGCCGAGATAGATAAGCGCCTGAATCATGCTATGGCTATCCATGATTTGCCTCCTGCCAGTCGAGCAACCGTTGTTTGTACATTTCGGCCTGAACCTCGAGGGTGTTTTCGTCACAGACAAAAGTGAAATGGATGGTGAAGTGCGGCAACCAGTTCATACCGCAATACAACGCCGTAGCCTGCAATGGCTGCCCGAGAACATCGAAACCTGGATGATTACCCAATTCGAAATGGTTATCGCCGCCTCCGGTCGTGACCGCCCACATCACGTTTTTACCGCGCAGAGCCGTGCCGCCATGGCCATACGCCCAACCGTGAGAAAGTACTTTATCGATCCACAACTTCATCAGGGGTGGCATGCTGTACCACTGCATTGGATGCTGCCAGATAACCAAATCAGCACGGCTTAAAGCTTCCTGTTCAGCAGCAATATCAATGTTGAAATCGGGGTATAACTCATAAAGCGAGCGCACTTCCACGTCAGGCAAAAGTGAGGCCTGTTCTATCATTCTGCGGTTTGCATGAGAGTGTTGCGGGTAAGGGTGTGCATAAATAATCAAAATCATAATATTGCTTGTCCATATGCTCAGTCATCACAGTGTAGACGCTTAATAATCATCAGCCTACATGCGTGATTTACATCACAAAAAAAGGCCCACCGAAGTGAGCCTTATGACACTGAACAGCCAACTATTATTTGGTGATCTGCGCGTGCATTTCCTGAACTGAAATGACTTTCTCAGTCGCATCAGCATTTAACGCCATCGCCGTCGCAAAACCGCCGTTCAAGGTGGTGTCGTAGTGCACTTTGTATTGCAGTGCGCTACGGCGAATGAGTTTGGAATCCTCAATCGCCTGACGGCCTGCGGTAGTGTTGATGATGTAGGTGTATTCGCCATTCTTGATACGGTCCTGAATATGCGGACGACCTTCATGCACTTTGTTCACCAGACGTGGGTTAATGCCTGCTTCGCCCAGTACGATTGCAGTACCGTGCGTGGCATCAAGGTCAAAGCCTTGTTTCAGCAACTTAGCAGCAAGGTCAACCACACGCTCTTTGTCACCTTCACGAACAGACAGCAGCGCGCGGCCTGGTTTACGCATAGTTGACTGGCTACCCAGCATCGCTTTCGAGAACGCTTCTGCGAAGGTACGGCCTACACCCATGACTTCGCCAGTAGAGCGCATTTCTGGCCCTAACAGTGGGTCAACGCCCGGGAATTTGTTGAACGGCAGCACCACTTCTTTTACAGAGTAGTACGGCGGGATGATTTCTTTCGTCATACCCTGCTCAACCAGCGTTTGCCCAACCATCACACGCGCGGCAACTTTCGCCAACTGCATGCCGGTGGCTTTAGAAACAAACGGTACGGTACGCGCAGCACGCGGGTTCACTTCAATCAGATAAACTTCGTTATCTTTCACTGCAAACTGTACGTTCATCAAACCACGAACTTGCAGCTCGAAAGCCAGTTTCTGCACCTGCTGGCGCATCACGTCCTGGATTTCCTGGCTCAGCGTGTAAGCTGGCAGAGAACATGCGGAGTCACCGGAGTGAACACCAGCCTGTTCGATGTGCTCCATGATGCCGCCAATCAGCACGGTTTCGCCGTCGCAAATTGCGTCCACATCCACTTCTACCGCATCGTCAAGGAAACGGTCTAACAGCACTGGCGCATCATTCGAAACGCTTACCGCGGTCTGGAAGTACCGGCGTAAATCCACTTCGTCATAGACGATTTCCATCGCCCGGCCACCCAGTACGTAGGATGGACGAACAACGAGTGGATAACCAATGTGCGCCGCTTTTTCGACTGCCATTTCGATAGTCGTAACAGTGGCGTTCGCAGGTTGTTTCAGTTTCAAACGGTCAACGGCGTGCTGGAAGCGCTCACGGTCTTCTGCACGGTCGATTGCGTCAGGGCTGGTGCCGATAATCGGTACACCTGCCGCTTCCAGTTCACGCGCCAGTTTCAGTGGAGTCTGCCCACCGTACTGCACGATAACGCCTTTTGGTTTCTCAACGCGGACGATTTCCAGCACATCTTCGAAGGTAACAGGCTCGAAGTACAGGCGGTCAGAAGTGTCGTAGTCAGTAGAAACAGTTTCCGGGTTGCAGTTAACCATGATGGTTTCATAACCATCTTCGCGCAGCGCCAGCGAGGCGTGTACGCAGCAGTAGTCAAATTCAATCCCCTGGCCGATACGGTTCGGGCCACCGCCCAACACCATGATTTTGTCACGGTCGTTGTTCGGGTTAGATTCGCACTCGTCTTCATAAGTGGAGTACATGTACGCGGTATCGGTAGAGAATTCCGCAGCACAGGTATCAACACGCTTATAAACCGGATGCAGTTTGTATTGTTCACGCAGCTTACGGATTTCAGATTCGCGAACGCCAGCCAATTTAGCCAGACGCGCATCGGCAAAACCTTTACGCTTGAGCATGCGCAGGAAGTCGTACTCCAGCCCGGTAATGCCTACTTCTTCGACTTTTTCTTCCAGACGTACCAGCTCTTCAATCTGCACCAGGAACCAGCGGTCAATGTTGGTCAGGTTGAATACGCCATCTACGGACAGGCCTGCGCGGAATGCGTCAGCCACATACCAGATACGCTCAGCGCCAGCATCTTTCAGCTCGCGGCGGATTTTGGTTAACGCTTCCGGGTCATCCAGATTCACTTTCGGGTCGAAACCGGTCGCGCCCACTTCCAGGCCACGCAATGCTTTTTGCAGTGATTCTTGCTGCGTGCGGCCAATCGCCATTACTTCACCCACAGATTTCATCTGTGTGGTCAGACGGTCGTTTGCACCCACGAATTTCTCGAAGTTAAAACGTGGGATTTTGGTCACGACATAGTCGATGGAAGGTTCGAACGACGCAGGCGTTTTGCCGCCGGTGATATCGTTCATCAGTTCATCGAGGGTGTAACCCACAGCAAGCTTGGCTGCCACTTTCGCAATCGGGAAGCCGGTTGCTTTAGAGGCCAGCGCAGAAGAACGCGATACGCGCGGGTTCATCTCGATAACAATCAGACGGCCAGTTTTCGGGTTAACCGAGAACTGCACGTTAGAACCACCCGTTTCCACGCCAATTTCACGCAGTACCGCCATCGAGGCGTTACGCATGATTTGATATTCTTTGTCGGTCAAGGTTTGGGCTGGTGCAACGGTGATGGAGTCACCGGTGTGGATACCCATTGGGTCAAGGTTTTCAATAGAGCAAACGATGATGCAGTTGTCGTTTTTATCACGCACAACTTCCATCTCGTACTCTTTCCAGCCAATCAGGGATTCGTCAATCAGCAGCTCTTTGGTTGGCGAAAGATCCAGGCCACGCTCACAGATTTCTTCGAATTCTTCACGGTTGTAAGCAATACCGCCGCCACTGCCGCCCATGGTAAATGAAGGACGGATGATGCACGGATAACCCACGTCAGCCGCAACAGCCAGCGCTTCTTCCATGGTGTGTGCAATGCCAGAACGCGCAGTATCGAGGCCGATTTTTTTCATCGCCACGTCGAAACGACGGCGGTCTTCCGCTTTATCAATCGCATCGGCGGTAGCGCCAATCATGGTCACGCCAAACTCGGCGAGTACACCCTCACGTTCCAACTCCAGCGCACAGTTCAGTGCAGTCTGGCCGCCCATTGTTGGCAGCACTGCGTCCGGGCGCTCTTTCTCAATAATTTTGCGAACCACTTCCCAGTGAATCGGCTCGATGTAAGTGGCATCGGCCATTTCCGGGTCGGTCATAATTGTCGCAGGGTTAGAGTTCACCAGAATGACACGGTAACCCTCTTCACGCAGCGCTTTACACGCCTGGGCACCGGAATAGTCGAACTCACACGCCTGGCCGATAACAATCGGACCGGCGCCGAGGATCAGGATGCTTTTTATATCTGTACGTTTTGGCATTTTCTTAGCTCCTGATACTTATTTGCTGATAAGAGTGGCGGTAGAACGGTAGTGCTTAATCAATTCGATAAAGTGGTCAAACAGCGGTGCTGCATCGTGCGGGCCTGGGCTCGCTTCTGGGTGCCCCTGGAAGCTGAATGCTGCTTTATCAGTACGATGAATGCCTTGCAGCGTGCCATCGAACAGCGATTTGTGTGTGATGCGCAGGTTCGCCGGAAGTGTGGATTCTTCAACTGCAAAACCATGGTTTTGAGCAGTAATCATCACACAATCACGGTCGAGGTCTTTAACCGGGTGGTTGCCACCGTGGTGACCAAATTTCATCTTCACGGTTTTCGCGCCGCTCGCCAGAGCCAGCAACTGGTGGCCCAGACAAATGCCAAATACTGGCACATCTGTTTCCAGGAAGGATTTGATTGCGCTGATCGCGTAATCACATGGCGCCGGGTCACCAGGGCCGTTGGACAGGAAGATGCCGTCTGGATTTAACTTCAGCACATCTTCTGCAGGCGTTTGTGCCGGTACAACAGTCAGGCGGCAGCCACGGTCAACCAACATACGCAGAATGTTACGTTTCACGCCGTAATCGTAAGCCACAACATGGAACGGTAAATCTTCTTCTTTAGCCGCTTCTGGCAGGTCGCCTTCAAGCGTCCAGCTCCCTTGCTGCCATGAGTAAGATTCTTGGGTCGTCACTTCTTTAGCGAGATCCATACCATTAAGGCCTGGGAATGCTTTTGCTTTCTCGAGCGCCAGTGCGGCATCCAGGTTATCACCGGCAATAATGCAGCCGTTTTGTGCACCTTTCTCACGCAGAATGCGGGTCAGCTTACGGGTATCGATATCGGCGATGGCCACAATGTTATGACGCTTGAGGTAAGAAGAAAGGTCTTCAGTATTGCGGTAGTTACTGGCAATCAGTGGTAGGTCACGGATAACGAGGCCTTGCGCATGTACCTGGGAGGATTCTTCATCAGCAGCATTGGTGCCGACATTACCGATATGAGGATAAGTAAGAGTGACGATCTGGCGGGAGTAGGAAGGATCAGTGAGGATTTCTTGATAACCGGTCATTGAGGTATTGAAAACGACTTCCCCAACAGCCTGACCCGATGCCCCGATGGCCCGACCGTGGAATTGGGTTCCGTCTTCCAGAACCAATATTGCTGACTTAATCAAAACACCCTCCAGAGAATAAACAGTCAATTTATCTGCATATTAATTCAAAACCATTTCATGAATCAATGCAAAACAGCCTGTCATTTGGATTTTTGACAAACGGCGGCATTCTAGTGAGCAGCCGCGGAAAAGTCTACCATAAGAGCAACTTTTTATGTGTTTTTTAGCGTTTTGGTGGAAAAAAGATGAATTGACCGTTGAAATCAACAGCTAAGTAATAATGCGTAATCGGTTGCGGACCAGGATGAATGGGAAAGCGGGGCCATGACGCGTCGAAAGTGGACCAAATGGTCAAAATTAACAGTAAAATAACGAAATAACACCTCAAGATATGGGTTTATTGGCCTTTGATTTAAAATAAAACATGAAACACCTAAAATACAATAAATAAAAAAGGGCAATAAAATATTGCCCTGTCAATCAAACAATTATGATTGTAATAACCACATCACGATGGGTAATAAAGCTTACAAACTATTGAGATCAAGCACATCACGCATGTCATAAAGACCGGTTTTCATGGAACTCAGCCATAATGCAGATCTAACTGCTCCATTTGCAAAAGTCATACGACTGGATGCTTTATGGCTGATTTCAATACGCTCGCCGATGTCCGCAAACATCGCCGTATGTTCACCAATAATGTCGCCCGCACGCACCGTGGCAAAGCCAATAGTGCCTGGAACGCGCTCGCCGGTGTACCCTTCACGGGAATAAACCGCGCACTCTTTCAAATCCTTGTCCATCGCCTGAGCAATAGCTTCACCCATCGCCAACGCGGTGCCAGAAGGCGCATCGACTTTATGGCGATGATGCGCTTCGATGATCTCGATGTCGGTATAATCGCCCATGACTTTGGCGGCTTTCTCCAGCAGTTTGAGCATCACATTCACCCCAACGCTAAAGTTGGCGGCGAACACAATCGGAACCTCTGCTGAGGCATCTGTAATCGCCTGCTTACTCGCATCATCAAAACCCGTCGTACCAATGACCATGCCTTTGCCGTGTTTACGGCAGAAAGCCAAGTGGTTCAGCGTGCCTTCTGGGCGCGTGAAATCAATGAACACATCGAAGTCATTGGCTACCGCATCCAGGCTATCACTTACGATGACGCCCGTTTTCGCAACGCCCGCTAATTCGCCAGCATCGCTTCCCACTAAGGATGAACCCGTACGCTCAAGCGCCGCACCCAGTTTTACGCCATCTAACTGCAATGCCGCCTGAATCAGTTGCCGCCCCATGCGACCACCCGCACCCGCGATTGCAACGCGGACTTGTGACTCATCCATATCTACTCTCTTTAATTAATCTGCACAGATAACATTCTCAGGTTAACCAGCCCGCTCGCAGGCCGCCACCCGAAAACACGGATAATAAGAAATTTATGACAAAACGCCGCAATTATCAGTAAAAGCCATTATTCCCGTAAAATCACTATGGAATTGCTTGAGATTGATAGCATTACCGTTCCCTGCGTCGCCTGATCACACCAGCCACCGAGATGCCTGGAGGAATGGAACCCTGGAGCGGGTTCGAAAATGAAGCGGCTTTGCAGAATGTAAACCCCTCTTCCTGGCGTTTAACGCCTGTGTTCTCCAAAACCACATGACTCACGCACCACCAGTGTAGGCGGAAGTATTATCCGTTTCGGAGGCTCGTCATTACCCTGAATACGGCTATACAGCAACTCGCCTGCTTTACGGCCAATCTCTTTGGCCGCGACCGAAACGGTGGTCAGCGCAGGCTGCACAAGCGACGCTTCGGTGATGTCATCAAATCCCACCAGCGCAAAATCAACGCCCGGCTGGCGGCCCATCTTACGCAGTGTCTGCATCACGCCCAATGCCACAATATCCTGATAACACACCGCCGCCGTGATTTCCGGATAGCGATGGAACAGATCTTCGGCTACCCGCGCACCATCACTTTGGCTGGCCAATGACGAAACCACCCACTCGCTATTTGGCTGAATACGATGTTCCAGCAATTTGCTGCTGTAACCCCCAATACGTTGCGCACGGCTGATGGAGTTTTCACTGCCGCCGATAAAGGCGATATGGCGATGCCCCAGGCGTAACAAATGCTGTGTCGCCAGCTGTGTCCCCAAAAAGTTGTCAGTGCCAACAAAATCGAAATCCACGTCGTCCATTGGGCGCACCACCATAATTGCCGGAATGTTGCGCCGTTTCAGGGTTTCAAAAAAAAGCGGAGGCGTTTCCCTTGCCGCGCACAGCACCATCCCGCAGGCATTATTGCGCATCAGCGAATCAACAAATTTTTGCTGCCGCTCGCCGGATTCTTCACTGTTTGCCAGAAACAGCAGCAAGTCATGACGTTCCATTTCCTGGCTCAAGCCCGCGGTCATTTCACCGTAAAAGGGGTTGGTGATGTCGTGCAGCAAAAGCCCCACCTGATTGCTGGTGCGATTGCGTAAATTCGCTGCCGTCTGGTTGTAAACGTAACCCAAATCATCCAGCGCTTTTAACACGCGTTGACGGGTAGCATCTGAAATACGACCACGATTGTGCAAAACCATCGACACAGTCGCGGTTGATACGGCGGCCTGTTTAGCAACCTGGGCAAGGGTAACGGTGCTCATTAGCACTCCTCTGAGTAATGCAATTTTTCACAGATTAATCGAATAACCAAAAAATTGCATATTTCAATGTGAATACCATCACAGATAACTCAACTTTGAGCCATGTCTTGCTAAAAGTGGCGGGTTAATCGCGTTTACCACACTGTTCAAAATGGGTTAATCGATTAATCTTAAAATATCAAAAACAGGGAGAATACTATGCATCCTGCATCCTACGATAAATATCCCGAAGTCCGCGTTACGGGGTTTGACCAACAGGCATGGCAGGGATGGCTCGCCATAAAACAAGCCGTCACTGAGCGGCTCTCGCATACAGGTAAAACAGTCCTGGTGATCGACTGTTACCCCGGCGTTCAGCTAGATACTTTGCACGCGCAGCTCATCACTCACCTTAACCCGGCGCTTATTGTTAATGCTGAGTCTGCGCGGTTAAGCGAGCAACACCTGCATGATTTGCTGGCGTATAACCTGACAGACGATCGTGTATTCGGCGTGCTTTCTTGCCACGAATTACCCGAATTTTTCTGCCCGAAAAAACTGAGCGCCGCACAGCGGGAAGTCGCCGAAATTCACGAAGGCCTGGTCGTGGTTTATGGCCCAGGCGCTGCACTTATCCATACTGGCGACGTGCTGGTTTATGCCGACCTGGCACGCTGGGAAATCCAACAGCGTTTTCGTCGGGGTGAATTAGGTAACTGGGGGGCGAATAACAACGATGAAGATATTCTGCGCCGCTACAAACGCGCTTTTTTCATTGAATGGCGTGTATTTGACCGCCATAAAACGCCACTGCTAAAGCGCGCTGATTTTCTGCTCGATACCAATAATCCGGATAAACCGGCAATGGTTAGCGGTGCGGCATTGCGCCACGGTCTGCAACAAACCACGCAACAACCCTTCCGCGTGGTGCCATTCTTCGACCCCGGCGTTTGGGGCGGGCAATGGATGAAAGACAAGTTTGATCTCGATCCCTCAAAGCCAAATTACGCATGGTGTTTTGACTGTGTGCCCGAGGAGAACAGCCTGTTACTGCGTTTTGGTAATGTGCGGATCGAGATCCCCTCTCAGGATCTGGTGTTGCTCTATCCCCGCCCTCTGCTTGGCGAACGCGTACACGCCCGTTTTGGCGCGGAGTTCCCGATCCGCTTCGATTTTCTCGATACCATCGGGGGGCAGAATTTAAGTTTCCAGGTTCATCCCATTACCGAATACATCCAACAGCATTTCGGAATGCACTACACCCAGGATGAAAGCTACTACATGCTGGAGGCCGAACCCGGTGCGGAAGTTTATCTGGGGACGAAAACAGGAATCGATCCACAAGAAATGCTCGACTCCCTTGCTCGTGCCCAACGCGGTGAGCAAGCGTTTGATGATGAGAAATTTGTTAACCGCTTCCCGGCACACAAACACGATCACTTCCTGATCCCAGCAGGCACGGTGCATTGTTCCGGCTCTGGCGCCATGGTTCTGGAAATCAGCGCCACGCCGTACATCTTCACCTTCAAATTATGGGACTGGGGCCGCCTGGGTCTGGATGGTTTACCCCGCCCGGTACATCTTGAACATGGCGCACAAGTTATTGACTGGCAGCGTGATACACAGTGGGTAACCGAGCATCTCGTCAACCATTTTGAACCGATTGCCGAAGGTGATGGCTGGCGTGAAGAACGCACGGGTTTGCATGAGCGTGAGTTCATCGAAACCCGTCGCCACTGGTTTACTCAACCCGTAACACATCATACGCACGGTGGCGTGAACGTGCTGAATCTGGTGGAAGGTGCTGAGGCTCTGGTCGAAAGCCCTGGCGGCGCATTCGAACCTTTCGTCGTGCATTACGCCGAAACATTCATCATTCCGGCAGCCGTAGGGGAATACCGAATTTCACCTTATGGCAACGGTAAAAATCAGCAGCTCGCGACCATGAAAGCTTGGGTAAGGGGATAAATATGATCAACGTCATTCTGGCAACACACGGTTCACTGGCAGAGGCTCTGCTGGCAAGTTCTCGCATGGTATATGGCGAATTGCCCCACGTTTTCCCCGTCATGCTGACTGAAAACAAGGGTATCAACAGTTTTGGAGAAGAGTTTGCAGCGGTTTTGAAACAGGCAAGTAAAGGGGCCGATGGCGTGGTGGTGCTGTGCGATTTGCAAAGCGGAACGCCGTGGAACGTGGCTTGTCATCATGCATTCAACCAGGAAACACAACCACCGGTTACCGTGCTCGCCGGGGTCAATTTCCCCATGTTGCTTTTAAGCGATGAGATAAAAGATCTTCAGGATGTCGAGCAAGCCACCACGCAATTACTGGCCAACACCCAGGAAACGCTGGTACAGGCAACACTTGCTGAAACCGCACAGTCAGATGATTTCTAAGGGGCAACTATGAGCATTTCCTTTGTACGCATTGACGACCGGGTGATCCACGGCCAGTTGGTCACCCGTTGGGCAAAAGAGCTACCGTGCGATGGCATTATCGCTATCGACGATGCTGTTGCCGCCGATCCTCTGCTCTCTTCGGTAATGAAAGGTGCGGTTCAGGACATCAAAGTCTGGCTGTTTGATACCGCAACTGCGATTGAGAAATTGCCAAAGATCATCGCCAGCGAGAAACGTTATTTTGTGATTGGCAAATCACCCGTCACGTTAAAAAACATCGAAGAAGCAGGTATCAGCCTGCAAAACAGTAACAGAAAAATCAATGTTGGCCCGATGAGCGCGCGAGCCACTACCACCACTATTGGCCCTAATCAATCTGTGAACCCGGAAGAGGCAGCAGCGTTCGACTACCTCGCGCAGCACGGGCATCAGATTGAATTTCGTCTGGTACCCGATGCCAGTAGCTACAGCTGGCAAGACGCTCGCCAAAAACTCAAATAAAGGAGTCCATTATGGCTTTCGAAGCGGCTTTAATCGGCATTCTCTGTTACCTCGGTGCATTAAGCAGCCCATGGCTGTTAGGGCTAACCGGCGGCTGGTATTTGATTACCCGCCCATTGGTTTCAGGGATGCTGGTAGGATTTATTCTCGGCGATGTTCAAACCGGGATTATCATTGGCGTCGCGGTTCAGGCCGTGTACATCGCCATGGTAACCCCCGGTGGTTCGATGCCTGCGGATCTTAACTTTGTTGCCTTCCCGGCTATCGCACTCGGCATTCTTTCCAACAAAGGCCCTGAAGTGGCTGTGGCACTGGCGGCAACAATCGGTATTGCAGGCACCGTATTATTTAACGCCATGATGGTGCTGAACTCGTGGTGGAACCACCGCGCGGATTTGGCGCTGGAGAAAGGCGATGAACGTGGCGTCTATCTCAACAGCGCAATTTGGCCGCAAGCCACTAACTTTGTGATGCGTTTTGTACCAACGTTTATTGCGGTCTACTTCGGCGCGCAATACATCAATACCTTTATGGATAGCCTGCCGCACATCGTCCTGTCGACGATGAACGTACTCGGCGGCATCCTGCCCGCTGTCGGTATTGCTATTCTGCTCAAGCAAATCATCAAAAATTACAGCATGTTGATTTACTTCCTGGTGGGGTTTATCTGCATCGTATTCCTGAAACTGAACATGGTGGCGCTGGTGATCGTCGGAGCACTGCTGGCGTTAATTCACTACAACTACAAACCTGAGCCGCAGGCTGAACGTGTAGCCTCCTCAACGACGACTGATGATGAGGATGAATTCTGATGGAAGAACGTAAACTCACTCGCCAGGATCTGCGTCGTTGTTGGCGCAGCTGGATGATGTACAACCTCTCCTCCATGAGCTTTGAACGACTCGAATCTTTCGGTTTTTGTTTGAGTATGTTGCCGGTGGCCAAAAAGCTTTATCCCGACGAGCAAGAACGCAAAGATATGCTCAAGCGCCACGCCTCGTTTTACAACACTGAGCCACAGCTTGGCGCGATTGTGAATGGGATGGTGCTGGGCCTTGAAGAGAAGCGCGCTAACGGTGAACCGATTGACGGCGAAACCATCAACACCCTGAAAGTGGGGCTGATGGGGCCAGTGGCAGGTATTGGCGATTCGATGATTCCGGGGATGCTCATCCCAATCCTGCTCAGTATCGGCATGGCGTTGGCGGCGGGCGGCAATATCCTCGGGCCGCTATTCTACTGTGTGGCATGGCTTGCAATTATTATCCCTGGCTCATGGTTCTTGTTCCTGAAGGGCTACCGCATGGGATCAACATCAGTTGAGATGTTGGTCAGCAGTAAATCGACGCGCTTGCGTGAAGCGTTGTCGTTACTGGGTGTGTTCGTGATGGGTGGCGTTGCGGCAAGCTACGTGAAATT
>DASXXQ010000143.1:0-10854 GCA_036502985.1 Buttiauxella sp.
ACGGATTGTACTTCGAACTGATGGGTACGACGGGCGGGAACACCAAGCACGGTTTCCATCATCCACTTCCACTCTTTGCCGTGAGGCGCTACGCGGCCAAAGTGTTTCCAGACCAACAGGTGCGCCAGTTCATGCGGCACAACTTCCTCAATAAAGGTCTGCTGATTTTCCATTAACAACACGGGATTGAGACGAATTTCGTAGCTATCCATCCACGCGGTACCCGCAGCAGTACCACGTTGCTGATAAACCAGTTTCGGCTCCGGGTAGTTACGACCCAGGTGCAGATTTGCTTGCTGAAGTTTTTCCCGCAGGCAGCGCATAACGGCCTGTTGGATGGCGATGGGGAGTCTTGGGGATTTCATAACGGCAGAGAATAGTGCGAGGCAGAGCAGGGTGCAAGCCCCTCTCGATTCAGGAGAGGGGCTTGTGATTGTTAGTTGTGAGCACCAATCTCACGTAACCGACGACCTTTCATCAGGTTACGTTCGATATGTTCCAGAGAAACATGTTTGGTTTCTGGGACCAGCCACAGAGTCAGAACAATAAAGAACAGGTTTAACGCCGCGTAGACCCAGAAGGTATTCGCATTACCCAACGTGTTAAGCATGGTCAGGAACGTTGCACCAACAATCATATTCGCAATCCAGTTGGTTGCTGTTGAGCAAGTGATACCAAAATCGCGGCCTTTGAGCGGCTGAATTTCAGAACACAGTACCCAAATCAGCGGGCCAGCACTCATCGCAAAACCAATGATGAACATCAGCAACATGGCGATGGCAAAGTATTGCGCGCCCTGGGAATGAATACCCACGTGCAGCATCGTGCCGAGAATACCCATACCCACCGCCATAACCATAAAGCCCAGCACCAGCGTAGGTTTACGTCCCCATCTGTCCACCAGACCAATGGCAATGAAGGTTGCCAGTACGTTGATAAGACCAACGATAACGGTGCCCCACATTTGCTGTGTGGTGTTGGTAAATCCGGCGATTTCAAAGATTTTTGGTGCGTAGTACATGATGACATTCATACCGGTGAACTGTTGCATCACCTGTAGCAGAACACCCAGGAATACGGCACGACGGAAGTGGCTGTTTTCTTTAAACAATGACCAGCCGCTTTGTTTGACTTTCAGGCTTTCACGAATTTCTTCCAACTCACGTTTTGCTTCTGCGCTGGTATCACGTAGGCGCATCAGCACGCGCTCTGCATCGTGGAAGCGGCGTTTTGCCGCGAACCAGCGTGGACTGTCTGGCAGGAAAAAGACGCCAATCAGTAAAATTAACGCAGGGATGGTGATAACGCCAAGCATCCAGCGCCATGAGCCGCTGTAGCTGAATGCGGTATCGGAAAGATATGCGCCAAGAATACCAATGGTAATCATCAACTGGTACATCGAGATCATGCTGCCACGGATTTTTTCCGGGGCAATCTCTGACAGATATAGCGGCGCGGTATAAGACGCAACGCCCACAGCCAGACCCAGCAATACGCGGGAAATAATGAGGATTTCGGTATTTGGTGCGAACGCTGAACATAATGAACCGGCAACAAATAGCACCGCGCCAATCATCAGGCTGTATTTACGCCCGATACGGAAGGAGAGCCAGCCACTACCCACGGCACCGACTGCTGCACCGAACATCATCGAACTTACTACCCATTCTTGTTGATGTGCTGTTATCTGGAAATCTTTTGCGATAAACGGTAATGCACCGGCAATAACACCGATATCAAGGCCAAATAACAAACCGGCCAGGGCTGCAAGGAAACAGACGAAAAAGGTCATGCTTTTGTTCGAGCGCCCTTGTTTTTTTATGTCAGGCATAATGCTCTCCAGTTGAATTAGTAACTTTACCTGTACTAAAGAGTAGGTTAACGCGACGTGAAATTTTGTGATTCAACTCACGTTGGTGTAATCGTTTACACTAGTGTCAAGAAGTGTATGTTTAATTTTTTATATAAAACAGTATGTTGTTTGAATAAAATAAAATCAAAAAATGATTGTCAGG
Organism: Buttiauxella sp.; assembly: GCA_036502985.1. Classification (GTDB taxonomy): domain Bacteria; phylum Pseudomonadota; class Gammaproteobacteria; order Enterobacterales; family Enterobacteriaceae; genus Buttiauxella. The sequence goes on from DASXXQ010000143.1 coordinate 2,016, forward strand.
ACTAATCTGAAATATTTTGTAACTAGCGCAGCAACAAGCCATTGTCATGAAGAATAATCTTAATTAATACTCAATCAACATAGGTGTAACCGCTTTCATTCTTGATTGTTCGGGTAGGAGGCAATACTTTCAGGAAGGAGAAAAGGGTTCTGTACAGAGAAAAACAAAAGGCCAGCAGAGCGCTGGCCTTTGAAGGTTACTGTGCTGGCTGGTGTTATTTCAGACCGGCCGCATCACGCAGCAGTTCTGCTTTGTCGGTTTTTTCCCAAGGGAAATGCTCACGACCAAAGTGACCGTATGCTGCGGTTTCTTTGTAGATTGGGTGCAGCAAATCCAGCATCTGGATCAAGCCGTATGGACGCAGGTCGAAGAACTCACGCACCAGCAGAGTCAGTTGTTCAGTCGGGACTTTCTCAGTACCGAAGGTTTCAACCATGATAGACGTTGGTTCAGCCACGCCGATTGCGTAAGAAACCTGGATTTCACAGCGATCGGCAAGACCCGCAGCCACGATGTTTTTCGCCACATAACGCGCCGCGTACGCCGCAGAACGGTCAACTTTAGACGGATCTTTACCGGAGAATGCGCCGCCACCATGACGAGCCATGCCGCCGTAGGTATCAACGATAATTTTACGACCCGTCAGACCGCAGTCACCCATTGGGCCACCGATAACAAAACGGCCAGTTGGGTTGATGAAGAATTTGGTGCTGGCAGTTAGCCATTCAGCAGGCAGAACCGGCTTAATGATCTCTTCCATGACCGCGTCATGCAGATCTTTTTGCGACACATCTTCAGAGTGCTGAGTAGACAGCACAACCGCATCAATACCAACAATGTTGCCATTGTCGTACTGGAATGTGACCTGGCTTTTTGCATCCGGGCGCAACCATTTCAGTGTGCCGTTTTTACGAACTTCAGCCTGGCGTTGAACCAGACGGTGTGCGTAAGTGATTGGCGCTGGCATCAGCACGTCGGTTTCGTTGGTTGCATAACCAAACATCAGACCCTGGTCACCGGCACCTTGCTCCAGCGGATCGGTACGGTCAACACCCTGGTTGATGTCCGGAGACTGCTTACCGATAGCGCTTAATACGGCACAAGAATTGGCATCAAAGCCCATATCAGAATGCACGTAACCGATTTCACGCACGGTGTTACGGGTGATTTCTTCGATATCAACCCATGCGCTGGTGGTGATTTCGCCACCGACCATTACCATGCCGGTTTTGACGTAAGTCTCACACGCTACGCGTGCTTTCGGATCCTGTTCGAGGATTGCGTCAAGTACCGCATCGGAGATTTGGTCAGCGATTTTATCGGGATGCCCTTCTGATACAGACTCGGACGTAAAGAGGTGTTTAGCCATGTTTTATTCACCCTAAGAGAATTAGGTTAGTGCAGACTACCGCTAATTGGCGCTCACATCAGTTCGATGTACTGATTTATGGAGTTTTTGCCGCAGGTTTAATTTCAGGCAGTCTAACAGTTAATCGGTATAGATGGATTAACATCTGGACGTCTATTCTAGGTTATCCATTAATCAGATTACCAGTGATTTTTGCGTCTGCAAGTTTCCGCAAATAAACTTCGGTGGCAAATTTTACTGACAGCGCCGCAATCCCGGGATTTTTGTTTTGCAATTTTGAGCTGTTATCGGTATAAAGCGGCGCGCGCGGCTCATTCAACAAGCACACGATTTTTCGTGCTGCCCACTTCCAGCCGGGTTGAGCAAATATCTTAGCTTTGGCTTGTCGCACGCCTGAACCGCGTGTGTGGAGGTGATACGATTGATGAACCGCTGTAATTCGCAAAATCTGGCGACCCATTTGGTCGCGCATATGCCCCTCGCAACCTGCATCTCTATGCTACTTTCCAGCCGATGTTATACCCATCTCGGCGCTTCTCAGGACTCTCGGGCCGGTCATTGATCTCCGTGATAACTGAACAAGGGCTCTCTTGTCTTTGACTGGAGTATTCTCGTGGTTTCACCGACCCGTCCTACGGAGCTCGGTAACGTGTTTTACAATGATATGAAAAAGAAACCGGTCGCACAGCTTATCTGTCAGCGTCTTATGCTGCCGCTACACGCTGTGAATGGGTTGTTATTGCGGGATACCCCTGCGATAGTAGTCAACTGTTTTGCACATTCGTCTAAATTTGAGGTTCGCCATGTCTGACAAAATCTCTTCTGTTTCGGGTTCGTCAGTGGGCGAGCAGGATGTACACCGCTCCATGCAGGAGGTTGCCATGAGCTCCCAGGAAGCCAGCAAAATGCTGCGTACGTACAATATTGCCTGGTGGGGCAATAACTATTACGACGTCAACGAATTAGGTCACATTACCGTTTGCCCGGACCCGGATGTCCCGGAAGCGCGTGTTGATCTCGCTGAACTCGTAAAAGCCCGTGAAGCACAGGGGCAGCGTTTGCCTGCACTGTTCTGCTTCCCGCAGATTTTGCAGCACCGCCTGCGTTCTATTAATGCAGCGTTCAAACGTGCTCGCGAATCTTACGGTTATAACGGCAACTACTTCCTTGTTTACCCGATTAAGGTGAACCAGCACCGCCGCGTTATTGAATCGTTGATTCACTCCGGTGAACCGCTGGGCCTTGAAGCGGGCTCTAAAGCTGAATTGATGGCTGTGCTGGCGCATGCGGGCATGACGCGTTCGGTGATTGTCTGTAATGGCTATAAAGACCGTGAATATATCCGCCTGGCGCTGATTGGCGAGAAAATGGGCCATAAGGTCTATCTGGTCATTGAGAAGATGTCAGAAATTCGCATCGTACTGGAAGAGGCCGAGCGTCTGAATGTTGTGCCACGCCTTGGCGTGCGTGCGCGTCTGGCATCACAAGGTTCCGGCAAATGGCAGTCTTCTGGCGGCGAAAAATCCAAATTTGGTCTGGCGGCGACTCAGGTTCTGCAACTGGTTGAAATGCTGCGTGAAGCGGGCCGTATCGACAGCCTGCAACTGCTGCACTTCCACCTCGGTTCGCAAATGGCGAACATTCGCGATATCGCCACCGGCGTTCGTGAATCTGCACGCTTCTATGTTGAGCTGCACAAGATGGGCGTTAACATTGAATGCTTCGATGTTGGCGGCGGTCTGGGCGTGGACTACGAAGGGACGCGTTCTCAGTCAGACTGTTCGGTCAATTATGGCCTGAACGAATACGCCAACAACATCATCTGGGCAATCGGTGATGCGTGCGAAGAAAATGGTTTGCCGCATCCAACGGTGATTACCGAATCGGGTCGTGCAGTTACCGCTCACCACACTGTGCTGGTATCGAACATCATCGGTGTTGAACGCAACGAATACACTACGCCAACGGCACCTGCTGAAGATGCGTCACGCGCACTGCAAAGCATGTGGGAAACCTGGGGCGAAATGCACGAGCCGAACAACCGTCGCTCGCTGCGTGAATGGCTGCACGACAGCCAGAATGACCTGCATGACATCCATACGGGTTATTCATCCGGTAATTTTTCGCTACAGGAACGCGCCTGGGCTGAGCAGCTTTATCTGAGCATGTGCCATGAAATCCAGCGTCTGCTGGATCCGAGCAACCGTGCGCACCGTCCGATTATTGATGAACTGCAAGAACGTATGGCGGATAAGATTTACGTCAACTTCTCACTGTTCCAGTCAATGCCGGATGCGTGGGGCATCGATCAGCTGTTCCCGGTACTGCCGCTTGAAGGGTTGAACCAGGTCCCTGAGCGCCGTGCCGTGTTGCTGGATATCACTTGCGATTCCGACGGTGCAATCGATCACTACATCGATGGCGACGGTATTGCGACCACTATGCCAATGCCAGAGTACGATGCGGAAAATCCGCCGCTGCTGGGCTTCTTTATGGTCGGCGCATACCAGGAAATTCTGGGCAATATGCACAACCTGTTCGGTGATACCGAAGCGGTTGACGTATTTGTCTTCCCTGACGGCAGCGTAGAAGTTGAGCTGTCTGATGAAGGCGACACCGTTGCAGATATGCTGCAATACGTACAGCTCGATCCGAACACCCTGCTGAAGCACTTCCGCGATCAGGTGAAACAGACCGATCTGGATGAAGGTTTACAGCAGCAGTTCCTCGAAGAGTTCGAAGCCGGGTTGTATGGCTATACTTACTTAGAAGATGAGTAAGGATTAATGGGTTGCGCAGGTTTATTCGCCCAACAGCGGATGAATTCTGCGCTATTGAACCCGAACGAATTTACGGCGATAATCTGCTCCAACAAGCAGTCTACGAATGCATCCAGTCCCTTTCTCGTCGGGTTTAACGACGCGGAAGGGATTTTTTTTTGACATTAATTCAACTATTCACCGCGAGGTCAGACAATGAGCACCTTAGGCCATCAATACGATAACTCCCTGGTATCCAATGCCTTCGGTTTTTTACGTTTTCCGCTGAATTTTATGCCATACGACAGCGATGCTGATTGGGTTATTACTGGCGTGCCATTTGACGCGGCAACTTCTGGCCGCGCGGGTGGACGTCATGGTCCAGCGGCTATCCGCCAGGTTTCTACTAATCTGGCATGGGAAGGCAACCGCTTCCCGTGGAACTTCGATATGCGCGAACGTTTGAATGTTGTTGACTGTGGCGACCTGGTTTACGCCTTCGGTGACGCGCGTGATATGAGTGAACGCCTGCAAGCTCATGCCGAAAAACTGCTGGCTGCCGGTAAACGTATGCTCTCTTTCGGTGGTGACCACTTCGTGACGCTGCCACTGTTACGCGCCCACGCTAAGCACTTCGGTAAAATGGCGCTGGTGCATTTTGATGCCCACACCGATACCTACGCGAACGGCTGCGAGTTTGACCACGGCACCATGTTCTTTACCGCGCCAAAAGAAGGGTTGATCGATCCAAACCATTCTGTGCAGATTGGTATCCGTACTGAGTTCGACAAAGACAATGGTTTTACCGTGCTGGATGCAGGCCAGGTAAACGATCGTACCGTGGATGACGTGCTGGCACAGGTTAAGCAGATTGTCGGCGACATGCCGGTTTATCTGACCTTTGATATCGACTGCCTGGATCCTGCTTTTGCACCAGGTACCGGTACGCCGGTTATTGGTGGTTTGACGACCGATCGTGCGCTGAAGCTGGTTCGTGGTATGAAAGATTTGAACATCGTAGGTATGGACGTAGTGGAAGTTTCCCCGGCCTACGATCAATCTGAAATCACTGCGTTGGCGGGTGCAACGTTGGCTCTGGAAATGCTCTACATCCAGGCGGCTAAAAAAGGCGAATAGTTCAGGCTATTTTACTGGCCATTTTGAACCCGTGCAGTGCTCGCAATCCTCACGTACTGTGTGTACGCTCCGGTTGCTGCGCGCTGCCCGGGTTCAAACTGTCTGCGACAATAACGCCTGAAGCGCTTAATTGACTGAAGTTACTTCAGGCCATCTGCTGCCATACGGTCGCGAATATGTTGCGCACGTTCGGCAGAAGCAGGGTGGTCATCAAGCATAGAGCTTTGGCGGCCTTCTTCTGCTTTAGCCAGTTTTTCAAAGCTGGTTGCCAGCCCGATTGGGTTGATCCCGCGCTTTCTTAACAAATCATACGAGTAGTCATCGGCTTCAGATTCCTGGCGCTGGGAGAACTGTGCGTTCACCAGTTTTTCACCTAAATCGCCCAGTTGAGACTGTGACAAACTGCCAATCACACCGCCCGCAGAGGCTGCGGCAACACGTGCAGCGTTAGTGCTCAACGCGACCTGCATGCCTTTTTTCACATGGCCCAGAGCAACGTGGCCCATTTCATGGCCGATAACCGCTTCGACTTCGTTGTCGTTCATCATATCCATCAGGCCGCTGTAGACACGGATACACCCGTTAGCCATGGCAAAGGCGTTCACGTCTTTGGTGACGTAAACCTTGTAGTTCACCGGCATGCCGTTGATGTTGTCACCCAGAGCGGAGGCAATTTTGCTCAGACGCTGCGCGTATTCGCTGCTGGCTGGCGCAATGCTCGCTTTGCTATCGAGCTCAGCGCAGGATTTGTCACTGAGTTCTTTTACCTGTGCATCGCTTAATGTGTACGCCTGAAAGGCTTCCGCACCGGAGGCTAGCAGGCCGTTAGAGTCCATGTTCTGGCAACCGCTCAGTAGTGCGGCAACGCTCAGGCTTAGTAAAATTGGGCGCAATTTCATGCCAATATCCTTAATTAGTGACAACTGCTCAGAGGGAATTGAGCCACGCAGGGCGGGCTTAAGGTTCTAGTATAAAGAAGTTAATCAGACTCGCGCAGCAACTTGCGCAACATGCGAGCAGGTTCCAGAGATTTCTTAACCAGACAAAAGGATGCTCCATGTACATGGCACACGGCTTGCGGTACATTGATGGCAATTTTTTGGGCGTAGCCCATTACGCATAGTAGTCAAGGCCTGACCTTCAACCATCCGATCTGGAGTCAAAATGTCCTCTCGTAAAGAGCTTGCCAATGCTATTCGTGCACTTAGCATGGACGCAGTACAAAAAGCCAAATCCGGTCACCCGGGTGCCCCTATGGGCATGGCCGACATTGCCGAAGTCCTGTGGCGCGATTTCCTGAACCATAACCCGCAGAACCCTGCATGGGCTGACCGCGACCGTTTCGTTCTGTCTAACGGCCACGGCTCAATGCTGATTTACAGCCTGTTGCACCTCACAGGTTATGACCTGCCGATTGAAGAACTGAAAAACTTCCGTCAGCTGCATTCCAAAACGCCGGGTCACCCGGAAGTGGGCTACACCGCGGGTGTAGAAACCACCACTGGCCCGCTGGGTCAGGGTGTTGCAAACGCTGTGGGTATGGCGATTGCTGAACGTACTATGGCTGCACAGTTCAACCGTCCTGGTCATGACATCGTCGACCACTTCACCTATACCTTTATGGGTGATGGCTGCATGATGGAAGGTATTTCCCATGAAGTTTGCTCTCTGGCGGGTACGCTGGGTCTGGGTAAACTGGTTGCCTTCTATGATGACAACGGTATTTCCATCGACGGCCATGTTGAAGGCTGGTTCACTGATGATACTGCAAAACGCTTTGAAGCCTACGGCTGGCACGTAGTGCGCGGCGTGGATGGCCACGATGCAGACGCAATCAAACGCGCTGTTGAAGAAGCCAAAGCGGTTACCGACAAACCTTCACTGCTGATGTGCAAAACCATCATCGGTTTTGGTTCACCAAACAAAGCGGGTACACACGATTCCCACGGCGCACCATTAGGTGATGCAGAAATCGCACTGACCCGTGAAGCGCTGGGCTGGAAATACGCTCCGTTCGAAATCCCACAAGACATTTATGCTCAATGGGATGCACGTGAAGCAGGCCAGGCGAAAGAAGCGGCATGGAACGAGAAGTTCGCTGCATACGCTAAAGCTTTCCCGCAAGAAGCAGCGGAGTTCACCCGTCGTATGAAAGGTGATATGCCTGATGATTTCGCCGCAAAAGCGCAAGCGTTCATCGCGAATCTGCAAGCTAACCCAGCTAAAATCGCCAGCCGTAAAGCATCCCAGAACACCATCGAAGCATTCGGTCACCTGTTGCCTGAATTCCTTGGCGGCTCTGCTGACCTGGCACCTTCTAACCTGACTATCTGGTCTGGTTCTAAAGCGATCAACGAAGATCTGGCCGGTAACTACATCCATTACGGTGTACGTGAATTCGGTATGACGGCGATTGCTAATGGTATCGCGCTGCACGGTGGTTTCCTGCCGTACACGTCCACCTTCCTGATGTTTGTCGAATATGCCCGTAATGCGGTGCGTATGGCAGCGCTGATGAAACAGCGTCAGGTGATGGTGTATACCCACGACTCCATCGGTCTGGGTGAAGATGGCCCAACTCACCAGCCAGTCGAGCAGCTTGCTGCTCTGCGCGTGACGCCAAACATGAGCACATGGCGTCCGTGTGACCAGGTTGAATCAGCGGTTGCGTGGAAATACGCAGTAGAACGTCACGACGGCCCGACCGCACTGATCTTCTCCCGTCAGAACCTGGCACAGCAGGATCGTACTGAGCAGCAACTGGCGGATATCGCTCGTGGCGCGTATGTCCTGAAAGATTGTGCAGGCCAGCCAGAGCTTATCTTGATCGCTACCGGTTCAGAAGTTGAACTGGCTGTTGCGGCCTGGGATCAACTGTCTGCTGAAGGCATCAAAGCGCGTGTGGTTTCCATGCCGTCTACCGATGCATTCGACAAACAAGATCCAGCTTACCGTGAAGCAGTGCTGCCTAAAGCTGTTGCTGCGCGTGTTGCTATCGAAGCCAGCATCGCTGACTACTGGTACAAATACGTTGGCCTGAACGGCGCAGTTGTGGGCATGACCACCTTCGGTGAGTCTGCACCGGCTGAGCAGTTGTTCGAAGAGTTCGGCTTCACTGTAGAAAACGTGGTGAAACAGGCTAAAGCAGTTCTGTAATCGTCATCATGAAACGGGTCGCCCAGGCGGCCCGTTTTTTTGCTCGTTATTCATTCCGCCGTCATTTTCATTTCATTTATTCCATCGAAAATGTGACCTGCGTCAGAAGATCGAACGCCTGTCATGGGGTAACGTTCCATTTATTCCCCTTATCGCTTACCATTGCTGAAGCGTTTCAGTCGAATGAATGTTCGACAATTAAGCAAACAATTGCAGTTTCGATAGTGCGAGGATTCCCCTCAGGCGATTGCTGGATTACTCTGTCAGCCACTTAGTCTCAGGGATTCTGGCAGGAGAGATATGACCGTACGCATAGCAATTAATGGCTTCGGTCGCATTGGGCGCAACGTGGTACGTGCTTTGTACGAATCCGGTCGCCGTGCGGAAATTACCGTCGTAGCAATCAATGAACTGGCTG
>DASXXQ010000144.1:0-2946 GCA_036502985.1 Buttiauxella sp.
AGCCGAAAATAATGATCAAACCTAATAATTTCTGCATGGGGGTTCCAACTTAAAAGAAGCTCTTAATTTTTTGCGCGATTTTTTTGTTGAGCTGACAGACGCGGGCTTCGGTTAATTCCAGCACCAGGGCAATCTCTTTTAGGCTCAACTCATGCTGGTAGTAGAGCGTCAAAATGAGCTGCTCACGTTCATCCAGGCTTGCCAGCGCGCTGCGCAACGTGCGGCTGGTCATCACTTCATCTTCCAGAGGACGGCTGTTTAGCGCGCCCGTACAGGTCTCACCGCCGAGTATTTCATCGAGGCTTTCCATTGATTTCGCGCAGTCGAGCAGCAGGTATTCCTGATACTCATCCGCGGTGATATCCAGCCGCGCGGCCAGATCTTCAAAATTCGGCGTTTTCCCCAGCTCGCGGGCGACTTCGCGAATGGCATCGTTGAGCTTGTGAGTTTTCTGCCGCAGCCGGCGCGGGCGCCAGTCGAGCTGGCGTAGCTCATCAAGAATGGCACCGCGAATGCGATGCACGGCATAGGCGGCAAACTGCTCATCGGGATGCCCGTAACGACGCAGAGAAGAGAGCAGCCCCATCAGGGCAATCTGCTCCATATCCTCTTTGTCCATTACGCTGCTGGCCTGATAGGCAAGCTGCTTAACAATGCGATGCACCAGCGGGAGATAGGCGTTGATGTAACGCGCCTCTTCCGCCGGTGTCAGCGCATCGTCAGCAATAAAATCCATCATCTGGTTCAATCGTTTTGGCTACTTACTGGAAGACCATCTTGCTGATGATCACGTCTTTAAAAGGCATGCTGCTATTCAGGCTTTTGAAGCGCTCTGTATAGGCAACGAGTAATTTTTCCCGCAGTTCATTGACGCTCATCGCCCGCACCGCGTCATATTCCATGTCGGAAAGCTGATTTACAGTCGCGCCGCGAATCGCAGGGATCATCTCTTCGGTACGCTTGGTGTTGTGCGGATCGTCAGTGGTCAGCGCCAGACCGAGCAGCAGGTAGCGCTCTTTGCTGCTGTCGCTTTTCAGGGTGATGATGATGTTTTTGATTTCAACGAACTCCACCACGCTGTCTTCTTTTTTAGATTTGAAAGCCTCGGTAATGGCGGTGATTCCGCCTTCATCTTTGAGCAAATGCGTGCCCACCACGGTTAACCCGGCGGCAAAAACCGCCGCTATCAGCGCGATAACCAGGCCTAAGGAAAAAGTTTTTACGGTCATAGTTGTTTTCGTCTTATACGGTCAGTAATACGGAATCATCTTCGCGGCGGTCTGAACGCTGCGAATCGTTTTCTTGCTCAGCCGCAGCCAGCACGGCAGCCTGGGAATCAGAGAACGGCTGCTCTTTCCCCCCCTGCTGCTGGCCTGACTGAGACGAAACCTGCACGTTCACCTGCACAAAGTTCTGCTCCGTCAGGCTCTGGCGCAGATCGTTACTGACCTGCTGGAGCGCCCGATAAACTTCACCCTGGCTGGCGTTAATGTGCACCTGCATGCGGCCATTTTCGATCTGCATGGAGATATCAATTTTGCCCATATCCGGCGGATCTAAGCGGATAGTGGCGTGCTGGATTTGGTTTTTGACCTGCACCTGCAGGCGCTCGCCCAGCACCGCATGGAGCTGCTGCGCTAAGCGGTCTTCCCCGCCGTCAAGCTTCACCGTGGCAAGCTGCGTCTGGAAAGAAGGTGTTTTTTCAGCGCCTAAAGTCGCCGAACCCGCAGCGGGAATCGCGTTATTTACCGGGGCAGGCCCTTCGGTCAGCGTGGCCAGTAGCGGCTGCGGAACAACGGTCTGCATACCTTTTGGTATCGCCGTCGTCGGCTGCGCGCTCATATCGATAGCTGACGGAGCGCTGGCAGTCTGCACCGGACTCATCAGCGGCGCGATACCGCCGTTACCATTCGCCCCGGAGCGGTGATTCATCAGCAGGTTTTCCCCGGTTTGCGTTGGCATGCTGCTCAGCGTCACCGGCTTAATCGGCTGCTGGCTTGCCATCAGCAGCGTGTCCAGCATCTGCTGGGGAGAAGCATTTCGATCGGCCAGAGTGGTATCTGACTCTTCGCCTTTCTTCTCATCGCTTTTATCCGTTGCGGCCCCCGCAACAATCAGCGGTTGCGCTTCTTTCCCCTGCCCTTGCAGAAGGCCGTTAAGAATGCTGAGCAGCGCATCATTAAATGCCGTTTGCTGCTCGGCGGGTGCCGACTGCGTGGGAGCGATGGTTTTCTGAACCTGCTGGGCAGAAGTATTCGCGGCAATCGGCAGGCCCGAAGGCGTCGTGGTACCGGACGTGTTTGACGCGGCAGGCGCGCCGGAAACGGGCAGATCCATCAGCGCACATCCTCATCGTCCATGAATGCGGCATAGGCGACGGCCCCTTCGCGATTACGACGCCCAAGCGCCATTTTTCGCTCCAGGTCTTCGCTTTCCAGACGGCAGATTTCGTTAACCTGACGGTGAATTTGCTGCAAAGCCTTAAGCGCCGCGCGTTTTTCATCGCTGAGCGGCGTACCGCTCAGCGTCGAAAGCAGGGCTGCAATCTGTTTGTCCACGTCCTGCACCTGCGACCAGTCGCTTTGACTGGCCGCCTGCGTCAGCGTGCGTCCCAGATAATGGATGACCTGAATATCATCCATTTTGCTGACCCATTTTTTCCCAGCCTTCCTGCAGATTACCGAGGATCTTTTCCACTTCCACGATGTACTCCACCGACAGCTTGTGGCTGGCGTCATACAGGCGGTACACACAGTAGTCGTAAAGATTGGCGAGGCTTAATGCCAGTTCGCCACCTTTCTCATAATCCAGCGCGCTGGTCAGCGCGTTCAGGATATCGATGCACTTATTGATGCTCGCCACTTTGCGCTCGTAGCGTTTGGCAACAATATGGCTTTTCGCGCGGACCAGCTCGTCCATCAGGCCGTTGAAAAGCATCAGCACCAG
>DASXXQ010000145.1:0-6450 GCA_036502985.1 Buttiauxella sp.
CATGTAAACGACCTTTTCCCCGCAAGCGGTATCACAATCCCTATTTCAACAACACTTCATATTGCGGGTTAAACTCGTCGAAGATCGGCAATGCGGCGGCACCGAGCGCGGCAGTATCGCTGCCGGACATCCCAAGGCGAATGCGTGCGCTCTGCGGACTGCGGCTACGCACCGAGCTATACAGCGGAGTCAGGCGTTTGATCAGTTTTTCCACCAGCGGTTTCGGCATAGTGCCGCCAATAATCACGCTTTGCGCATCGAAAATGCATTCCATAATATTGATGGCCTGAAGCGTCGGTTCAATGGCGGATTCCAGCCATTTATTGAATAACGCCTCCTCCACATTTAACAAGTCTTCCGGCGTCGCTGACATCGGGTCCAGCCCGCAGGCTTCATAGGCTGCCTGCAAAGAAACGTAACGCTCGAGGCAACCTTTGTTCCCGCAATAGCATTCGCGCCCGCCCGGTTGCACCACCATGTGGCCGACTTCGCCCGCATTGTGTGCATGGCCGGTGTAAATTCGCCCGTCGGTGAAGATGCCAGCGCCCAACCCCGTGCCGATGTACAAGTACACAAATGACGATAATTGCTTGGCGACACCGTGAAAACGCTCACCGATGGCGGCCACCGTCGCATCGTTTTCAAGTGTGACAGGCCAGCCGGTTATCGTACTCAAACGCGCTTCAATATCCACATTGTCCCAACCGTGGAGCGTGGTTGGCCCTTGGGAAGAAATCCCCTCAACGCCAAACGGCCCCGGCATCACCACGCCGACGCCCAATATTTTTTGCCAGTCGATTTTCACCTGTTGGCGCATTTCTTGCACAACTTGTTCAATAAGGGCCAGCGTTGGCTCGGGCTGTGGTTTCTGGATAGGGATAAATTTGCGAAAGCGAACGCTTCCTGTGAGATCAACAAGCACAATCAGCAGCGATTGATGATCAAGATGGATGCCGATGGAATAGGCGCTATCAGGATTGAGTGTCAGTGGCGTTGCGGGTTGCCCTCGCCCACCCGCACGACGCGGCAGGTGAGATGACAGAAGACCGGCCAGTTCAAGTTCGGTCGCAATATTGGATACGGTTTGCGGTGTAAGCGACGTCAGGCGGGCGATTTCGGCGCGAGTAAGCTCACCGTTGAGGCGAATGGCTTCAATAACCACGCGGCGATTGTGTGCCCGGGCGTGCTCAAGATTGGTGCCAGAAGTTGTTATCACGGCTTTGTACCCAATGGGGGAAACCTATCGGCAGTATGCTAACTGCGATTACAGCAATCAAATTGATTTTATAAATATGATGAATTGAATTTGACGCCGCCATCACAGCTTTCAATGTTATTGATATGTTAATTATATAAACCAACGATAATCACTTTCAGTTATCGATTCTTTGTTAAGCCCCAGTAGCAACGCATCATCCGGCAGGGACGCAGGGACTGGCTGAAAAGTCAGCCCACTTTTTTTAGTCAATTAAAGCAATCAAATTGATTTAATAAACCTAACCCTGTTTCGGAGATTGACGATGAGCCTACGACTTACCCCTGCGGCCACCTTGTGCGCCCTCTCTGTTCTCACCCTGGGATATTCAGCCACCGCGCTTGCTGAGACGACACTTAGCGCCCTGTTTATGACGCAGGCAGCGTACAGCGAAGCCGATATCCGCGCGATGACCGCAGATTTCACCAAACAGCATCCTGATATCAAAGTGAACCTGGAATTTGTCCCTTACGAAGCGCTGCATGACAAAATTGTTGCCGCTCGGGGCGCCGGTGCCAAAGGGTATGACGTGGTGCTTTTCGATGCTATCTGGCCTGCCGAATTTAACAAGTTTGGTCTGTTGCAAGACGTCACCGCGCGTATTCCGGCGGATGTGAGCAACAAGATTTTTGACGGTGCGATTTCCACCGTGACCTACAAAGATAAACGCTGGGGGATGCCGTGGATCCTCGACACCAAATATCTGTATTACAACAAAGCAATGCTGGCTAAAGCCGGGATCACCACACCGCCCGCAACCTGGGCTGATGTTGAGAAACAGTCTGCCATTCTGAAAGAAAAAGGCATCGTCAAATACCCGCTGGTGTGGAGCTGGTCGCAGTCAGAAGCCTTGTTATGCGACTACACCACGTTGGTGTCGGCGTTTAAAGGTGAGTTCTATAAAGATGGAAAACTGAATTTCACTAATTCTGGTGCCATGAAAGCCATTAACTACATGAAAGAAACGCTGGATAAAGGGCTGACTAACCCGAACTCACGCGAATATCTGGAAGAAGACGTACGTAAGTCCTTCTCCAATGGCGATGCCGCTTTCGCCCTGAACTGGACCTATATGTACAACATGGCGAACGACCCGAAACAGAGCAAGGTCGCGGGTGATGTTGGTGTGATCCCTGCGCCGAGCGAAACCGCAGGCGGTGCGTCGGGCGTAAACGGTTCGATGGGATTAGGTATCGCCAAAGCCAGTGCGCATCCTGATCAAGCGTGGGAATTTATCAGCTACATGACATCGCAACCGGTGCAAAACAGATACGCCAAACTGAGCCTGCCAATCTGGAAGTCCTCTTACGACGACCCGGAAGTGCAAAAAGGCCAGGAACCACTGATTGCCGCTGCGAAAACGTCTTTGAACGTGATGTTATCGCGCCCGGTGACGGCGGATTACTCCCGTTTGTCGAACATTTTGCAGCAAAATATTCAGGCGGTGTTGCAGGGTAAAACTCCGGCACAAGACGGTATGGAAGCGGCTACAACCGCAGCCGATCGCTTGCGTTAATTTTTACCAACGTCTTAGATCCTGAATACGCCGGTATACCCATTAGCATTCGGGTTGCAGCCAGGCGGCAAAGATGCGAATCCCCAGTCACTAACGTTAATAAGTGACTGGGGTGAGCTTTGCAGCCAATCCCCTGCTGCTTCAAGGAAGAAGGGTAGACCGGCGCACCCACACCACGGAAATTACACATGTCGACATTGCTCCAACGCGAGAAGCGTCAGGCGTGGTTGCTCCTCGCGCCCATGTTGTTAATGATGTTTTTACTGACAGCCTGGCCGCTCGCCCGCACGCTGTGGCTCAGTTTTACTGACGCCGGATTAATTGGGGACGGTACTGCGCCGAACTGGGTTGGTAGCGATAATTATCTCTATGCGTTAACCGACCCTGATTTTCGCGCGGCACTCTGGCGCACGCTCTATTTCACCGTGGTTTCGGTCGTCATTGAAGGAATTATTGGCGTACTGGTCGCCCTGCTGCTTAACCAGCAATTCTGGGGACGCAGCGCCCTGCGGGTACTGGTGATTTTGCCGTGGGCATTGCCGACTATCGTCAACGCAACCATGTGGCGGCTGAACTTTAATCCGGATTACGGCAGCATCAACGCCCTGCTCTCACAGCTCGGATTGATTGATAGTTACCGTAGCTGGCTGGGCGATCCGAACTCGGCCATTAATGCGGTGATGTTCGCCGATATCTGGAAGAATTACCCGTTGATAACCCTGTTGGTGCTGGCGGCGTTACAAACGATTCCAGACGATTTATTTGAAGCCGCGCGTCTTGATGGTGCATCGGCTTTCCGCCGTTTTCGTAAGATAACCTTGCCTGCCATTGCCGCGCCGCTGGCCGTGGCGCTGATTTTGCGCACCATCGACGCATTTAAAATCTTCGACATTATTTATGTCATGACTCGTGGTGGGCCGCTCGACAGCACCAAAACGGTCAGTTTCTTTGTCTATCAGGAATCATTTAGCTATCTGCGTGCTGGCAGCGGCGCCGCCTACGCGATACTCATGACGCTGATTTGCGCCGTGCTGATTCTGATTTACATGATGATGCTGCTGCGTCAACGCCGTTCCGGGAGCGCCGAATGAAACAGAAAGTCCGCCTGATAATGCGTTATTTCGCCGCGCTGATTCTGGCGATATCGATTCTTGCGCCTCTTCTCTGGATGTTCCTGATGAGTGTCAGCTCGGCAGAAGATTTGACCCGTATTCCGTTAGAATGGCTACCGCGTCACTGGGATTTCAGCCGTTATGCCAGCCTGTTGACCCTGCAAGCGGGGCAACCCGGTGCGCTGTTTTTACACGCTATCGGCAACAGTATGTTGGTGGCCTGCGGTGCCACACTGATTTCTCTGCTGCTGTCGATTCCGGCAGCCTACAGTTTTTCGCGGTATCCTGGCCGCGATGTCTGGCTGTTTGGTGGCCTGGCGATTTACATGGTGCCGCCAGTAGCCTTTGTGCTGCCTCTTTATTTCATTCTGGAAAAACTGGCACTGCTCAATACTCATCTCGGGCTGATTCTGGTCTATTGCTCGATGATCATCCCCTTTCTGACCTGGATGCTAAAAAACCAGTTCGACGCGTTACCTATGGATATTGAACAAGCCGCCCGCCTGGACGGATTACGTTACTGGCAGGTATTGCTACGCATCACGCTACCGCTGGCGAAACCAGCACTCGGTGCATCAGCGATGTTCGGCTGGCTTCTGGCCTGGGACGAGTTTTTCTACGCCCTGTTGTTTACCAACAATATTGACGCCCAAACCTTGCCGGTGACGATTGCCGGTTTCACGGCCGGGCGCGCCACCGATGACGGGTTGATTGCCGCTGTCGGTATTCTTGCGGCCGTTCCGCCGCTCTTTATTGCGCTTTGGCTGCAAAAAACGCTGGTCAGCGGGTTAACCGCTGGCGGCAGCAAAGGTTGACGATGGACACGGAGAATCCTCACTTATGAATGCAAAACCTGACACCCACACCACGTTGTATGTGGTGGGCAATATTAATGTCGATTTGATTATGAGCACGCTGTATGAGTGGCCGAAAAAAGGCACCGAAGCGATGCTCGAAAGCAGTTCGCTGCGACCGGGCGGGTCCGCAGGAAACTGTGCGCTGGCGCTGGCGGCACTTGAGTCGCCCTACCGTTTAGTCGCTAATCAAGGTAACGATCAGTTCACGGGTTGGCTGGCAAGCCTGTTTCCGCAAAGCGCACCTTTTTGGCCGACGTGTGACTGTGAAACGTCACTCACTTTTGGTGTGACCCATCCCGATCACGAACGCACGTTTTTCAGCAACCAGGGGCATATCGTCCGTCTTTCTATGCCGGACGTTCTGGCACAAATACCTGAAATGGCGCAGCCTGGCGACTGGGTATTACTGTGCGGCACCTGGCTGTGTACCGCGCTGTATGCCGATTATCCGCAACTGCTGGCCACGCTGAAACAGCGTGGATATCGCATTGCTGTGGATAGCGGCTGGCCGCCGGAAGGCTGGAGTGAGACGTTGCGCGAGCAGGCAACCCAATGGCTGAAATTCTGCGATGCGCTGCTCCTCAATGAAGTGGAAACGCTCGGTTTTGCAAACCAACAAAATCTTGATAGTGCGGCAAAAGCACTGCTCGAACAGATGGCAGAAAATGGCTTTTGCGTTGCCAAATGTGGCCCGGATGGCGCACGTTTGTGGGCAAAAGATCTTACGCTGTATCAGCAAGCCGAACCGGTTGAGGTAGTGGATACCATCGGTGCCGGAGACAGTTTTAACGCCGGATTTTTATCGGCGCTGATTTATGGCCTTCCGCCTGCTACGGCGCTGCAATGGGGAGTACGTGTCGCCGGATGCGCGATAAGCAGCTCCCCGCGCCAATATCCTGACTGGCAATCGCTTTTTGGCCTTGTGGAGAAGATCTAAATGGCTCAGGTTCAACTGGTAAAAGTCGCCAAAAACTACGGCAAAATGCAGGTGTTAAAACCACTGGATTTGACCATCAAAGACGGCAGTTTTACCGTGCTGGTCGGCCCTTCGGGCTGTGGGAAGTCCACATTATTACGTCTGCTTGCGGGGCTGGAGACACTGTCGGACGGCGATATTCTGCTTGATAAACAGCAAATTAATAATTTTGACCCTGCCGATCGGGATATCGCCATGGTGTTCCAGAGTTACGCGCTTTACCCGCACCTGACTGTCGCCGAAAATATGGCTTTTCACATGCAGGTGAAAAAAGTCCCCAGGGCAGAACAACAAGCCAAAGTCCAACAGGCGGCAAAAGTGCTGGGCATTGACCATCTGCTGCAACGCTTGCCGAAAGATTTGTCCGGCGGCCAGCGCCAACGTGTGGCTATGGGCCGCGCGCTGGTGCGCAATCCAAAAGTATTTCTGTTTGATGAACCGCTCTCTAACCTTGATGCGCAACTGCGCATGGAGTTGCGGGCGGAAATCAAATCACTGCATCAGCAGCTCAGAACCACCACCGTATATGTCACACACGATCAAATTGAAGCGATGACGCTTGCCGATAATATCGTGGTGATGAAAGACGGATTCATCGTGCAACAGGGCGACCCGCTGTCCATTTACGACAAACCAATAAACACTTTTGTGGCGCGGTTTATCGGCTCACCGCCAATGAATTTACTCAGCGGCACGTTCAAAAGCATCGACGGTAAACCGGGCGTAAACTGCAA
>DASXXQ010000146.1:0-7424 GCA_036502985.1 Buttiauxella sp.
ATTAGCACGAGCCACCGATCTGCAATTTACTACGGCGGTTTCTGCGGCAGGTTTTATGGCTGCCAGTCGCCGCGTGAATCTACATTGTTATCATTTTTTGATGGTGTTTGATGCAAACCACGCATTCCTTGGTTCAAGCCCGGAACGTTTGTGGCGGCGTATTGGTACCGCTTTACGTACTGAAGCACTGGCCGGAACGGTAGCCAACCATCCTGATGATCATCGCGCCTGGTCATTGGGGCAGTGGTTGTTAAAAGATGATAAAAATCAACGTGAAAACATGTTGGTGGTTGAAGATATTTGCCAGCGTTTGCGTAAAACAGTGGGGGCTATTGACGTGCTGCCACCACAAATCGTGCGGTTGCGGAAGGTACAACATTTGCGCCGCTGCATCTGGACTGACTTAGTTCACCCTGACGATGCCGCATGCCTGGCAATGTTGCAGCCTACTGCGGCTGTTGCGGGTTTGCCGCGTGATGTAGCACATGATTTCATTGCCCGGAATGAACCTTTTGAGCGTGAATGGTATGCAGGTTCTGCGGGATATTTGTCACAACGTCAGGCTGAGTTCTGTGTCGCATTACGTTCGGCAAAGGTAACTCATAATATTGTGCGTCTGTACGCTGGCGCAGGCATTGTCGCAGGCTCTGATGCGGCAGAAGAATGGCAAGAAATAGAAAATAAAGCCGCTGGGTTGCGTACATTGCTGACGAAAACAACATTCTGATTCGAACATTACCGACCCATATCAAAATAACCGTTCCAGCAATATTTATAATGAGTCAGCAAAATTGACTCAGGACCTAATCATGTCGATAAGCTCATTTAACCGCCGTTGGGCTACGGTAATTCTTGAAGCGTTAACCCGCCACGGTGTGCGCCATGTGTGCATCGCCCCCGGTTCGCGTTCTACACCGCTTACCCTTTCAGCGGCTGAAAATAAGGGCTTTATTTGCCATACGCACTTTGATGAGCGTGGTTTAGGCCACCTTGCATTAGGCCTGGCAAAAGCCAGCCGCGCTCCGGTCGCGATTATTGTGACCTCGGGGACCGCCGTTGCAAACCTTTATCCGGCAATCATTGAAGCGGGTTTGACAGGTGAAAAGCTGGTTGTGCTCACGGCCGATCGTCCACCTGAGCTTATTGATTGCGGTGCGAACCAGGCTATTCGCCAGCAAGGAATATTCAGTTCCCACCCCTCTGAGTCCGTCAATTTACCGCGCCCGACGCAGGATATCCCTGCACGCTGGCTCGTTTCGACTATTGATAACGCCCTGGGTCAACAAACCACGGGCGCCGTTCACATCAATTGCCCCTTTGCCGAGCCGTTATATGGCGAGGCAGATGAAACCGGCATGAGCTGGCAAATGGCGCTGGGTGACTGGTGGCAAAGCGATAAACCCTGGCTGCGTACAGGCTCAGTTCTGGAAGCGATTAAACAGCGAGACTGGTTCTTCTGGCGGCAGAAACGCGGCGTAGTGGTTGCCGGGCGTTTGAGTGCAGATGAAGGAAAGCAGGTTGCTGAATGGGCAAAAACACTTGGCTGGCCGCTGATTGGCGATGTGTTATCGCAAACCGGGCAGCCGCTGCCATGTGCTGACCTGTGGCTAAGTAACAGCCAGGCCGTCAGCGAACTTGCTGAAGCGCAAATTATTATCCAGTTTGGCAGCAGCCTGACAGGGAAACGCGTCCTGCAATGGCAGGCGACGTGCGAGCCGGAAGAATACTGGCTGGTGGATAGCCTGCCTAACCGACTTGATCCTGCTAATCATCGCGGTCGTCGTTTATCTTGCGATATTGCTCAGTGGCTGGAACTTCATCCTGCTGAAAAGCGCGTGGTCTGGGCTGAAAAATTAACCACCCTGGCCAAAATCGCGCAGCAGGCAGTGAAAAAGGGCACCACCGAATTTGGCGAAGGGCAGGTTGCTGCGCGTTTGCCTGAGCTGCTACCGGATGCCGGGCAGCTGTTTGTCGGCAATAGTCTGATTGTTCGCCTGGTCGATGCGTTTGCACAAATGCCTGCCGGTTATCCGGTGTTTGGCAACCGTGGCGCCAGCGGCATTGACGGTTTGCTTTCAACGGCCGCGGGTGTGCAACGGGCAACTGCACGCTCGACGCTGGCCATTGTCGGCGATCTCTCCGCGCTTTATGACATCAACTCGCTGGCTTTATTACGCCAGGTCTCTGCGCCGTTTGTTCTGCTGATCGTCAATAATAACGGTGGGCAAATCTTCTCTCTGCTGCCGACGCCTGCGACTGAACGCGAACGCTTCTACACCATGCCGCAGAACGTTAATTTTGCCCACGCAGCAGCGATGTTTAATCTTACGTACCACAACCCTGCAAACTGGGACGCATTGCAGGAAGCTGTGAACAAGGCCTGGCGTAACCCGCAAGCGACCATCATTGAGATAACGGTTCCGGAAACTGACGGTGCGCAAACCTTGCAGAATTTGTTGGCTCAGGTTAGCCAGGCATGATTTTGCATGCGATTTACCGTGAAGGGCGCGATGCAAGCCTGCCCTGTCTGGTCTGGTTGCATGGTTTCTTAGGCAGTCTGCAGGAGTGGGAAGCCATCAGCGAACATTTCGCGGACTGGCCGCAACTGCGCATCGATTTGCCCGGTCACGGAAAATCAGCAGATATCGCGGCGGCAAATTTTCCACAGGTCGACAAACTGCTGTGCGATACGCTGCTTAGTTACAACATTCTAAATTACTGGATGATCGGCTATTCCCTCGGCGGTCGTGTGGCGATGTACCATGCGTGCCAGGGTGGGAATGCGGGTATGCGCGGGTTAATTGTTGAAGGCAGCCATCCAGGGCTTGTTGATGAAAATGCCCGTCGTGAGCGACTTGCTAATGACCAGCATTGGGCGCAGCGCTTGCGCACTGAACCGCTAAAAGAGGTGTTGCAGGACTGGTATCAACAAGCGGTGTTTCAGTCGCTAAGTGATGAGCAACGCCGTGCGCTTATCACAGTGCGCAGCCAAAATAATCCGCTGACCCTCGCCGCCATGCTTGAGGCCACATCGCTAGGCAATCAGCCTGATTTGCAGGCAGCGCTAAAACAATTGCCGTTGCCTTTTTACTATCTTTGCGGTGAACGGGATGAAAAATTCCGTGCCGTGGCTCAAGGCTTAGGCCTTGTACCGCACCTAATTACTGCTGCGGGTCACAATGCGCACAGGGAAAACCCTGCTGCATTTAGCGCCTGTCTGCTCAACTTATTGCGAAAACCTACCGAGGATACACCATGATTTACCCAGATGAACAAATGCTCTATGCCCCGATTGAATGGCAGGATTGCTCGGAAGGTTACACCGATATCCGCTATCACAAATCTGCCGATGGCATCGCTAAAATCACCATCAACCGCCCTGAAGTGCGCAATGCTTTCCGCCCGTTGACCGTGAAAGAGATGATCAACGCGCTGGCTGATGCTCGCTACGACGACAATATCGGCACCATCATTCTGACCGGCGAAGGCGAGAAAGCGTTCTGCGCAGGCGGCGACCAAAAAGTGCGTGGCGATTACGGCGGCTACCAGGATGCGAGCGGTACCCATCACCTCAACGTGCTGGATTTCCAGCGCCAGATCCGTACCTGTCCAAAACCTGTTGTGGCGATGGTGGCGGGCTACTCCATCGGCGGCGGTCACGTACTGCATATGATGTGTGACCTGACTATTGCTGCTGAAAACGCCGTCTTCGGCCAGACTGGCCCGAAAGTGGGTTCTTTCGATGGCGGCTGGGGTGCTTCTTATATGGCGCGTATTGTCGGCCAGAAAAAAGCGCGTGAAATCTGGTTCCTGTGTCGCCAGTATGACGCGAAAGAAGCGCTGGACATGGGCCTGGTGAATACCGTTGTGCCTAATGCTGACCTTGAAAAAGAAACCGTTCGCTGGTGCCGTGAAATGCTGCAAAACAGCCCAATGGCGCTGCGTTGTCTGAAAGCTGCATTGAATGCCGATTGCGACGGGCAGGCTGGCCTGCAAGAACTCGCCGGTAACGCCACAATGCTGTTCTATATGACCGAAGAAGGTCAGGAAGGCCGCAACGCGTTCAACCAAAAACGCCAGCCGGACTTCAGCAAATTTAAACGGAATCCGTAATGCGTCGCGTCGAACTGTGGCGCTTTCAGGTGCCGATGGATGCGGGGGTGGTGCTGCGCGAGCGGCGCCTGAAAACACGCGATGGGCTGCTGGTGCGTCTGACTGATGGCGATAAACAAGGCTTTGGGGAAATTTCCCCATTGCCAGGATTTAGCGTTGAAACCATCGATGATGCCCAGCAGACGGCGCTGGTTTGGCTGCAAGCCTGGCAAAGGGGCGGCGAGATTGCGTTACCTGAAATGCCTTCCGTGGCATTCGGCCTGAGTTGTGCGCTGGCGGAAATCAGTGGTGAGTTACCACACGCTGCCGATTATCGTGCTGCTCCGCTGTGTACAGGTGACCCGGACGAATTGTTCGCGATGCTCGAAGCCCTGCCTGGTGAGAAAATTGCCAAGGTGAAAGTCGGGCTGTATGAAGCTGTGCGTGACGGAATGGTGGTAAACCTGCTGCTGGAAGCGATGCCAGATTTGCGTTTGCGTCTTGATGCAAACCGGGCATGGACGCCGCTGAAAGCGCAGCAGTTCGCCAAATACGTCAACCCGGACTTCCGCTCACGTATCGCGTTTATTGAAGAACCGTGCAAAACCCGTGAGCAATCTCGCGAGTTTGCCCGTGAAACAGGGATTGCAATTGCCTGGGATGAAAGCCTGCGCGAGCCGGATTTTGAGTTTGCTGCTGAACCTGGCCTAAGCGCGGTTGTTATCAAGCCTACGTTAACCGGAAGCCTGGCAAAAGTTCGCCAGCAGGTGGAACAGGCTCACGCGCTGGGTTTGACCGCGGTAATCAGCTCCTCTATTGAGTCCAGCCTCGGCTTGACACAGCTGGCGCGAATTTCCGCATGGTTGACGCCGCAAACGCTGCCTGGGCTGGATACGCTGTCTTTGATGCAGGCACAACTGGTTCGCGAATGGCCTGGCAGCCCATTGCCGTGCTGGTCTCTGGAAAACCTTGAGCGAGTGTTATGAGTTTTCAAGATTTTCCCTGGCAGCACTGGGCGCAAATTCGGGGTTCGGAACCTGCTCTCGTTTTAGGCGATAAAAAGCTGAGCTGGCGAGAGTTATGCCAGCAGGTGGATGGATTGGCCGGTGGTTTTCACCAGCAAGGTGTGCGAGAAGGGCAAGGCGTTGCGTTGCGTTCGAAAAACTGCCCCGAAATGTTGTTCGCTATGCTTGCGTTGTGGCAATGCGGGGCACGCGTTTTACCGCTCAACCCGCAGTTGCCTGGATCACTGCTCGAACAGCTATTACCCGATTTAACTATCAGCCACAGCCTCACTTTTGCTTCACCGTTCCCTGTTGCGGATCTCAATCCGTTAATCATGTTGCAAGGCGAACATTTTAAAATTGCGTGGCAGCCTTCGCGATACGCGTCGATGACGCTGACCTCAGGCTCCACGGGTTTACCCAAAGCGGCGGTACATACCAGCAATGCACATCTGGCGAGTGCGGCAGGTGTGCTTGCGGTAATGAACTATGGCGCGAACGACAGCTGGTTGCTTTCGCTGCCGTTGTTTCACGTTTCAGGCCAGGGCATTTTGTGGCGTTGGCTATTGGCGGGCGGTGGCCTGGTCGTGCGCGATTTACAGCCTTTAAATGATGCGCTGCAAGGTTGTACCCACGCATCGCTTGTGCCAACACAGCTCTGGCGTTTGCTGGAGCAATCACCGCCGTTAGCCTTGCGCGAAGTGTTGTTGGGCGGTGCAGCCATTCCGGTCGAGCTTACACAAGCCGCGCAGGAAAAAGGCATAAACTGCTGGTGTGGCTACGGGTTAACGGAACTCGCCTCCACCGTGTGTGCTAAACGGGCTGATGGCTTGCCGGATGTGGGTGAAGCGCTCCCCGGGCGGGAAGTTTCTATCGTTAATGAAGAAGTATGGATCCGTGCAAGCAGCCTGGCAGCGGGATACTGGAAAGCCGGAAAATTGCTGCCGTTATTAAATTCCGAAGGTTGGTTTGCCACGCGCGATCGCGGTGTGCTCAATGGGAAACGGCTGACGATTATTGGCCGTCTCGATAATCTGTTTTTCAGCGGTGGGGAAGGGATCCAACCCGAAGAGGTTGAGCGCGTTATCGAAAAACATCCGGCGGTTAAACAAGTATTTGTGGTGCCGATGGATGATGCGGAATTTGGTCAGCGCCCGGTTGCGGTGGTTGACGCCGAAACAGATTTTGATATCACCATGCTTGCCGGCTGGCTGGAAGGGAAGATTGCCCGTTTTCAACAGCCGGTGCGTTGGCTACGTTTGCCTGAAGAATTGAAACAAGGTGGGATTAAGATTTCACGTTTGCAGTTAATTCAGTGGGTGAATGTCGGATGTCGCTAACGCTAATCCGACCTACGAAAGTAAATGGGTGAATGTCCCTGACGCTAATCTGACCGACGTAATGCCAGATTGTAGGGTGGATTAGCGCCAGCGACATCCACCAGTATTACGCTACGTCTACTGCCGCTTTACGCTGACGACGAATTAATCGCAGAATCGGTGGTACGGTAATCACGACAATTGCCATAATCAGCAGCCCCTTCGCTACACCACTCTCCCACAAAATGCTCAACCCACCGTTGCTGATAGACAGCGCCCGGCGCAGGTTTTGCTCCAGCATTTCACCCAATACGAAGCCCAGAATTAAAGGCGACATCGGGAAATGCATTTTGCGCAAAATATAACCCAGCACACCCAGCCCAACCATCAGCAACAAATCGAAGGTCGTACTGTGTACCGCGTAAACGCCAACCGCTGAAACAGCGGCAATCGCTGGCACCAGGAACCACAACGGAATGCTTAACATCTTGGTGAAGAAACCGATCAACGGGATGTTCATGATAAGCAACATGACGTTGGCAATCAGCAGTGAAGCAATCAACCCCCAAACGATATCCGGTTGTTCGGTAAACATCGCAGGACCTGGCGTGATGTTATAAAGCGTCAGCGCGCCCATCATCACCGCCGTCGTGCCAGAGCCCGGTACGCCAAGTGTTAGCATTGGGATAAACGAACCGCACGCCGATGCGTTATTTGCCGCTTCCGGTGCGGCTACGCCGCGAATATCACCTTTACCGAATGTATCGCTATTGCCACTGATTTTCTTCTCGGTCATGTAGGCGATGGCGCTGGCGATGGTGGCCCCAGCGCCGGGTAAAATCCCCACAAAGAAACCGATAACAGAAGAGCGAAGAGCAACGCCGGTACACTGTGCGGCTTCCTTCATGTTAAACATCATGCGCCCGGTTTTACGGACTAAAACCTGGCCGCTGCTGGTGCTCTCGAGCATTAACAGAATTTCTGACACTGAGAAAAGACCAATAACCAC
>DASXXQ010000147.1:0-51088 GCA_036502985.1 Buttiauxella sp.
TTTTGTAATAACGTGAGTACGGTTTTTAATTGCTGCGGCGTGAGTTGGCTCAGTGCTGTCTGGCCAAACTCCTGGCGAATATAATCGCTGACGGCCTGGCGATTATTACCCTGCGGCAAAAGCTCACTAAGTTGCTGCACAACCTGGCGTGTGGCGTGCGTCGTTTGGGCATTGCTTAGACGCTGATTAAGGTTTTGTTCAGCCGCAGGGAAGTGACGCGACAATAACGGCGTTTCACCTTTGAGCCCGAGATCATGTTTAAGCCCCGCCCACACTTCGGCGCTTTGTTGCTGACTAAGCGCAACAATACGCGTTATCAAACGTTCCAGAACGGTACGTTGCTGAGTGGAAAGCGGAAATTCGCCTGCCGCGGACGTTGTGGAGGGCGGTTCCCCCGGAGGACGTGCAGCCGTCCCCTGAATGGGTTGCATAGTCATAAATCCTTTGTCAGCCCCCGGCTCAAGTATGCCAGGACGCCAGATTATGGCACACTATCGGGCTTATTCTCGACGATTAACAGACAGGTAGCTAACGTGAAAATCCTCGTTGACGAAAATATGCCCTATGCACGCGAATTGTTTAGTCGCCTTGGCGATGTGACAGCCGTTCCCGGGCGCCCAATTCCGGTGTCCGAACTGGCTGATGCTGAAGCATTAATGGTGCGTTCGGTCACCAAAGTAAATGCCGATTTGCTTGACGGCAAAGGCATTAAATTTGTGGGGACGGCAACGGCGGGTACTGACCACGTTGACGAACACTACCTGGAACATGCGGGTATCGCTTTTTCAGCCGCCCCTGGTTGTAACGCCATCGCGGTTGTCGAGTACGTCTTTTCCTCTTTGCTAATGTTAGCCGAACGTGACGGTTTCCAACTCACTGACCGCACCGTAGGTATTGTCGGTGTGGGTAACGTCGGTTCACGTTTGCAGGCGCGTCTGGAGGCTTTCGGCGTTCGTACGTTGCTGTGCGATCCTCCCCGTGCCGATCGCGGAGACGAAGGCGATTTTGTTTCACTGGAGCAAGTCGTTCGCGAAGCGGATGTGCTGACTTTCCATACCCCGCTGTTTAAAGATGGCCCGTATAAATCGTTGCATCTTGCCGATGAAAAGCTTATTTCAAGCCTCAAGCCTGGCACGATTCTGATTAACGCCTGCCGTGGCCCGGTTGTCGATAATGCCGCATTGCTGAAATGCCTGAATAACGGACAGCATCTTCACACCGTGCTGGATGTCTGGGAGCCGGAACCCGAGCTCAACGTCGCGTTGCTGGATAAAGTCGATATCGGTACGGCTCATATCGCGGGCTACACGCTGGAAGGCAAAGCTCGCGGGACCACACAAGTTTTCGAAGCCTTTAGCGAATTTATTGGCAAGCGCCAGCAGGTCTCCCTTGAGACTTTGCTTCCTGCGCCGGAGTTTGGCCGCATTACGCTGCATGGCCCTCTTGATCAGGCGACACTCAAAAGACTGGTTCATCTGGTGTATGATGTGCGCCGCGATGATGCACCGCTGCGTAAAGTGGCGGGTATTCCTGGTGAATTTGACAAGTTACGCAAAAATTATCAGGAACGTCGTGAATGGTCATCGCTGTATATCCAGTGTGATGATGAAGCTGCGGCAGCCATGCTACAAAAGTTAGGCTTTGGCGCTGTCTATCACGCTGTGCGTTAAAACAAACAATCCTTTTCGTCTCCCTGGCATACAGCCCGGGAGATACTGCTATTTAAGTCTGGAGTAAACCAACATGTCTGAAGGCTGGAATATTGCCGTTTTAGGTGCCACGGGTGCCGTAGGCGCAGCTGTGATTGAACTGCTTGCCGAACGCGAGTTCCCGGTTGGTGAATTGTATGCATTGGCGCGCAATGACAGCGCCGGTGAAAATATCCGTTATGAAGGCAAAACCGTGATGGTTCAGGATGCTGAATCATTTGACTGGACTCAGGTTCAGCTCGCGTTCTTCGTGGCGGGCCCGCAAGCGTCTGCGCGCTTCGCGGAAGAAGCAACCAACGCCGGTTGCCTGGTTATCGATTCCAGCGGTCTGTTTGCGATGGAACACGATGTACCGTTGGTGGTGCCTGACGTGAATCCTTTTGTGCTGGGTGAGTATCGCAATCGCAACCTGGTTGCCGTTGCCGACAGCCTGACCAGCCAATTGCTGACTGCGCTGAAACCGCTTATCGAACAGGGCGGTTTGTCACGTATCCAGGTTACCAACTTATTGGCAGCTTCTGGGCGTGGAAAAAGCGCGGTAGACGCGCTGGCCGGCCAGAGTGCTCGCTTGCTTAACGGTTTGCCAATCGAAGAAACCGATTTGTTCGGTCGCCAACTCGCCTTTAACATGCTGCCGCTAGTTCCAGATGCGGAAGGTAGCATTCCGGCAGAACGCCGCCTGGTAAATGAAGTGCGCAAAGTGTTGCAGGATGAAGGCGTGATGATTTCTGCAAATATGGTTCAGGCGCCTGTGTTTTACGGCCATGCACAAATGGTCAGCTTTGAAGCCATGCGTCCGTTAGCGGCTGAAGAAGCGCGTGATGCCTTTGGTCAGTTTGAAGATATCGAGCTGTCTGAAGAAGGGGAATACCCGACTCAGGTTTCTGATGCCTCCGGCAGCGCGCATCTTTCTATTGGTTGTATCCGTAACGATTACGGTATGCCGGAACAGATTCAATTCTGGTCTGTCGCCGACAACGTGCGTTTTGGTGGCGCGCTGATGGCTGTGAAAACGGCTGAAAAATTAGTGCAGGAGTATATGTACTAATGTCCGACGAGTTGCCTGATATCTCAATAAACCACACCAGCCCGCTCCACAAGATTGCACTCGGCATTGAATACGACGGCAGCAAATATTACGGCTGGCAACGCCAGAATGAAGTGCGCAGCGTGCAGGAGAAGCTTGAAAAAGCGCTCTCTAAGGTGGCCGATGAGCCCGTCAACGTATTCTGTGCCGGACGTACCGACGCAGGCGTTCATGCTACAGGCCAGGTTGTGCATTTTGAAACACGCGTGCAGCGAAAAGATGCGGCGTGGACATTAGGTGTAAATGCGAATTTACCTGGCGACATTGCGGTGCGTTGGGTTAAAAATGTGCCAGATGATTTCCACGCCCGCTTTAGTGCGACGGCGCGACGCTACCGTTATGTCATTTATAACCAGCGTCTGCGTCCTGCGGTGATGTCTCAAGGAGTGACACATTTTTATCACCCCCTGGATGCTGACCGCATGCATCGTGCTGCGCAATGTCTTCTGGGCGAGAACGATTTTACCTCGTTCCGCGCAGTGCAATGCCAGTCGCGCACGCCTTGGCGTAACCTGATGCACATCAACGTCACGCGTTACGGCGCCTATGTGGTGGTGGATATTAAAGCTAACGCATTCGTACATCACATGGTGCGAAATATTGTTGGCAGTCTGATGGAGATTGGCTGTGGTAATCAGGCCGAAAACTGGATGGCCGAATTGCTGGCGGCAAAAGATCGCAAGCTTGCCGCCGCGACTGGCAAAGCAGAAGGCTTATATTTAGTTTCTGTTGATTACCCGGAACATTTTGCGTTACCTAAACCCCCGATGGGGCCACTTTTTTTGGCAGACTGACGCCAGCCGAGATAGGTAGAAAACTATGGAATTTATCCGCTTTATTATTGATTTTATTTTGCACATTGATGTGCATTTGGCGGAGTTGGTTGCGCAGTATGGTGTCTGGGTTTATGCCATTCTGTTTTTGATTTTGTTTTGCGAAACGGGTCTGGTGGTTACGCCGTTCCTGCCGGGTGATTCATTATTGTTTGTTGCCGGCGCGCTGGCGGCTCTGCCGACTAACGATCTGAATGTCCACACCATGGTGATTTTGATGGTTATTGCTGCCATTGTGGGTGATGCCGTGAACTACACTATTGGGCGGTTATTCGGCGAAAAGTTGTTCAGTAACCCGAATTCAAAAATCTTCCGTCGCAGTTATCTTGATAAAACACACGCTTTTTACGAGCGTCATGGCGGAAAAACGATTATCCTCGCGCGCTTCGTACCGATTGTGCGAACCTTCGCACCGTTTGTCGCCGGGATGGGACACATGTCTTATCGCCATTTTGCGATGTACAACGTTGCCGGTGCGCTGCTGTGGGTATTATTGTTTACCTACGCAGGTTACCTGTTCGGCGATTTACCTATTGTGCAGGAAAACCTGAAATTACTGATTGTGGCGATTATCGTGCTGTCGATATTGCCTGGCGTGATTGAGATTATCCGCCATAAACGTGCAGCCAAACGCCTGCAAAAGTAACTCCATCGCGCGGTTCGACCACTTTTTTATCCAAAGTCGCGGGCCGTTATGTTTTAATGAGCACCATTTATGGTCTGGGGCAGGTCACACTGCCACAGAAAAACTGGCATCGACCAGGTTCAAGCAGAAAGGTCATCAATGAGCTGGATTGAACGAATTCTCAATAAGAGCAATATTACCCCTACCCGTAAGGCGAGTATCCCTGAAGGGGTGTGGACGAAGTGCGACAGCTGCGGCCAGGTTTTGTACCGTGCCGAACTGGAACGCAATCTTGAAGTCTGCCCAAAATGCGATCACCACATGCGCATGTCCGCGCGCGATCGCTTGCATAGCCTGCTAGATGAAGGCTCGATGTTTGAGTTGGGTAGTGAGCTTGAGCCAAAAGATCTCCTCAAGTTTAAAGATTCCAAAAAATACAAAGATCGTCTGGCAACCGCTCAGAAAGAAACCGGTGAGAAAGACGCGCTGGTGGTCATGAAAGGTACGCTCTACAACATGCCAGTTGTGGCTGTTGCGTTTGAGTTTGCTTTCATGGGCGGCTCTATGGGTTCTGTTGTAGGTGCGCGTTTTGTTCGTGCCGTAGAACAGTCTCTGGAAGATAGCTGCCCGCTTATCTGTTTCTCCGCTTCTGGTGGCGCACGTATGCAAGAAGCGCTGATGTCGCTGATGCAAATGGCGAAGACCAGTGCTGCGCTGGCAAAAATGCAGGAACGTGGTCTGCCGTATATTTCGGTTCTGACTGACCCAACGATGGGTGGCGTTTCAGCAAGTTTCGCAATGCTGGGCGATCTGAACATCGCTGAACCAAAAGCGCTGATCGGTTTTGCAGGTCCACGCGTTATCGAACAAACCGTGCGTGAAAAACTGCCGCCTGGATTCCAGCGCAGTGAGTTCCTGATCGAAAAAGGTGCGATCGACATGATCGTTCGCCGTCCAGAAATGCGCCTGAAACTGGCAAGCGTTCTGGCAAAACTGACAAATCAGCCCGCGCCGAATCCGGAAGCGCCACGTGAACCGATTGTGGTTCCGGCAGCACCGGAAGAAGGTCAAGAGGCCTGATAGTTAACAAGGGCAGGCCGAACAGGTCCTGCCCTTTTTCTTGAACCGTAGCTTGAAGCGTAGATAGAGCGGGCATCATGGAAAAAACTCAAATTCCTCAAGCCACGTCGCCCCTGGCCACGTGGCTTTGTTATCTGGAAAACCTCCATTCCAAAACCATCGAGCTTGGCCTTGATCGCGTGAAAAAAGTTGCCGCGACGCTTGATGTGCTGAAACCTGCGCCGACGGTGTTTACTGTCGCGGGAACAAACGGCAAAGGCACAACTTGCCGCACACTTGAAATGGTGTTGATGGCGGCAGGCTACAGCGTGGGCGTTTACAGTTCACCGCATCTGGTGCGTTACACCGAGCGTGTACGCGTGCAAAACGAAGAGCTGGACGAGGCGTACCATACGGCTGCGTTTGCTCAGATTGAAGCCGCGCGTGGCGAAACATCGCTGACCTATTTCGAATACAGCACGTTGTCGGCATTGCTGCTGTTTAAGCAACTGGCAGTAGATGTCGTCATCCTTGAAGTGGGTTTGGGCGGGCGTCTGGACGCAACGAATATTGTCGATGCCGATGTGGCTGTCGTGACCAGCATCGCGCTGGATCATACTGACTGGTTGGGCCCAGACCGTGAGAGCATCGGGCGCGAAAAAGCAGGCGTGTTCCGCGGCGGAAAACCGGCTGTTGTCGGTGAGCCGGATATGCCTACGACTATCGCTGAAGTGGCGGCTGAAAAGGGTGCTCGGCTGCTGCGTCGTGATGTTGATTGGTCTTATCACGTCGGTGAGACGAGCTGGAGCTTTAAGGACGCTCAGGGCGAACTTAACGGATTACCGTTACCGTTGGTGCCGCAGCCTAATGCCGCGACCGCACTTGCCGCTTTGCGTGCAAGTAAGCTAGATGTCAGTAATGGCGCTATTCTTCAAGGTATTAAAGACGCGACGTTACCGGGCCGTTTTCAGGTTATTTCGCAAGAACCACTGGTTATTCTCGATGTTGCGCATAATCCCCATGCAGCGGCTTATCTTGCCGGGCGACTCTCAGAGCTACCAAAGCGCGGGCGAGTGCTGGCGGTAATCGGTATGCTGCATGATAAAGACATTGCCGGTACGCTGGCATGTTTGTCGCCAGAGGTTGATAGCTGGTATTGTGCTCCTCTTGAAGGGCCGCGCGGTGCCACTGCTGAACAGTTGATTGAACATCTGGGTCAGGGTGAAGTCTACGAAAATGTGGCGCAAGCCTGGCATGCTGCAATGAAGGCAGCAACAGTGAATGATACCGTGCTGGTGTGTGGTTCATTTCATACAGTAGCCCACGTAATGGAAGCGCTGGACGCGGAGAGAACTGGTGGCGAGTAAGTTTCAAAATCGATTAGTCGGAACCATCATTCTGGTGGCACTGGGAGTTATTGTCCTTCCAGGGCTTCTTGATGGTCAGAAAAAGCATTATCAGGATGAGTTTGCAGCGATTCCTTTGGTTCCAAAACCGGGTGATACCGATGAGCCGGATATGTTGCCTGTTGCGACGCAAGCGTTGCCTTCACAGCCACCGGAAGGGGCTGCTGAAGAAGTCAGAGCGGGTACTGCGACAGCACCTGGGCTCGATATTGCATCGCTGCCGGGAGAAAACGGCGCAGGTATCGATGAGGTTCCTGTCACGCGTGAGCAACCGAAACCTGTGATTGATAAACCAAAGCCTAAGCCGGTCGAAAAACCGCAGAGCAAAGCTGAGGTTGATCAAACCGCTGAACGCCTGGCAATGATGAACGAAGAACCGCCGGCACCGGCAAAACCTGCGAAGCAAGAAACCGCTGAGAAAGCGCCGACCGGGCAAGCCTACGTTGTGCAACTCGGCGCGTTGAAAAATGCCGACAAAGTAAATGAAATTGTTGGTAAACTGCGCGGCGCAGGGTTCCGTGTTTACACGTCACCATCAACACCAGTACAGGGGAAAATCACCCGTATTCTGGTTGGGCCGGATGCATCGAAAGACAAGCTCAAGTCCTCGCTTAGCGAACTGAATTCGCTTTCTGGACTGAACGGCGTTGTGATGAATTATACGGCGCGGTAGCGGGTATAAACCGCGGTGATTTGTCGTGTAAATCGGCAAGCAAAGGGCAAAATTTTAATGGCGTTGAGCATTTTTTCAACGCCATTATTTATTTTCGCGAGGGAAGGAAATCCCTACGCAAACGTTTTCTTTTTCTGTTAGAATGCGCCCCGAACTGGACGTCAGGGCGATTTGTCGTGAGATTTGTTCATGGTCTGGATAGATTACGCCATTATTGCGGTCATCGGATTTTCGGCTCTGATTAGTGTTATTCGTGGGTTTGTGCGAGAAGCGTTATCGCTGGTAACCTGGGGCTGTGCTTTCTTTGTTGCCAGTCATTACTACACTTACCTGTCAGTCTGGTTCACAGGCTTTGAAGACGAACTGGTACGTAATGGAATAGCTATCGCGATATTATTTATCGCGACACTCATTGTCGGGGCGATAGTCAATTATGTGATTAGCGCGCTGGTTGAGAAAACCGGCCTGTCGGGTACAGACAGGGTGTTGGGGATTTGTTTCGGTGCGTTACGTGGAGCGCTGATCGTCGCCGCCATTCTGTTCTTTCTTGATACGTTTACTGGTTTTTCGAAGAGTGACGACTGGCAAAAGTCGCAGCTTATCCCGCAATTCAGTTTCATCATCAGATGGTTCTTTGACTATCTGCAAAGCTCGTCAAGTTTCTTGCCCCGGCCATAAAAATAGCGGGGGTTATGGCTTAGAGTCTGATTTTTCTGGCTATTTTATTTGCCATTTTGGACCTGAGCAGTGCTCGAAATCATCACGTACTTGAGTACGCTCCGGTTTCTGCGCGCTGTCGGGCGACAAAATGACTGCAACAATAACGCCAGAAAAACAGACTCACGATGAGGAAAAGACAACATGTGCGGTATTGTCGGGATCGCCGGTTTTATGCCGGTAAACCAGTCTATCTATGACGCGTTAACGGTGCTTCAGCATCGTGGGCAGGATGCTGCTGGCATCGTTACCATTGATGCCTTAAATTGTTTTCGTCTGCGTAAAGCCAATGGTCTGGTGAGTGATGTATTTGGCGCAATTCACATGCAACGCTTGCAGGGAAACATGGGCATTGGCCATGTGCGTTACCCTACAGCCGGTAGCTCCAGCGCTTCTGAAGCTCAGCCTTTCTATGTTAACTCTCCGTACGGCATTACCCTTGCGCACAACGGTAATCTGACCAACGCACATGAACTGCGTCAAAAGCTGTTCGAAGAAAAGCGCCGTCACATTAACACCACCTCTGATTCCGAAATCCTGCTCAATATTTTTGCCAGTGAGCTGGACAACTTCCGCCATTATCCGCTGGAAGCTGACAACATTTTTGCCGCCATTGCTGCAACCAACCGTCAAATTCGTGGTGCTTACGCCTGCGTTGCGATGATTATTGGGCACGGTATGGTGGCTTTCCGCGACCCTAACGGCATTCGCCCGCTGGTGATTGGTAAACGCGATCTGGATGATGAACGCACCGAGTACATGGTGGCATCTGAAAGCGTGGCGCTTGATACGCTGGGCTTCGAATTCCTGCGCGATATCGCACCTGGTGAAGCGGTGTACATCACCGAGAAAGGGCAGCTATTTACACGTCAGTGTGCTGACAACCCAACCAGCAATCCTTGCCTGTTTGAATATGTCTACTTCGCACGCCCTGACTCCTTCATCGACAAAATTTCTGTCTACAGCGCTCGCGTTGAGATGGGTAAAAAGCTCGGTGAGAAGATTGCCCGGGAATGGGAAGATTTGGATATCGATGTGGTTATTCCGATTCCGGAGACGTCCTGTGATATCGCGTTGGAAATCGCCCGTATTCTCGACAAACCGTACCGTCAGGGTTTTGTGAAAAACCGCTACGTTGGCCGCACTTTTATCATGCCGGGCCAGCAGCTGCGTCGTAAATCCGTGCGTCGCAAACTCAACGCAAACCGTGCCGAGTTCCGCGATAAGAACGTATTGCTGGTGGATGACTCCATCGTGCGCGGTACGACGTCTGAACAGATTATCGAAATGGCGCGTGAAGCCGGTGCGAAAAAAGTTTATCTCGCGTCTGCAGCCCCAGAGATTCGCTTCCCGAACGTGTACGGCATCGATATGCCAAGCGCTAACGAACTGATTGCTCACGGCCGTGAAGTTGACGAGATCCGCCAGTTAATCGGCGCTGACGCTTTGATCTTCCAGAATCTGGACGATCTGATTGAAGCCGTTCGCGTTGAAAACCCGGATATCACTCAGTTTGAGTGCTCTGTGTTCAATGGTATCTACGTCACCAAAGATGTCGATCACGAATACCTTGAGTATCTCGAGTCGCTGCGTAATGACGATTCGAAAGCCGTACAGCGTCTAAATGAAGTGGAAAGCTTAGAGATGCACAACGAAGGGTAAAACTATCCTCACCCGAACCCTCTCCGTGAAGGAGAGGGGACTGGCGGCTTTCTCCCTTGCCCCTTTGGAGAAAGGGCTGAGGTGAGGGATCTCTCCTTGCATCCCTGCACATCTTGCGGCAAAGTCAGCCCAGATAAACTCTTTGGGTGTGCGTAAACTATGAAACGGTTAATTGTTGGAATTTCAGGTGCCAGTGGTGCAACTTACGGTGTGCGACTGCTTCAGGTGCTGCAACAATTGCCGGATATCGAAACCCATCTCATCTTAAGTAATGCCGCCCGGCAGACCCTTGCGTTAGAAACCGATTTTTCCCTGCGTGAAGTCCAGGCTCTGGCTGATGTGGTTCATGACGCCCGTGATATCGCCGCCACGCTTTCCTCAGGCTCTTTCAAGACGCACGGCATGGTGATATTACCCTGCTCAATCAAAACCCTTTCTGGCATTGTTCACAGCTATACGGATGGCCTGCTCACGCGGGCTGCCGATGTGGTGCTTAAAGAGCGTCGCCCGTTGGTGCTATGCGTGCGTGAGACGCCGCTACATCTTGGCCATTTGCGCTTGATGACCCAGGCCGCTGAGCTGGGTGCGGTTATCATGCCGCCGATGCCTGCGTTTTATCATCGCCCGACAAGTGTGCAGGACATCATCGACCAGACGGTGAACCGCGTGCTCGATCAGTTTGATATTGAGCTTCCACAAGACTTGTTCACCCGCTGGAACGGAGCATAAATAGTGCGCCAGTGTGGTGCATCACAAAACCCATCGCCTCATTATGGGGCGATTTTGTAACCTCGATCACTTCCAGAACATTTATCCGCTATTTTCCTCCGTTAATGCTTTTCCCTTAGGCCAGACCTGCTATCTTTCAATTCTGCGACAGACTTGTAACTTTTTTTTAACATGAAACCACGCACTTTCTTTCACGCAAGAAAAGTGGCATGAGAACTGCAACTCTGTATCGCAACATAAAACAAACACAACACGACATTACACATAATAAGATCCGTAAACCTGAGGGTTATGTATGAAAAAACAAGTTCTCGCTCTGTCGTTACTGCTTGGCTTGAGCACCACAGCAAGCGTTTTTGCAGCACTTCCGCAGAGTATTCGTCTTGGCACGGACGCGACATACGCACCGTTTTCTTCTAAAGATGCGAAAGGGGATTTTGTTGGTTTCGATATCGATCTCGGCAATGAGCTGTGTAAACGCATTCATACGAAATGTACGTGGGTAGGCAGTGACTTTGATGCACTGATCCCGTCTTTGAAAGCGAAGAAAATCGACGGCATTATCTCTTCACTTTCAATTACCGAAAAGCGTCAGCAAGAGATTGCCTTCTCGGACAAATTGTATGCTGCTGATTCTCGCTTAATCGCTGTAAAAGGTTCCCCGATTCAGCCGACGATTGATTCCCTCAAAGGCAAGCACATCGGTGTATTGCAAGGTTCTACGCAGGAAGCATTTGCCAATGCCGAATGGCGCACCAAGGGCATTGATGTGGTGGCTTATGCTAACCAGGATCTGATTTATTCAGACCTCGCAGCGGGCCGTTTGGATGCTGCATTCCAGGATGAAACTGCCGCGAGCGAAGGGTTCCTAAAACTGCCTGCTGGTAAAGACTATGCCTTTGCTGGCCCGTCTGTGAAAAACAAACAGTACTTCGGGGATGGCACAGGTATTGGCTTGAGAAAAGATGAGGTTGAACTGAAACAAGCGTTTGATAAAGCGTTGGCAGATATGCGTAAAGACGGTACTTACGACAAATTTGCGAAGAAGTACTTCGATTTTAATGTTTACGGTGAATAAGTTTATCCCGTAGTCTGTAGTCCGGTTGCACTTTGGTGCAATCGGGCTGAATAAAATTGCAATCCAGCTAAAGCGCTATGCATCTATTTGGTGCAGAAAATCCCCAATGCACTAAAATGGTGTGCTGGTTGCATCTCTTTGGTGCATGGTGTTTTTTAGGTAATTGTGCTGCGCAATCATAACGCGTCACGACACTGAAAAAACGATCCACAAGGATGCATAAATTGGCATGGAAACTGCAGTTTTATCCGGTTAAAAAGCAATCGCGTATAAAAACAGCCTATTCGAGGATAATTATGAACAAGCAGGTCATCGCTCTTTCTTTGGTACTGGCATTTTCCAGTGTTTCCACAGCTTTCGCCGCTATCCCTAAGAATTTACGTATTGGTACAGACCCAACTTATGCACCGTTTGAGTCAAAAAATGCTCAAGGGGAATTAGTGGGTTTTGATATCGATTTGGCTAAAGAACTCTGCAAACGCATCGAAACTAACTGTACCTTCGTGGAAAACCCACTGGATGCGCTGATCCCCTCGTTGAAAGCGAAAAAAATCGACGCGATTATGTCCTCTCTTTCCATCACCGAAAAACGCCAGCAAGAAATTGCCTTCACCGACAAATTGTACGCGGCAGACTCTCGCTTAGTGGTCGCGAAAGGCTCCCCAATTCAGCCAACCCTCCAGTCACTTAAAGGGAAGCGCGTTGGCGTGCTGCAAGGCACGACGCAAGAAACCTACGGTAATGAGCACTGGGCACCTAAAGGTATCGAAATTGTGTCCTACCAGGGGCAAGATTCTATCTACGCCGACCTGACGGCTGGCCGTATTGACGCCGCATTCCAGGACGAAGTGGCTGCCAGCGAAGGTTTCCTGAAACAGCCAGTGGGTAAGGATTACCAGTTCGGCGGCCCATCAGTTAAAGATGACAAATTGTTTGGCGTCGGCACCGGTATGGGTCTGCGCAAAGACGATAACGATTTGCGTGAAGCGCTGAACAAAGCCTTTGCCGAAATGCGTAAAGATGGAACTTACGAGAAACTCGCGAAGAAATACTTCGATTTCAATGTATACGGTGGTTAAAAGTCACCAGTGGTAAAACCTGCCCGTAGCGGGCAGGTTAAGTTTTTGCAGACACTGACGACAGGATACGCACCATGTTGTACGGTTTTTCAGAAGTCATATTTAAAGGGGCGCTCGTCACGCTGGAACTGGCGCTAAGCTCCGTTGTCCTCGCCGTTATTATTGGCCTGGCTGGAGCAGGTGCTAAGTTATCCAAAAACCGCCCGTTAGCCATGTTGTTTGAAGGCTATACGACGTTGATTCGTGGTGTGCCTGACCTGGTGCTGATGCTGCTGATTTTCTACGGTCTGCAAATGGCGCTCAATGTGTTAACCGATTCTATTGGCGCGGCTCAGTTTGATATCGACCCAATGGTGGCAGGTATCATTACGCTCGGTTTTATCTACGGCGCCTATTTTACCGAAACTTTCCGCGGTGCATTTATGGCCGTGCCAAACGGGCATATTGAAGCGGCAACCGCCTTTGGTTTTACCGGCTCGCAAACATTCCGCCGCATTCTCTTCCCGGCCATGATGCGCTATGCGTTACCAGGTATTGGTAACAACTGGCAGGTTATTTTAAAAGCTACCGCACTGGTGTCTTTGTTAGGGTTGGAAGATGTAGTTAAAGCCACGCAGTTGGCGGGTAAAAGCACCTGGCAGCCGTTCTACTTTGCGATTGTGGCTGGGATTATCTACCTGTTCTTTACCACGGTATCGAATGGCGTATTGCTCTGGCTTGAACGCCGCTACTCTGTTGGCGTGAAGAGGGCAGACCTATGATCGACATTATTCAGGAATACTGGAAATCGCTGCTGTGGACTGACGGTTATCGCTACACCGGCGTTGCTATCACACTGTGGTTGTTGATTTCCTCCGTGGTGATGGGCGGGATTCTGGCGCTGTTTCTGGCTATTGGTCGCGTATCAAGTAATAAGTTTATTGCCTTCCCAATCTGGTTATTCACTTACATCTTCCGCGGTACACCGCTGTATGTGCAATTGCTGGTGTTCTATTCCGGTATGTACACGCTGGAAGTGGTAAAAGGCACCGTGCTGCTGAACGAGTTTTTCCGCAGCGGTTTGAACTGTACCGTTCTGGCGTTAACGCTAAATACCTGCGCCTATACTACTGAAATCTTTGCCGGGGCGATTCGTTCAGTGCCGCACGGTGAGATTGAAGCGGGCCGGGCCTATGGTTTCTCGCCATTCAAAATGTATCGCTGCATTATTTTGCCTTCGGCGTTGCGAATTGCACTGCCCGCGTACAGCAATGAAGTCATTTTGATGCTGCACTCCACGGCGCTGGCATTTACCGCCACGGTGCCGGATCTGCTGAAGATCGCTCGTGATATCAACTCCGCAACTTACCAGCCGTTTACCGCCTTCGGTATTGCTGCGGTGTTGTACCTGTGTATTTCTTATGTGCTGATTAGATTGTTCCGCAAGGCTGAGCAACGCTGGTTGCAGCATGTTAAACCAAGCTCAACACATTGAGTGTTCAATCATGACTGATAAAAAATTAAGCGTTACCGATTTGCATAAGCGCTATGGCCAACATGAAGTTCTTAAAGGCGTTTCTTTACAGGCCAATGCTGGCGATGTGATAAGCATTATTGGTTCATCGGGTTCCGGGAAAAGTACGTTTTTGCGCTGCATTAACTTCCTTGAAAAACCGAGTGAAGGGACGATTGTCGTCAACAACCAGAACATTAACCTGGTGCGCGATACTGACGGGCAGCTAAAAGTTGCCGATAAAAATCAGCTTCGCTTGCTACGTACCCGCCTGACGATGGTGTTCCAGCACTTTAACTTGTGGAGCCACATGACGGTTCTGGAAAACGTTATGGAAGCGCCGATTCAGGTGCTGGGTTTGAGCAAACAGGAAGCCAAAGAACGAGCGATTAAATACCTGGCGAAAGTAGGCATTGATGAACGTCAGCAGGTGAAATACCCGGTGCATCTTTCCGGTGGCCAGCAGCAGCGCGTATCCATTGCTCGTGCGCTTGCCATGGAACCCGAGGTCTTGCTGTTTGACGAACCGACTTCCGCGCTAGATCCGGAACTGGTGGGAGAAGTGCTGCGTATCATGCAGAAGCTTGCCGAAGAGGGAAAAACCATGGTGGTGGTCACGCATGAGATGGATTTTGCGCGCCACGTTTCAAACCATGTCATTTTCTTGCACCAGGGCTTAATCGAAGAAGAAGGAACGCCAGAAGAGCTATTTGGCAATCCTAAGAGCGCGCGTTTGCAGCAGTTCCTTTCTGGGTCGTTGAAGTAATATAAACGTCCCGCCGTGTGTGGCGGCGGGACCTGAATGTCTATCGCACCACATCCTCAAGTGCTTCTTCCAGATCGTACCAACGAAAGCCAAATCCGGCCTCTTCAAGCCGTTTTGGTAATGCCCGTTGCCCACCCAACACCAATACTGAAGACTCTCCCATCATCATTTTGACTGCCGTTGCTGGCGCACGCATAAAAGCAGGTCGGTTTAATGCCTGACCAAGCGCGTGGGAGAATTGTTCGTTACGTACCGGGTAGGGGGAAACCATATTAAATGGCCCGCGCAGATCGTTATTTAGCAGCCAGAGAATGCCATTGACCATATCGTCGATGTGAATCCATGCGAGATACTGGCGGCCTGAACCCATTGGCCCACCAAGCCCTAAACGGAAAATGGGCAACAGCTTTGCCAGAATCCCACCTTTTGGCGCTAGCACCACGCCGGTACGCAAAAGGCATACACGCGTGTGTTCAGTTTGCGCACCGCAGGCGATTTGCTCCCAGCGGGCGCAAAGTTTATGGGTAAACTCATTGTGCGGTGGCTCATCTTCGTTGACGACGACTTCACCGAGGTCACCGTAATAACCAGCAGCCGATCCTGAAATGAAAACCGATGGCGGTATCTGACTTGCTTTAAACATCTCGACCAGACGTTCGGTGATTTGCCAGCGGCTTTGGCACAGACGCTGTTTTTGTGCTTCCGTCCAACGCTTATCGGCAATCGGTTCGCCTGCCAGATTAATAACGGCGTCAAACCCATCGAGATTGGGATGCTCACTAAGCCCTTTCCACAGCGTGACATTGGCATCAAGTCGCGCGCGGGCTTTGTCGGGGTTTCTGGTCACGACGGTGACATCGTGCCCTAACTCCAACAAACGTGGCACCAGATGGCTGCCAATCAACCCGGTTCCGCCGGTAATCAGTATCTGCATGCTCGTCTCCCGCCGTTTGCCGCTACCTACGCCATCCCATCGTCATTGATACCGAGTCGGCATAACGCAGTGCATGAAGTTTATCTATTTCTACTTCAGCATAAGATACCCATGGATGGTCGCATGCGATATCGAGCACATCCTGAGTTAATTTTTCTAACAAAGAGAAGCGATTATTCTCAACCAACTGAATGATTTTTTTAGTGATGGTGCGGTAGTTCAGCGCATCGTTGATGTCTTCGCTGGCGCGAGCTCTGTCTGCCGGATAATGAATGGTGACGTTAATAACGATATCCTGGCGATTGGCGATCTCTTCTTCCTTGATACCGATGAAAGTACGCAGGCGTAAGTTTTTGATTTTAATAATTGCGTCTGGCTGTGGGGATGACATTGCAGGTTTCCTCCATGTAGTTATTTTCAAGCCTCAGACTATACCCAAAATACATCAGGAAAAAAATTGCGCCCACATCGGGCGCATAAGTATCAGCTTTTCTGCACTTGCGCATAAGCCCGTTCAGTTGCAGGGCGAGAACGGATGCGCTCAAACCAGTTTTGAATGGCGGGGAAATTTGCCAGGTTGATGCGCTGGCGCTCGTGTGAAACGGTCCACGGGTAAGTCGCAATATCGGCAATGCTGTATTCATTGCCGCCAAGCCACGGCGTTTTCTCCAGCTGTTTATTGAGCACATTGTATAAACGCTGTGTTTCAACCTGATAGCGTTCGATGGCATACGGAACAGGCTGCGGCGCGAAGTGATTAAAGTGGTGGTTCTGGCCAAGCATCGGGCCAAAGCCACCCACTTGCCAAAACAACCATTGCAGCGTGTGGGTGCGCTCGCGCAGATCCTTGCTCAGCAACATGCCGGTTTTTTCTGCCAGATAAAGCAAGATTTCGCCTGATTCAAACAGACTCAGCGGGCCGCCGCCATCTGCTGGGTGCTTGTCGATAATCGCCGGGATTTTATTATTGGGGGAGATGGCCAAAAAGGCAGGCTGAAACTGATCTCCTTTGCCAATATCAATACGGTGAAGCGTGTAGTCCAAACCCGCTTCTTCCAAAAACAGCGTGATTTTATGGCCGTTTGGCGTCGGTGCATAGTAAAGGTCAATCATGTCATTCCCATCCTGATATGCGTATTTTTCGTAAACCT
Source organism: Buttiauxella sp. (assembly GCA_036502985.1). Lineage (GTDB taxonomy): Bacteria > Pseudomonadota > Gammaproteobacteria > Enterobacterales > Enterobacteriaceae > Buttiauxella. The sequence goes on from DASXXQ010000147.1 coordinate 17,001, forward strand.
ATGGAGTATAGACTTTTTGAAAAACTTGCTTGGTAGATGAGTTTTGCTCAAGTGACAGTCATAATTTTTCGCTATATGTTCAATAACCTGAATCGCTAAATCATGGGGATATTATGAGCCAGCCGACAATTACACTGTGGTCAGATGCTAATTTTTTTAGCCCGTACGTGATGTCCGTCTATGTTGCTCTAAAAGAGAAAGGGCTCAGTTTTACCCTACAGACTATCGACCTGAATAGCGGGCAACATCTTCAACCCGGCTGGAAAGGTTATGACCTCACGCGCCGCGTTCCTGCTTTAGCGGTAGATGACTTTCTCCTCAGTGAATCTTCCGCCATTGATGAATATCTTGAAGAGCGTTTCGCTCCGCCTACCTGGGAACGTATTTATCCACACGATCTGGAAAAGCGTGCCCGGGCCAGACAAATCCAGGCCTGGCTGCGCAGCGACTTAATGCCGATTCGTGAAGAACGCTCAACTGATGTTGTTTTCGCAGGGGCGAAGAAGCCGCCGCTGACAGAACGAGGGCAGGCGGCGGCTCAAAAGCTCCTGACCACCGTGGAAAGTTTGTTACCGATCGGCCAGCAAAATCTTTTTGGTGAGTGGACGATTGCCGATACTGACCTGGCGTTAATGCTTAACCGCTTAATTCTCAACGGCGATGATGTCCCTGAGCGTTTGCAGGAGTACGCTGCTTTTCAATGGCAGCGAGCCTCTGTGCAGCGTTTTCTGGCACTTTCCGCAAAGCATTCTGGGTGATTAGCACCATAATTCGCTATGATAATTTCGCTTATCATTAACAGGAATAGGGTTTTATGAAGCTGATGTTTGTCTCAGATATTCATGGTTCGCTGCCCGCTACAGAGCAAGTATTGGCGCATTTTGAGCGCAGTGGCGCTAACTGGCTGATATTGCTTGGGGATGTGCTCAACCATGGGCCGCGCAATGCGCTTCCGGCAGGCTACAATCCAGGTGCGGTTGCGGAACGGTTTAACAGTATTGCAGACAAGATTATTGCGGTACGTGGAAACTGTGACAGTGAAGTTGACCAGATGCTGCTCCATTTTCCCATAACGGCTCCCTGGCAGCAGATACTGATGGATGACCAGCGTTTATTCGTGACGCATGGGCATCTGTATAACCCTGATAAATTGCCTCCGCTGGCAGAAAACGATGTTCTGGTTTTTGGCCATACTCATCTTCCATTGGCTGAAAAGCAAGATACGGTTTATCTCTTTAATCCAGGCTCGGTAAGTATCCCAAAAGGGGGATTTGAAGCGAGCTATGGCATGCTAAACGACGGTGTTCTGAGCATTCACGCACTGAATAACGATGGGGTTATTGCACAGGTTGAGATTACCCCGTAACTTACCGAGAGTTAAACCGATAACGCGCCAAAGAGCGCCCTGAAAAAAGGTTTCCCCGATGGTGGAACAGAGTCATATTGCTGGCATGGAATGGGTAGACATTGTTAATGAAGACAATGAAGTCATCGCGCAGGCAAGCCGCGAGCAAATGCGTGCGCAGCGATTAAGACACCGCGCAACTTACATCGTGGTACACGATGGTATGGGTAAGATTTTGGTACAACGTCGTACTGAAACTAAAGATTTTATGCCAGGCATGTTGGATGCTACCGCAGGTGGCGTAGTTCAGGCCGACGAGCAATTGTTGGACTCCGCCCGCCGTGAGGCTGAAGAGGAATTGGGTATTGCGGGTGTGCCATTTGCCGAGCATGGTCAGTTCTACTTTGAAGATGCCAACTGTCGCGTTTGGGGAAGCTTGTTTAGCTGCGTTTCTCATGGCCCGTTTGCACTTCAGGAGCAAGAAATCAGCGAAGTGTGTTGGATGACGCCGGAAGAAATCACCGCGCGTTGTGACGACTTTACGCCAGACTCTCTGAAAGCACTGGCGTTGTGGATGACCCGCAACGCTAAAAATGAATCCCAGCATACCGCTGCTGCTGAGTAGTTCATTTCTTTATCAATTGGCTATGTTTTGATCGTTAATCAGTGAACATCCAATTATAAAAAAGGCCGCAAATATATGCGGCCTTTTTGCTATCTCAGATAGACACTTAGCTTTGGTCTTGTTGAGAAGACTGAATCGCAGTCAGAGCGATGGTGTAAACGATATCGTCTACCAGTGCGCCACGAGACAAGTCGTTGACTGGTTTACGCATACCTTGCAGCATTGGCCCGATGGAGATCAGGTCTGCAGAGCGCTGTACCGCTTTATAGGTGGTGTTACCGGTGTTCAAGTCAGGGAAGATGAACACGGTAGCGCGACCTGCAACCGGTGAGTTTGGCGCTTTAGATTTAGCTACATCGGCCATAACTGCGGCGTCGTACTGCAACGGACCATCGATGACCAGGTCTGGACGTTTTTCCTGAGCAATACGTGTAGCTTCACGTACTTTCTCAACGTCGCTACCTGCACCAGAAGTACCGGTGGAGTAGGACAGCATCGCAACACGTGGGTCGATACCGAATGCAGCTGCGGAATCCGCAGACTGAATAGCGATTTCTGCCAGTTGCTCAGCAGTTGGGTCTGGGTTAATCGCACAGTCGCCGTAAACATAAACTTGTTCAGGCAGCAGCATGAAGAACACAGAAGAAACCAGAGAGCTACCAGGTGCGGTTTTGATCAACTGCAACGGAGGACGAATGGTGTTTGCGGTGGTGTGAACAGCGCCGGAAACCAGACCGTCAACTTCGTCTTGCTCAAGCATCAAAGTACCCAGCACAACGTTGTCTTCCAGTTGCTCGCGAGCAACTGCTTCGGTCATGCCTTTGCTCTTACGCAGCTCAACCAGACGGGCAACGTAGCTTTCGCGTACGACTTCTGGATCGACGATTTCGATACCAGCGCTAAGCTCAACGCCTTGCGCTGCAGCAACACGGGTGATTTCTTCCGGGTTACCCAACAGTACGCAGGTTGCAATACCACGTTCAGCACAAATCGCTGCGGCTTTAACAGTACGCGGCTCTTCACCTTCTGGCAGTACAACACGTTTTCCTGCTTTACGTGCCAGCTCAGTGAGCTGATAACGGAAGGCTGGAGGAGACAGACGACGGCTGCGCTCGGACGTTGCTGTCAGGGATTCAATCCAGTTTGCATCAATGTGGCTTGCCACATATTCCTGCACTTTCTCGATACGCTGATGGTCGTCAGTTGGGACTTCCAGGTTGAAGCTTTGCAGGCTCAGGGAAGTCTGCCAGGTGTTGGTGTCAACCATGAACAGCGGCAGACCCGTTGCGAATGCACGCTCACACAGTTTGCTCACGCGTGGGTCCATTTCGTAACCACCGGTCAGCAGAACAGCACCGATATCAACGCCGTTCATTGCGGCCAGGCACGCTGCAACCAGCACGTCTGGACGGTCTGCGGAAGTGACCAGCAGGGAACCTGGGCGGAAGTGTTCCAGCATGTGCGGGATGCTGCGCGCACAGAAGGTAACAGACTTCACGCGGCGAGTTTTGATGTCGCCTTCGTTGATGATGGTTGCATTCAGGTGACGCGCCATATCAATTGCGCGAGTTGCGATCAGATCGAAACTCCACGGCACACAACCCAGAACTGGCAGCGGGCTGTCAGCAAACAGTTCTTTAGGATCGATGTTTGCGATGCTCGCTTTAGTGGAGTCATCGAAAATCTCGGACAGGTCTGGACGAGTGCGACCTTGTTCATCAACTGGGGCATTCAGTTTGTTAATGATAACGCCAGTGATGTTGGTATTTTTGCTGCCACCGAAGCTGCTACGAGCCAGTTCGATGCGCTCTTTCATCTGCTCTGGGGAGTTGTTACCCAGGGACATAACGAAGACGATTTCAGCATTCAGCGTTTTAGCAATTTCGTAGTTCAGAGACTGCGCAAACTGATGCTTACGAGTAGGAACCAGACCCTCAACCAGAACCACTTCAGCGTCTTTGCTGCTGTTATGGAAGTTAGCGATAATCTCTTCCATCAGCACGTCTTGTTGGTTGCTGGACAGCAGCGACTCAACGTGTGCCATATGCAGCGGCTCAGCAGTAGGGATGCTGGAGTTTGCACGCACAATGCTAGTGGTTTGATCTGGAGTATCGTCGCCGGTACGCGGCTGGGCGATAGGTTTGAAAACGCTAAGGCGAACGCCTTTTTGTTCCATAGCACGGATAACACCAAGGCTGACGCTGGTCAGGCCGACACTGGTTCCGGTAGGGATCAACATAATAGTACGGGACACGGTATAACCTCTTTGTTGCACAAGCGTTGCTTGTGAGACTCAGAAAACAACACCGCCAGCGAAGGCTGGCGGTAAGGAGAATCAAGCGGTCAGGCGAGATGCATCCTGAGCGATAACCAGCTCTTCGTTGGTCGGAATGACCACCGCAGCACGGGTACCCTCTTTGTTGATGAAGCCTGATTTGCCAAAGCGTGCAGCCAGGTTGCGTTCGTGGTCAACTTCGAAGCCCAGAACACCCAGTTTGCCCAGAGACAGTTCACGTACCATTGCCGCGTTTTCACCGATACCACCGGTGAACACAACCGCGTCCAGACGACCATCCATCAGCGCAGTGTAAGAGCCAATGTATTTAGCCAGACGGTGACAGAACACATCCATTGCACGTTTAGCATCTGCTTTAGTCTGGTAGTTATCTTCAACATAACGGCAGTCGCTTGTGACTTCAGTCAGACCCAGCAGGCCAGATTCTTTGGTCAACATTTTGTTGATGTCATCAACGCTCATGCCCAAAGAGTCGTGCAGGTGGAAGATAATCGCTGGATCGATGTCACCAGAACGGGTGCCCATTACCAGGCCTTCCAGTGGGGTCAGACCCATAGAGGTGTCAACACACTTGCCATTACGGATAGCAGAAACGGAACCGCCGTTGCCCAGGTGGCAAGTGATGATGTTCACTTCTTCCACTGGTTTGTTCAGCATTTTTGCAGCTTCTTGAGTGACATAGAAGTGGCTGGTGCCGTGTGCGCCATAGCGACGAACGCCGTGCTCTTTGTACAGTTTGTACGGCAGAGCATAGAGATAAGATTCTTCTGGCATAGTCTGATGGAACGCGGTGTCAAACACAGCAACGTTTTTATCAGCCAGTTTAGGGAAGGATTTCAGTGCTTCCGCGATACCAATCAGGTGCGCAGGGTTATGCAGCGGTGCAAAAGAAGCAGAGTCTTTGATACCCTGAATCACGGTATCGTCGATAACAACGGAGCTGGTGTACTTCTCGCCGCCGTGAACGATACGGTGACCGATAGCGGTCAGCTGCTCGGACAATTCAGGTTTTTGTGCCAAAATGGTATTAACCATAAAGTTCAGAGCTTCGCTGTGAGCGGCGCCTGCACCCAAAGCCGCTTCTTGTTTACCGCCATCCATTTTCCACTTGATACGTGCTTCAGGAAGATGGAAACATTCGGCTAAACCAGAGAGGTACTCATCACCGTTTACAGCATCAATAATTGCGAATTTCAGTGAAGAGCTACCGCAGTTCAGAACCAGTACTAGCTTACTCGACATGGAAGTACCTACTTTTATACGTGGCTAAAAAAACGTCATTTAGTCTCTCAGCGTAGCGCATGATGAGACAGACATTTATGATTAACGTCATGCCAGAAGCGTTTTTTTGGCATGGCGAATAAATACTCTAGAGTTTACGCGGTATTGCGTGATTTTCCGGCAATAGCGAACAGAGCAAAAAATTGACAACCTGCGGTTTCCCTTCTACGGCCGCCAAGGCCGGCACAGGATACCTGATTGCGACGGTCAAAGACAAAAGATTTTGAACCATGTACTTTAGAGTTGTTATATTGCACAAAAATTTTATTTTTTATATGTGAAGTTGAGGTAAAGCGATGTCGACACCCTTAAATAGCCACGCAAGCTGGTTTAGCATGTTCAGCCGTGGACAACACTATTCGAAGACCTGGCCTGTCGATAAACGTCTTGCGCCAGTTTTTGTGGAGAACCGTGTCATTCGTGCCACGCGTTTTGCCATCCGCTTTATGCCCCCGCTTGCTGTATTCACATTGACCTGGCAGATTGCGCTTGGTGGCCAGCTTGGCCCAGCGGTAGCAACCGCTTTATTCGCCTGCAGTTTGCCAATGCAAGGGCTGTGGTGGTTAGGTAAACGTTCCGTGACGCCGTTACCGCCTTCAATTCTTAGCTGGTTCTATGAAATTCGCGGCAAATTACAAGATGCCGGGCAGGCGTTAGCGCCAATTGAAGGCAAACCCGATTATCAGGCGCTGGCCGAAGTTCTTAAACGTGCGTTCAAACAGTTAGATAAAACTTTTCTGGATGATTTGTAATTGCCATGCGGTTACGCATATAAAGGAAGGCATACTGTTTAGCAGGACTTAAACTCTGTGTTTTACCTGCATATTTTTCCATCAAAGGAGCCAGGAAATGGAAATGACTAACGCGCAGCGTCTGATTTTATCGAATCAGTACAAAATGATGACCATGCTCGACCCGGACAATGCCGAGCGTTATCGTCGCCTGCAAACGATCATCGAGCGTGGCTACGGGCTGCAAATGCGCGAGCTGGATCGTGAGTTCGGTGAGCTGACCGAAGAAACGTGCCGTACGGTTATCGACATCATGGAGATGTATCACGCGCTGCACGTGTCCTGGACTAACCTCAAAGACAGTCAAGAAATCGACGAGCGCCGTGTCACCTTCCTTGGTTTCGATGCGGCAACAGAAGCTCGCTTCCTCGGTTATGTGCGCTTTATGGTGAACATTGAAGGCCGCTATGCTCATTTTGACGCAGGCACTCACGGCTTTAACGCGCAGACCCCAATGTGGGAGAAGTATCAGCGTATGTTGAAGGTGTGGCAGTCTTGCCCACGTCAGTACCATTTAAGTGCGAACGAGATCGCACAAATTATTAATGCCTGAGGGGAGAAGCGGAGTGAAGTGCAAAGGTTTCTTGTTTGATTTGGATGGGACTCTGGTTGACTCCCTGCCTGCCGTTGAGCGTGCATGGATTAACTGGGCAAAGCGATTCGATATTTCGCCACAAGAAGTATTAGGCTTCATTCATGGCAAACAGGCGATCACTTCGTTACGTCACTTTATGGCCGGTGCTTCTGATGAAGAGATCCAGCAGGAGTTTTTACGCCTCGAAAAAATCGAGTCGGAAGACACTGACGGGATTATCGCCTTGCCTGGTGCCGTTGAGTTACTGGCTCATCTGAACGAAGCGGGCATTCCCTGGGCTATCGTGACTTCGGGTTCATTCCCTGTCGCTTCAGCTCGTCGTGCAGCAGGTGGTTTACCTGAGCCTGAAGTGCTTGTCACTGCTGAACGCGTTGCTCGTGGAAAACCAGAACCTGATGCCTACCTGCTCGGTGCGCAATTGTTAGGTCTGGAACCTGAAGAGTGCGTGGTTGTGGAAGATGCCCCTGCGGGCGTACTGTCCGGTCTGGCGGCGGGCTGCCATGTTATCGCGGTTAACGCTCCGGCTGATACACCGCGCCTTGAGCATGTCGATTATGCGCTGAATTCGTTGACCGAATTGCTGGTGCAAAAGTTGCCAGATGGCACAGTCGAAGTTTTTAGAAAACACTAAACGTATGATTTAGCCCCGCTAAAGTGGGGCTTTTTTATGCCATTATTTTAACCCCCTGAGACAACTCATAAGGATTTGTTTTGAACTCGGAACTTATTTGGGTTTTATCGCTATTAGCGATTGCGGTGGTACTGTTCGCCACCGGGAAAATACGTATGGATGCGGTCGCTTTACTTGTCATTGTTGCTTTTGTTCTCAGCGACACACTCACTCTTAGCGAAGCCTTCTCTGGCTTTAGCGATCCCAACGTTATTCTGATTGCCGCGCTTTTTATTATTGGCGATGGTCTTGTGCGTACAGGCGTTGCCTCAAAAATGGGTTCCTGGCTGGTGGATGTTGCTGGCAGCAGTGAAACCAAAATGCTGGTTTTGCTGATGCTAACGGTCGCGGGGCTGGGCGCTTTTATGAGCTCAACCGGCGTGGTTGCCATATTTATTCCGGTGGTTCTCAGCGTTTCAATGCGCATGAAAACGTCGCCATCGCGCTTAATGATGCCCCTGAGTTTTGCCGGATTGATTAGCGGCATGATGACGTTAGTCGCTACACCGCCAAACCTGGTGGTGAACAGTGAACTGTTGCGCGAGGGGTTGCAGGGTTTCCACTTTTTTAGCGTCACGCCAATCGGCCTGGTGATTCTGTTATTAGGCATCGGCTACATGCTTATCGCGCGCTTTGCACTAAAAGGGCAGGACAAAGAAGATGGTAGACATGACTGGCGACGCCGCACTTTTCGCGATTTGATTAAAGAGTATCGGCTTACTGGGCGCGCGCGTCGTCTCGCAATCCGCCCTGGTTCACCGATGGTGGGCCATCGCCTTGATGATTTAAAACTGCGTGAGCGTTATGGCGCCAATGTCATCGGCCTGGAACGCTGGCGTAAGTTTCGTCGGGTTATCGTCAATGTTACCGGTGTTACTGAATTCCGCGCGCGCGATGTGTTGCTGATTGATATGTCTGCATCTGAGGTTGATCTGCGTGAGTTTTGCAGTGAGCAGATGCTCGAGCCAATGATACTGCGCGGCGAATACTTCTCAGACCAGGCGCTTGATGTTGGCATGGCTGAAGTTTCGCTCATTCCGGATTCAGAACTGCTCGGGCAAACGATACGCGAAATAGGTTTCCGTACTCGTTATGGTCTGAACATTGTAGGGCTGCGCCGTAATGGTGAAGCGATGGACGGGTTGCTGGTCGATGAATCGTTGCAGCTCGGCGACATTTTGTTGGTGGTTGGTGACTGGAAACTGATTAGCCAGTTGCAAATGAAAGGCCGTGATTTCCTGGTATTGAATCTGCCGGTGGAAGAGGGCGAAGCCTCCCCGGCCCATAGCCAGGCACCGCACGCAATATTCTGTCTCGCGCTGATGGTTGCGCTGATGTTGACCGATGAAATCCCTAATCCTATTGCCGCAATCATTGCCTGTTTGCTAATGGGTAAATTCCGCTGCATTGATATGGAAAGCGCATATAAGGCGGTGCACTGGCCGAGCATTATTTTGATTGTCGGTATGATGCCGTTTGCGCTTGCGCTACAAAAAACTGGCGGTGTGGATTTAATCGTTAACGGCTTAATGCGGATGGGTGGCGGTTATGGCCCACATTTGATGCTGATTTGCCTGTTTGTAATGTGTGCAGCGATTGGCTTATTTATCTCCAATACTGCGACAGCCGTTTTAATGGCACCTATCGCACTGGCCGCGGCAAAGTCGATGGGCGTTTCGCCTTATCCGTTCGCCATGATTGTGGCATTGGCCGCGTCAGCAGCATTTATGACTCCGGTATCCTCCCCGGTGAACACATTGGTTCTGGGGCCGGGAAATTATAAATTCAGTGACTTTGTGAAGATGGGCGTGCCGTTTACCGTGATTGTGATGGTGGTGAGCGTGGTGATGGTACCGATGTTATTTCCGTTTTAACCCTTTTCACCCTCTCCAGAAGGGGAGGGTGTCCAGTATCAAAATACTGTTTAAAGCGGGGAGTCCTGGCTAATTTCGTCTAGTGAGAGCTGGAAGCTTGGCACGAAGACATTCATGAAATAATCCATTTCTTCGCTGTGGCGATCCGCCAGTGTTTTCTCTAATCGGCTTTTCGCCAGCAAAAACTCATTGTTTCCGGCTGAGAGTTCTTCCAGACATTTTAGATAGGCGCACAATGCGTCCGCTTGTTTAACAATGAGTCTTTCTTCATCGCTGCTTTGATGTTCATCAATTAACGGCGCCCAGATATCGCGCAACTCTTCCGGCACCATGTCGATGAGCTTTTGCTGTGCAATTTTTTCAATGGCTTTGTATTCGTGGGCTATTTGCGAGTTGAAGTATTTCACTGGAGTGGGCAAATCACCCGTCAATACTTCACTGGCATCGTGATACATCGCCAGTAATGCAACGCGTTCGGCATTAATCTGTCCATTAAATTTACGGTTCTTAATCACCGCTAATGCATGAGCCACCATAGCGACTTGCAGACTATGCTCCGAAACATTCTCGGTACGCACATTACGCATCAGTGGCCAACGATTAATTAATTTGAGACGTGAAAGGTGGGCAAAGAAATGGCTCTGGCTCATAGGTTCACTCAGCGCGTAAGCAAAGAAAACCATTGTGCGGCGAGTCGGGGGAAGATGCAAACTTCTCCCCCCGCGAGGGTTACTGGTGGTAATGTCCGAGGAAACGGCCAAATTTGCTGATGGCCATTTCTAGCTCATCAACGCGCGGCAGGGTCACGATACGTACGTGATCAGGCCACGGCCAGTTAAATGCAGTTCCTTGAACCAGAAGGACTTTTTCTTGCAGCAAGAAATCGAGGACCATTTTTTGGTCATCGTGGATGTTAAAGCGCTTGGCGTCGATTTTCGGGAACATATACAACGCACCCTGTGGTTTGACACACGACACACCTGGAATATCGTTAATGAGTTCCCATGCACGATTACGTTGCTCGTACAGGCGCCCACCAGGAGCAATGAACTCACTGATACTTTGATAGCCACCCAACGCTGTCTGAATGGCATGCTGAGCTGGTACGTTGGCACACAAACGCATCGACGCCAGCATCTCCAGTCCTTCGATATAACCTTTTGCGTGTTTCTTCGGCCCGTTCAGCACCATCCAGCCCTGGCGGAAGCCAGCAACACGGTACGTTTTCGATAAGCCATTAAAGGTAATCGTCAGCAGGTCGGGTGCCAGCGCTGCGATTGAATGATGCTGCGCGGCGTCATAAAGAATCTTGTCGTAGATTTCGTCAGCAAAAATAATCAAATTATGTTGGCGCGCGATTTCTACCACTTCCAGTAGCAGTTCTTTTGAGTAAACCGCACCGGTCGGGTTGTTCGGGTTAATAATCACGATACCGCGAGTTCGGGGCGTGATTTTAGCGCGAATATCATCAAGGTCCGGGAACCAGCCAGCAGACTCATCACATAAATAGTGAACAGCTTTACCGCTAGAAAGCGAAACGGCGGCAGTCCATAGAGGATAATCCGGCGCCGGAACCAGCATCTCGTCGCCACTGTTCAGTAACGCTTGCATTGACTGCACGATAAGCTCAGAAACGCCGTTGCCAATATAGATGTCTTCAACCGTCACATCACGCATTCCACGCGCCTGATAGTGCTGCATGATAGCTTTACGTGCGGTATAGAGTCCTTTCGAGTCGCAGTAACCCTGAGCGGTCGGAAGATTACGAATCACATCGACAAGAATCTCATCCGGTGCATCAAAACCAAATGGCGCAGGGTTGCCAATATTCAGCTTGAGGACTTTATTCCCTTCTTCTTCAAGACGTTTCGCCTCTTTGAGTACTGGGCCACGGATGTCGTAACAGACGTTATCAAGTTTGCTGGATTTTTCGATTGGGGACATGAACCTGACCTTAAATGTTAGCGCCACTTCCTGCCGTGGAAGCGACCAGGCAACAATGTACTCCTGCCACGCTCAGATTTGAAGGTTGTCGAGGGGCCAATTTCTAATTTATCTTTCAATTGTTGATCAGATGCTAAACGCGAATGAATAGCTATTTTGTAGAGGTATATTTTGATAATTTTATTTATGTCAATAAAAAATATAGATAAATACGACAATTGCCATTTAATTAACTACCAGGGTGCGGGGGTGTAGTAGGTACTGCTGATCTAATTGCGAATTAAATTGAGTAATAGTTAAGAGAAGTTGAATATTCATGCTTAAGGTTAAAAGGAATACATCAGTGTGAGTTAATAATATGTATATAAAAGTAACTCAGTATGTGATTAATATAAACATCGAAAAGAGTTAATTTTCTTCTCATTTACCTTGTGGGGCGTCATTGGTTTTTGAGAATAACCTATTGAAGAATGAAATAAAAAAAGAGAATGAGATCAGATAATTCGCAAGAAAAGTTATGAAATGGCGAAATTTGCGGTAAGATATCCTACTGAAAATGGTAGATGTTTTTTGATTAATATTACGCAACTCTATGTTTTGTTGTGGGTTGATGTGTGGTCGTTGGATTGAGGTAAATGCTTACATCAGCGATGTCACTTAAAGATGATTTTCATCACACATACACTCATCGTTACGGTAAGTTGAATAAATAAAACTCAGAGTTGAAGTGAATTGACAATAATTACTCAGTTTTAATTTAACTGACTAGTACGATAAGACGAATCTTTGTATGTTGTCTACGTCAGTATAATATATCTCGGAATACGTGATTAACATTATTGAATCACGCCTGCAGAGGTGCATTAAAAATAAAAAATCAGAGCGACTGTCAGGACGACGGTGAAATCCCTTGGGAGATGTTCTGTAAAAAGGAATTGCTTTATCTTTTTGATAAATCACAGCAATAGAACTAAGGCAGACTCGTAAGAGCAACCTACTAGTGAAAAAATTATGATTAACGCAAATCGTCCGATACTTAATCTCGACCTCGATCTGCTAAGGACTTTTGTTGCCGTAGCAGATTTGAATACTTTTGCGGCAGCAGCAGTTGCGGTTTGCCGAACTCAATCGGCTGTCAGCCAGCAGATGCAGCGTCTTGAACAGTTAGTGGGGAAAGAGCTTTTTGCCCGTCATGGCCGTAATAAGCTTCTGACAGAACATGGTATTCAGCTTTTGGGTTATGCGCGAAAAATTCTGCGTTTTAATGATGAAGCCTGTACCTCGTTGATGTTTAGTAACTTGCAGGGTGTACTCACAATTGGTGCATCTGATGAAACAGCGGATACCATTCTGCCATTTCTGCTTAACCGGATAAGTTCGGTCTATCCAAAGCTTGCGTTGGATGTGCGTGTCAAACGTAACCCGTTCATGATTGAAATGCTAAATCAGCAGGAAGTTGATTTGGTTGTCACGACGGCGAAACCTGCACATTTTGAATCCATTGCTTTACGTACTTCGCCGACTTTGTGGTACTGCGCCGCAGATTATGTCTTCCAGAAAGGCGAAACCGTACCTTTGGTGATGCTCGATGATCCCAGCCCTTATCGGGATATGATGCTTGAGCATTTAAATGCAGCACGTATTCCGTGGCGCATTGCGTATGTTGCTTCAACGCTTTCTGCGGTACGTGCCGCAGTGAAGGCGGGCCTGGGGGTTACAGCTCGTCCAGTTGAAATGATGAGCCCTGAGCTACGCGTCTTGGGTAGTACTGATGGATTACCCGTTATGCCGGATACCGAATATTTGTTGTGTCGTAATCCGCACACTAACAACGATTTGGCCCAGGCTATCTTCAGTGCGCTTGAATCCAATCCAAATCCGTACCGTTACGTAGTTTCATCTGATGAAGGTGATGATACGGTGTTAATGGAACGAGATTTCGACTAAAAATTAGGTTTTGTTAGTAACAAAATATGAAACTCGGAAACAGGTCATTGAGGTCATTTTTCATCTCAATGGCTTGTTTTTTAATCACTGTAAAATGCATTTACTGCTTATGTGTAAAAACATGTTTTAAAACAATCAGTTTTATACTGTTCGTACTTCCTGCCTTCCTCGTAAACTCTTCGTCTTAATGACCATTGAATTGTTAAAAAATACGCTGCAATGTTGTCTATTTTTGATATGGATTAACAAAAGCGTGTCTCAGATCAAGAAAATACTCCCTATAGGGGGGATGAATAGTTGAGATTTCCTGCCAAAATAGAACGGCAGTTATTTTTTTCCTCATTAACGGACACGATTCACCTTCATTAAAAACGAGTTAGTAACCCAGCGTTACCAGCTTTTAACGCATTAAATGTTAATGAAATTGGATTCATGTAAATTAATGTGTGGATACTTTTGTTAAAGTTGACAAAAGGTTATAGAAAGGAGTAAAAAACCCCATCAATTTGCTGGTAAAATTTTGATTCCGGCAGTTATTGTAAGGTTTATTTGTTCCTCCCCATGAATCGATGTGGTGTTCATCTGCCAGCAAGAGTAGAGACTTTGGCGCCACTTTTGATGAGTAAGCAATGAGTATGTCAACATCCACTGAAGTTATCGCTCACCATTGGGCGTTCGCAGTCTTTCTTATTGTTGCCATAGGCCTGTGTTGCGTAATGCTTCTCGGGGCCTGGTTCCTTGGCGGGAGAGCTAAGGGTCGGCACAAAAACACTCCCTTCGAGTCAGGTATCGACTCAGTTGGTACAGCGCGCTTACGACTTTCCGCCAAGTTTTACCTGGTTGCCATGTTCTTCGTTATTTTCGATGTGGAAGCCTTGTATCTCTATGCGTGGTCAGTCTCTATCCGTGAAAGCGGATGGGTAGGCTTCGTCGAGGCCGCAATTTTCATTTTAGTGCTACTGGCAGGCCTGGTGTATCTGGTGCGCATTGGCGCGCTTGATTGGACTCCTGCGCGTTCGCGTCGCGCCCAAATCAACCCGGAAACCGACAGTCTCACTAACCGTCATACGCAGTAACAGCGAGGCATTAAGATGGACTATACGCTCACCCGCATAGACCCCAACGGTGAGAATGACCGTTACCCCCTGCAAAAACAGGAGATCGTAACCGATCCTCTTGATCAAGAAATCAACCGTAGTGTGTACATGGGCAAGCTCGAGCATGCTATGCACGATATGGTGAACTGGGGGCGTAAAAACTCAATTTGGCCTTATAACTTTGGCCTTTCTTGCTGCTACGTTGAGATGGTGACCTCGTTTACCGCCGTACATGACGTGGCGCGTTTTGGTGCCGAAGTACTGCGTGCTTCTCCGCGTCAGGCCGACCTGATGGTTATTGCAGGAACCTGCTTTACCAAAATGGCTCCCGTCATCCAGCGTCTCTATGACCAAATGCTTGAGCCAAAATGGGTTATCTCAATGGGTGCATGTGCCAACTCCGGCGGCATGTACGACATCTACTCCGTGGTACAAGGTGTGGATAAATTCCTGCCGGTAGATGTTTATATCCCTGGTTGCCCACCGCGCCCTGAAGCTTACATGCAGGCTCTGATGCTGCTGCAAGAATCTATTGGTAAAGAACGTCGTCCACTGTCTTGGGTGGTTGGCGATCAGGGTGTATATCGCGCCAACATGCAATCAGAGCGCGAGCGTAAACGTGGCGAGCGTATTGCTGTCACCAATTTGCGGACACCAGACGAGATTTAATTTGCGCCTGTGGGCAGTGTGAGTTTACTTCGCATATTAATAATACTAGCGCGGAGTCACTGCTGACAGTCACCACAGTACCATTTGCAATGGTGAGAATTATGACCGATTTAACTGCGCAAGATGCCAACCAGGAAGCCTGGCAAACCCGTGACCATCTCGATGATCCGGTGATTGGTGAACTGCGTAACCGTTTTGGGCCGGATGCCTTTACCGTTCAGCCAACTCGTACCGGTGTCCCGGTAGTCTGGGTGAAGCGTGAACAACTACTGGAAATTGTCGATTTTCTGAAGAGACTGCCAAAACCTTACGTCATGCTGTTTGATCTGCATGGTATGGATGAGCGTCTTCGTACCCACCGCGACGGTTTACCGGCCGCGGATTTTTCCGTTTTCTACCACCTGATTTCCATCGACCGCAACCGCGACGTCATGCTCAAGGTGGCGCTATCTGAAAACGATCTGAACGTGCCAACGGTTACCAAGATTTTCCCGAACGCTAACTGGTACGAGCGTGAAACCTGGGAAATGTTTGGTATCACCTTCAATGGCCACCCGCACCTGACGCGCATCATGATGCCGTCAACGTGGGAAGGCCATCCGCTGCGTAAAGATTACCCGGCGCGTGCCACCGAGTTCGATCCGTTTGAATTGACCAAACAGAAAGAAGACCTCGAGATGGAAGCGTTGACCTTCAAGCCTGAAGAGTGGGGTATGAAGCGTAGCAGCGAGCATGAAGATTTCATGTTCCTGAACCTCGGTCCAAACCACCCATCCGCGCACGGTGCATTCCGTATTGTCCTGCAACTCGACGGTGAAGAAATTGTCGATTGCGTTCCAGACATCGGATACCACCACCGTGGTGCTGAGAAAATGGGCGAGCGTCAGTCCTGGCACAGCTACATTCCGTACACCGACCGTATCGAATATCTCGGTGGTTGCGTAAACGAAATGCCATATGTGTTGGCGGTTGAAAAACTGGCGGGCATCAAGGTTCCTGAACGTGTTGACGTTATCCGCGTCATGCTGTCAGAACTTTTCCGTATTAACAGCCACTTGCTGTACATCTCCACGTTTATTCAGGACGTGGGCGCAATGACTCCGGTATTCTTCGCCTTTACCGATCGTCAGAAAATCTACGACCTGGTGGAAGCGATTACTGGTTTCCGTATGCACCCAGCCTGGTTCCGTATTGGTGGCGTCGCGCATGACTTGCCAAACGGTTGGGAACGTCTGCTCAAAGAGTTCCTCGACTGGATGCCAAAACGTCTGGATTCCTACGAGAAAGCGGCTCTGCGCAACACCATCCTGAAAGGTCGTTCTCAGGGGGTTGCTGCTTACGGTAAGAAAGAAGCGCTGGAGTGGGGTACCACCGGTGCTGGCTTGCGTGCAACCGGTGTCGATTTCGATATCCGTAAAGCACGTCCATATTCTGGCTATGAAAACTTCGACTTCGAAATTCCGGTCGGTGGCGGCATCAGTGACTGCTACACCCGCGTAATGCTGAAAGTTGAAGAATTGCGCCAGAGCTTGCGTATTCTTGAGCAGTGCCTGAAAAACATGCCTGCTGGCCCGTTCAAAGCCGATCATCCGCTGACAACGCCGCCGCCGAAAGAGCGCACGCTGCAACATATCGAAACCCTGATCACTCACTTCCTGCAAGTGTCGTGGGGCCCGGTCATGCCGGCCAACGAATCCTTCCAGATGATTGAGGCGACCAAAGGGATTAACAGTTACTACCTAACCAGCGACGGCAGCACAATGAGCTACCGTACCCGTATTCGTACCCCGAGCTTTGCGCATTTGCAGCAAATCCCGTCGGCGATTCGCGGCAGCCTGGTTTCTGACCTGATTGTCTATCTGGGTAGTATCGATTTTGTAATGTCTGATGTGGATCGCTAACTATGCACGATAAACAACAACCCCAGGCTGAAGCTTTTGAGCTGAGTGCGGCAGAGCGTGATGCGATTGAGCACGAGAAACACCATTACGAAGATGCTCGCGCAGCGTCTATCGAAGCGCTGAAGATTGTTCAGAAGCAGCGTGGTTGGGTGCCGGATGGCGCCATTTACGCTATTGCTGACGTTCTGGACATTCCAGCCAGCGATGTAGAAGGTGTTGCAACTTTCTATAGCCAGATTTTCCGCCAGCCGGTAGGCCGCCATGTTATTCGCTATTGCGATAGCGTGGTTTGCCACATTACTGGCTATCAGGGCATTCAGTCAGCTATCGAAGCAAAACTGAACATCAAACCAGGCCAGACCACGTTTGATGGTCGCTTCACGCTGCTGCCAACCTGCTGCCTGGGCAACTGCGACAAAGGGCCGACCATGATGATTGATGAGGATACTCACAGCCATCTGACGCCGGAAGCGATCCCTGATTTGCTGGAGCAGTACAAATGAAAACCATTATTCGTACTGCCGAAACCCACCCGCTGACATGGCGGTTGCGTGATGACAAACAGCCGGTCTGGCTGGATGAATATCGCAGCAAAAACGGCTACGAAGGTGCGCGTCTTGCTCTTACTGGCCTCGCACCAGATGAAGTCGTTAACCGTGTTAAAGACGCTGGCCTGAAAGGGCGTGGCGGTGCAGGCTTCTCCACGGGTTTGAAGTGGAGTTTGATGCCTAAAGACGAATCCATGAACATCCGTTACCTGCTGTGTAACGCCGATGAAATGGAGCCAGGTACTTATAAAGACCGCTTGTTGATGGAGCAATTGCCTCACTTGCTGGTTGAAGGCATGTTGATTTCTGCCTTCGCGCTGAAAGCGTATCGCGGCTATATCTTCCTGCGTGGCGAATACATCGAAGCGGCAGTGCATCTGCGTCGCGCGATTGCTGAAGCGACTGAAGCGGGTTTGCTTGGCAAAAACATCCTGGGTTCAGGTTTTGATTTTGAACTGATCGTGCACACCGGTGCCGGGCGTTATATCTGCGGTGAAGAAACCGCACTGATTAACTCCCTGGAAGGCCGCCGCGCGAACCCGCGTTCAAAACCACCATTCCCTGCATCAAGCGGCGTATGGGGCAAACCGACCTGCGTAAACAACGTCGAAACGCTGTGTAACGTACCGGCGATTCTGGCGGATGGCGTGGAGTGGTACCAGGGCATTTCTACCAGTAAAGATGCTGGCACCAAGCTGATGGGCTTCTCCGGTCGCGTTAAAAACCCGGGCGTTTGGGAATTACCGTTCGGTACCACAGCGCGTGAAATCCTTGAAGATTACGCTGGTGGAATGCGCGATGGCCTGAAATTCAAAGCCTGGCAGCCGGGTGGGGCAGGGACTGACTTCCTGACCGAATCACACCTTGATCTGCCGATGGAATTCGAAAGCATTGGTAAAGCGGGTAGCCGTCTGGGTACAGCGCTGGCAATGGCGGTTGACCACGAAATTGGTATGGTTCCGCTCGTCCGCAACCTGGAAGAGTTCTTTGCACGCGAGTCTTGCGGCTGGTGTACACCATGTCGTGACGGCCTGCCGTGGAGTGTAAAAATTCTGCGCGCGCTGGAGCGTGGCGAAGGGCAACCTGGGGATATCGAGACACTTGAGCAATTGTGTCGTTTCCTTGGGCCGGGCAAAACCTTCTGTGCGCATGCGCCAGGTGCGGTTGAACCATTGCAGAGTGCGATTAAATATTTCCGCGAAGAATTTGAAGCAGGAATTGCCAAACAAGATTTCGGTAACACCCGTGCCATTAGTGGTATTCAACCGAACTTGCTCAAAGCACGCTGGTGATATCCGCACCGTTAATTAGGTGCAGGTAAGAATAATTTTATAATTAACTGGAAGCATGCTGACTATGGCTACGATTCATGTAGACGGCAAAGAATATGAGGTAAACGGGTCGGACAACCTGCTGCAAGCATGTCTGTCTCTCGGCCTCGATATTCCTTATTTTTGCTGGCATCCGGCGCTGGGAAGCGTCGGTGCTTGCCGCCAGTGCGCGGTAAAGCAGTATCAGAACGCAGAAGATAACCGTGGTCGTCTGGTGATGTCATGTATGACACCTGCCTCAGACGGCACATTTATCTCTATTAATGACAGCGAAGCAAAAGAATTCCGCGAAAGCGTAGTGGAATGGTTGATGACCAACCACCCGCACGACTGTCCGGTCTGTGAAGAAGGCGGCAACTGCCACCTGCAAGATATGACGGTAATGACCGGTCATAGCTTCCGCCGCTATCGCTTCACCAAACGTACTCACCGTAATCAGGATCTCGGCCCGTTCATCTCTCACGAAATGAACCGCTGTATCGCCTGTTACCGCTGTGTGCGCTACTACAAAGATTATGCTGACGGCACTGATTTGGGTGTTTATGGCGCTCACGACAACGTTTATTTCGGTCGTCCTGAAGATGGCACGCTTGAGAGCGAATTCTCCGGTAACCTGGTAGAAATCTGCCCGACCGGTGTTTTCACTGATAAAACTCACTCCGAGCGTTATAACCGTAAGTGGGATATGCAATTTGCACCTAGTATTTGCCAGCAGTGCAGCATCGGCTGTAACACAAGCCCTGGTGAGCGCTATGGTGAATTGCGTCGTATTGAAAACCGCTACAACGGTACCGTAAACCACTACTTCCTGTGTGACCGTGGCCGCTTTGGTTATGGCTACGTGAACCTGAAAGACAGACCACGCCAGCCAATTCAACGTCGCGGCGACGATCTGATCACCCTGAACGCTGAACAAGCGATGCAGGGCGCGGCAGATATTCTGCGCCAGTCGAAGAAAGTGATCGGTATTGGTTCCCCACGCGCCAGTGTTGAAAGCAACTTTGCGCTACGTGAACTCGTTGGTGCGGACAACTTCTACACCGGCATTGCAACGGCTGAACAAGCGCGTCTGCAACTGATGCTGAAAGTGCTGCAAGAAAGTGGCATTCATACTCCGGCACTGCGTGAAATCGAAACCTACGATGCGGTATTGGTGCTCGGCGAAGACATCACACAAACCGGCGCTCGCGTTGCGCTGTCAGTGCGTCAGGCTGTGAAAGGTAAATCACGTGAAATGGCAGCAGCGCAGAAAGTGGCTGACTGGCAGATTGCGGCGATCCTGAACATTGGCCAGCATGCTAAACATCCGCTGTTTGTCACCAATATCGACAGTACTCGTCTGGATGACATTGCCGCATGGACTTACCGTGCGCCAGTTGAAGATCAGGCGCGTCTGGGCTTTGCGATTGCTAACGCGCTGGACAGCAACTCACCAGCCGTTGAACTGGACCGCGACCTGAAGAATAAAGTCGACGTGATTGTGCAAGCGCTGGCAGGAGCGAAGAAACCATTAATCATTTCTGGTACTAACGCCGGCAGCGAAGCGGTCATTCAGGCAGCAGCAAACGTTGCTAAAGCGCTGAAAGGCCGTGGTGCCGATGTCGGTATTACCATGGTTGCCCGCGCGGTAAATAGCGTTGGTCTGGGTATGATTGGCGGCGGTTCGCTGGAAGAAGCGTTGAGTGAACTGGAAAGTGGCGCTGCCGATGCGGTAGTGGTACTGGAGAATGATCTGCATCGCCATGCTTCTGCGGCACGCGTTGACGCGGCATTGAGCAAAGCTCCGCTGGTGATGGTTATCGACCATCAGCGCACGGCGATTATGGATAAAGCCCATCTGGTGCTCTCCACCGCAAGCTTTGCCGAAAGCGATGGCACGGTGATTAACAACGAAGGCCGTGCACAACGTTTCTTCCAGGTTTATGACCCTGCTTACTACGACAACTCGATTGTGATGCTTGAAAGCTGGCGTTGGCTGCATTCCCTTCACAGCACAGTTGAAAGCCGTGAAGTGGACTGGACGCAGCTTGACCATGTAATCGATGCCTGTGTGCAGGCGTTGCCGCAACTGGCCGGAATTAAAGATGCGGCACCTGATGCCAGCTTCCGTATTCGTGGTCAGAAACTGTCGCGTTCGCCAATTCGCTCCAGTGGACGTACTGCAATGCGCGCCAACATCAGCGTGCACGAACCGCGTCAGCCGCAGGATAAAGACACAATGTTTGCCTTCTCTATGGAAGGGAACAACAGTCCGTCGGCAAACCGTCAGCAAATCCCGTTCGCATGGGCTCCAGGCTGGAACTCACCACAGGCGTGGAACAAATTCCAGGCTGAAGTGGGCGGTAAACTGCGTCATGGCGATCCGGGTGTGCGTCTGATTGAAGCATCCGAAACGGGCATCAATTACTTTGATTCCGTTCCGGAAACCTTCCAGGCAGAAGAAGGTAAATGGCGTATTGCGCCTTACTACCATCTGTTTGGCAGCGACGAAATGTCACAGCGCTCACCAATCTTCCAGAGTCGTATGGCAGATCCGTACATCAAACTGAACCCAGCTGACGCTGCAAAACTGGGCGTCAATGCAGGCAGTTTGATTTCGTTCAGCTACGAAGGCCAGACACTAACTCTGCCACTGCAACTTTCCGAAGGGCTGACAGCAGGGCAGGTTGGTTTACCGATGGGGATGCCTGGCATTGCTCCGGTACTGGCGGGTGCTCGTCTTGAAAATCTCCAGGAGGCTGGCCAATGAGTTGGTTAACACCGGATGTTATCGACATTCTGCTGAGCATTCTCAAAGCGGTCGTAATCCTGCTGGTTGTGGTGACGTGTGGCGCGTTCATGAGTTTTGGTGAGCGTCGTTTACTCGGTCTGTTCCAGAACCGCTATGGACCAAACCGTGTTGGCTGGGGCGGTTCGCTCCAGTTAGTCGCCGACATGATCAAGATGTTCTTTAAAGAAGACTGGACCCCGCGCTTTGCAGACCGTGTCATCTTTACCCTGGCACCGATGATTGCTTTCACCTCGCTGCTGCTGGCCTTTGCGATTGTGCCAGTCAGCCCAAGCTGGGTGGTTGCCGACCTGAACATTGGTATTTTGTTCTTCCTTATGCTGGCAGGTCTCACGGTTTACGCTGTGTTGTTCGCTGGTTGGTCAAGTAACAACAAATACTCACTGTTGGGTGCGATGCGTGCTTCTGCGCAAACACTGAGTTATGAAGTGTTCCTCGGTTTATCTCTGATGGGTGTAGTGGCGCAGGCGGGATCGTTCAATATGGGCGATATCGTTGATAACCAGGCAAACCTGTGGAACGTAATCCCGCAATTCTTTGGTTTTATTACCTTTGCTATTGCAGGCGTTGCGGTTTGCCACCGTCACCCGTTTGACCAACCCGAAGCCGAGCAAGAACTGGCTGATGGCTATCACATCGAATATTCAGGCATGAAGTTTGGTCTGTTCTTCGTCGGTGAATACATCGGTATTGTGACGGTTTCCGCTCTGATCGTGACCCTGTTCTTTGGTGGCTGGCATGGCCCGTGGTTACCTCCGTTCATCTGGTTTGCGCTGAAAACCGCGTTCTTCATGATGATGTTCATTTTGATCCGTGCAGCATTGCCTCGTCCGCGTTATGACCAGGTGATGTCGTTTGGCTGGAAAATATGCCTGCCGTTGACACTGGTCAATCTGTTGGTGACCGCCGCGGTCATTCTCTATCAGGCACCATAAGGGGTGAAAAAACCATGACATTGAAAGAGTTAGCGGTTGGTTTCGGCACCCAGGTACGCAGTATCTGGATGATCGGTCTGCACGCGTTTGCCAAACGCGAAACGCAGATGTATCCGGAAGAACCTGTTTATTTACCGCCGCGCTACCGTGGCCGTATCGTGTTAACCCGCGATCCGGACGGCGAAGAGCGCTGCGTAGCCTGTAACCTGTGTGCGGTAGCCTGCCCGGTAGCCTGTATCTCTTTGCAAAAAGCAGAAACAAAAGATGGTCGCTGGTATCCAGAGTTCTTCCGCATCAACTTCTCGCGCTGCATTTTCTGTGGCCTGTGCGAAGAAGCGTGCCCAACGACGGCAATTCAGCTCACACCAGATTTCGAACTGGGTGAGTTTAAGCGTCAGGATTTGGTGTACGAAAAAGAGGACCTGTTGATCTCCGGTCCGGGCAAATACCCGGAATATAACTTCTACCGGATGGCAGGTATGGCAATCGACGGCAAAGATAAGGGCGAAGCAGAAAACGAAGCCAAGCCTATCGACGTCAAAGGCCTATTACCTTAAAGGAGCAAGGCAATGGAATTCGCTTTTTATATTTGCGCACTCGTCGCGGTTGGGACCACCTTACGGGTGATCACGCATACCAACCCGGTGCATGCCTTGCTGTATCTGATAATCTCACTGCTGGCTATCTCAGGAGTGTTCTTCTCCCTGGGGGCTTACTTTGCCGCAGCGCTTGAGATTATCGTTTACGCCGGCGCCATCATGGTGTTGTTCGTCTTTGTGGTAATGATGCTCAACCTTGGCGGTGCAGTCGTTGAGCAAGAGCGTCAATGGCTGAAACCTCAGTTGTGGATTGGCCCTGGCATTTTGTCAGCTATCCTGCTCGCCGTGCTGGTTTATGCGATTCAGGGTCTGAATGATCAGGGTATCGACGGCACTTCCGTCAGTGCAAAACAGGTGGGCATTGCGCTGTTTGGACCGTACGTTCTGGCAGTGGAATTAGCCTCAATGTTGCTGCTTGCGGGTCTGGTTGTTGCATTCCACCTCGGTCGTGAAGACCGCCAGGGTGAAGTGCTGAGCAACCGTCAGGCTGATGCAGTAGCGAAAAGAAAATCGGAGGAGCACGTATGATTCCGCTGCAACATGGACTTATCCTCGCTGCCATTTTGTTCGTGCTGGGGCTGACGGGGTTGGTTATTCGTCGCAACTTGCTATTCATGCTGATTAGCCTGGAAGTGATGATTAACGCCGCGGCCCTCGCCTTTGTGGTCGCTGGCAGTTATTGGGGCCAGCCTGACGGCCAGGTGATGTATATACTCGCGATTAGCTTAGCTGCCGCCGAAGCCAGTATTGGTCTCGCACTGTTATTGCAGCTCCATCGTCGTCGCCAGAGCCTGAATATCGATTCAGTAAGTGAGATGCGTGGATGAACCTTCTCTGGTTAACCATTTTTTTGCCTTTTATTGGCTTTTTATTGTTGGCGTTCTCTCGTGGTCGTTGGTCAGAAAATCTTTCTGCAACGGTTGGCGTTGGCTCGATTGGCCTTGCGGCGTTAGTTACCGCAATTGTCGGGATTGATTTCTTTAATAACGGAAGAGAAGCCTTCTCCCAGCCGCTGTGGACGTGGATGTCAGTTGGTGATTTCAACATCGGCTTCAATCTGATCCTCGACGGCTTGTCGCTGACCATGCTGTCTGTGGTCACAGGCGTTGGCTTCCTGATCCACATGTACGCTTCCTGGTATATGCGTGGGGAAGAGGGCTACTCCCGCTTCTTCGCTTACACCAACTTGTTTATCGCAAGCATGGTCGTACTGGTGCTTGGCGATAACCTGTTGTTGATGTACCTCGGTTGGGAAGGCGTGGGTCTGTGTTCGTATCTGCTGATTGGTTTCTACTACACCGATCCGAAGAACGGCGCAGCAGCGATGAAAGCATTTGTCGTGACCCGTGTGGGTGATGTGTTCCTCGCTTTCGCTCTGTTCATTCTTTACAACGAACTGGGTACGCTGAACTTCCGTGAGATGGTTGAACTGGCTCCACAGCACTTTGCTGCGGGCAACCAGATGCTGATGTGGGCAACCCTGATGCTGTTAGGCGGTGCGGTAGGTAAATCTGCACAGCTGCCATTGCAGACCTGGCTTGCGGATGCAATGGCTGGCCCAACGCCAGTTTCAGCGCTGATCCACGCCGCCACCATGGTTACCGCGGGTGTGTACTTAATTGCGCGTACGCATGGCTTGTTCCTGCTGACGCCTGAAGTGCTGCATTTGGTTGGCATTGTGGGTGCAGTGACATTGGTCATGGCGGGCTTTGCGGCCCTGGTTCAAACCGATATCAAGCGTGTGCTGGCGTACTCGACCATGAGCCAGATTGGCTACATGTTCCTGGCGCTTGGCGTGCAAGCCTGGGATGCGGCGATTTTCCATCTGATGACACACGCCTTCTTTAAAGCGTTGCTGTTCCTGTCGTCAGGTTCGGTGATTCTTGCCTGCCATCACGAGCAAAATATCTTCAAAATGGGTGGTCTGCGTAAGTCCATTCCACTGGTGTATATCTGCTTCCTGGTGGGTGGCGCGGCGTTGTCGGCTCTGCCACTTATTACCGCAGGCTTCTTCAGTAAAGATGAGATTCTCGCCGGTGCGATGGCGAACGGTCATATGAATTTGATGGTTGCAGGCCTGGTCGGTGCGTTTATGACCTCGCTGTATACCTTCCGTATGATTTTCATTGTCTTCCACGGTAAAGAGCAGATCCATGCTCATGCGCTTAAAGGCATTACTCACAACCTGCCACTGATTGTGTTGCTGGTGCTGTCCACTTTCGTTGGGGCAATGATTGTTCCACCGCTGGCAGGCGTTCTGCCTGCAACGACAGAACTGGCGCATGGTAGCGTGCTGACTCTTGAGATTATCTCGGGCGTCGTGGCTATCTCAGGCATCCTGATTGCAGCGTGGCTGTGGCTGGGCAAACGTACTCTGGTCACTGCGATTGCGAACAGTGCACCGGGTCGTTTCTTTGGCACCTGGTGGTTCCATGCATGGGGCTTCGATTGGCTGTACGACAAAATCTTTGTTAAGCCATTCCTGGGTATCGCCTGGTTGATTAAGCGCGATCCATTGAATTCACTGATGAACATTCCGGCAGTCCTTTCACGCCTTGCAGGTCGCGGCCTGGTAGTGAGCGAGAACGGTTATTTACGCTGGTATGTGGCATCAATGAGTATCGGTGCGGTTGTTATTCTGGGCCTTCTGTTGGTCTTGCGCTAATCCCATATCGTTCCCTTCTCTTGTAGGGCGGGTAGGATGGCGCTAACGCTTATCCACCCTACATAGGAAGGTGAAAGTGAGTGATGTTTTGGTTTATTTTGACTTAGGGACACAAATGCCATGCTATTACCCTGGCTGATACTCATCCCCTTTATTGGCGGCTTCTTCTGCTGGCAAACCGAGCGCTTCGGCGTAAAAGTGCCGCGTTGGATTGCGCTGGTAACGATGGGACTGACACTGGCGCTTTCGCTGCAATTGTGGTTAGCCGGTGGCTACACTCTGACGCAAGCCGCAGGTTTGCCGCAGTGGCAGTCTGAATTTGTTTTGCCGTGGATCCCACGCTTTGGAATTGAAATCCACCTCGCGTTGGATGGCCTGTCGCTGCTGATGGTCGTGTTGACCGGTCTGCTCGGCGTACTGGCAGTTCTTTGTTCCTGGAATGAAATTGAAAAATATCAGGGCTTCTTCCACCTCAATCTGATGTGGATCCTCGGTGGCGTTATCGGCGTGTTCCTTGCCATCGACATGTTCCTGTTCTTCTTCTTCTGGGAAATGATGCTGGTGCCGATGTACTTCCTGATTGCACTGTGGGGTCATAAAGCCTCCGACGGGAAGACGCGTATTACGGCCGCAACCAAGTTCTTCATCTATACCCAGGCAAGCGGTCTGGTGATGCTGATTGCCATTCTTGGTCTGGTGTTCGTGCACTACAACGCAACCGGCGTCTGGACGTTTAACTACGAACTGCTGCTCAACACTCCGATGTCACACAACGTGCAGTGGCTGTTGATGCTGGGCTTCTTCATTGCGTTCGCGGTGAAAATGCCAGTGGTTCCATTACACGGTTGGCTGCCAGATGCGCACTCACAGGCACCAACAGCGGGTTCTGTTGACCTCGCAGGTATCTTGCTGAAAACCGCGGCTTATGGCTTGCTGCGCTTTGCGCTGCCACTGTTCCCGGAAGCGTCTGCTGAATTTGCACCAATCGCCATGTGGTTGGGTGTTATCGGCATCTTCTACGGTGCGTGGATGGCCTTCGCACAAACTGATATCAAACGCCTGATTGCTTACACCTCTGTGTCCCACATGGGCTTCGTACTGATTGCCATTTATACCGGTAGCCAGTTGGCTTATCAGGGGGCAGTGATTCAGATGATTGCTCACGGTCTTTCTGCGGCAGGTATGTTCATCATCTGTGGTCAGATTTACGAGCGTCTGCACACGCGTGATATGCGTCTGATGGGTGGTCTGTGGAATAAAATTAAATGGCTGCCGGGTCTGTCGTTGTTCTTTGCGGTAGCAACGCTGGGTATGCCGGGTACTGGTAACTTCGTTGGTGAATTTATGATTCTGTTCGGCAGCTATCATGTCGTGCCAGTGATTACCATTATCTCTACCTTCGGCCTGGTCTTTGCCTCTGTTTATTCTCTGGCAATGATTCATCGTGCTTACTTTGGTAAAGCAAAAAGCGAAATCAGTGATAAACAACTGGCGGGCATGTCGATGCGCGAGTTCTTTATCATCCTGTTGCTGGTGGTGTTGTTAGTCCTGTTGGGCTTCTACCCGCAGCCAATTCTGGATACTTCGCATGCCGCGATGAGCAATATTCAGCAGTGGTTTACCAGTTCAATTCCAACTACAAGGCCGTAATTCGCCATGACTATAACTCCTCAACAATTGATCGCGCTGCTACCGCTGCTCGTCGTCGGATTGACGGTGGTGGTTGTGATGCTCTCCATAGCGTGGCGACGCGACCATTTTGTCAATGCAACACTGGCTGTTGTCGGCCTTAACGCCGCGCTGGTTTCACTTTGGTTTGTCGGCCAGGTTGGCGCCATGGATGTCACGCCGCTGATGCGCGTTGACGGCTATGCGATGCTCTACACCGGGCTGGTTCTGCTGGCAAGCCTTGCGACCTGTACGTTTGCTTATCCATGGTTGCAGGGTTACACCGACAACCGCGAAGAGTTTTACCTGCTGGTGCTGATTGCTGCACTGGGCGGTATTCTGCTGGCAAACGCCAATCATCTGGCGGCATTGTTCCTTGGTATCGAGCTGATTTCTCTGCCGTTATTCGGTTTGATTGGTTACGCTTTCCGCCAGAAACGCTCGCTTGAAGCCAGTATCAAATACACTATTTTGTCTGCCGCAGCGTCTTCATTCTTGCTGTTCGGTATGGCGCTGGTGTATGCAGAATCTGGTGACCTGTCGTTTGTTAGTCTCGGTAAGAGCCTGGCAGACAACATGCTGCACGAACCGTTGCTGCTGGCAGGCCTGGGTCTGATGATTGTTGGCCTTGGCTTTAAACTGTCACTGGTTCCATTCCACCTTTGGACGCCAGATGTTTATCAGGGTGCTCCGGCTCCGGTTTCCACTTTCCTGGCAACCGCCAGCAAAATCGCCATCTTTGGTGTGGTGATGCGTCTGTTCCTCTATGCGCCAGTCGGCGATAGCGAAGCCGTTCGCGTAGTGCTGGGGATTATCGCCTTCCTTTCCATCATCTTCGGTAACTTGATGGCGTTGAGCCAGACCAACATCAAGCGTCTGCTTGGTTACTCGTCTATCTCACACCTTGGTTATTTGCTGGTGGCTTTGATTGCGCTGCAAAGTGGCGATATGTCGATGGAATCCGTTGGCGTATATCTGGCAGGTTATCTGTTCAGTAGCCTGGGTGCATTCGGCGTGGTTAGCCTGATGTCCAGCCCATACCGTGGCCCGGATGCAGATTCTCTGTATTCCTACCGTGGTCTGTTCTGGCACAAGCCGATTCTGTCCGCAGTGATGACAGTGATGATGTTGTCACTTGCCGGTATCCCAATGACGTTAGGCTTCATCGGTAAGTTCTACATCATCGCCGTTGGCGTTCAGTCTCACCTGTGGTGGTTGACTGGCGCTGTGGTGCTGGGTAGCGCGATTGGTCTTTACTACTATCTGCGTGTGACGGTGAGTTTGTACCTGAACGCTCCGCAACAGCCTAACCGTGATGCGCCAACTAATTGGGCATTCACCGCAGGCGGCGTTGTAGTACTCATCTCTGCTGTGCTGGTTCTGTTGCTGGGTGTTTACCCGCAACCGCTCATCACACTGGTGCGTATGGCAACACCGATGATGTAAGCACATCATCATTAAGCAAAAAGGCTACCTGAACGGGTAGCCTTTTTTGTTGCTAAGGCTTGCTACACTTAGATGTGAATTCTTTAAAAGGGGTAGGTTATGAGCGACAAAATTTCAATCGGCATCAGCGCTTGCCTACTCGGAGAAAATGTCCGTTTTGATGGTGGACATAAACGCCTGGCGTTTGCAGTCAATGAATTGGCACCCTGGGTTCATTTTGAACCGATTTGCCCTGAAATGGCGATTGGTTTACCCA
Source organism: Buttiauxella sp. (assembly GCA_036502985.1). Classification (GTDB taxonomy): domain Bacteria; phylum Pseudomonadota; class Gammaproteobacteria; order Enterobacterales; family Enterobacteriaceae; genus Buttiauxella. The sequence goes on from DASXXQ010000147.1 coordinate 46,272, forward strand.
CACCCAGGCCCGCTCTGCGTCTTGTTAAACTCGATGATGGTGAAATGGCTCTGCGCTTTAGCAACCACCGTGAGGGGGATTTAACACAGGCTATGCAGCAGTTTTCCTCACGCCGTGTTGCCGGCCTTGAACACCTGTGTGGCTATATTGTTTGTGCCAAATCCCCGAGCTGCGGCATGGAACGTGTTCGGGTTTACGAAGCCGAAGGAAGCAATAACCGTAAAAGCGGCACCGGGATATTTACCGCCGAATTGAAGCGCCAGCTACCGTGGTTGCCCGTTGAAGAAGATGGGCGCTTGTATGACCCTGCAATCCGCGAGAATTTTGTTGAGCGCATTTATACACTTTATGAGCTTAATAAATTGCGTCACTCCGGCCTGACAAGAGGCGGTCTTATCGGTTTCCACAGCCGTTATAAATTATTGCTGTTGGCACATTCGCAGCCGCAGTATCGGGAATTAGGCCGTTTCGTGGCGGATATCGAAAAGTGGGACTCGCTGGATGACTTTTTCGTTGAGTATCGCCTGCGACTTATGGCTTTGCTTGAACACCAGGCTACGCGCCGTAACCACACCAATGTATTGATGCACGTACAGGGATACTTCCGCCGTCAGCTTAATACTCGCCAGCGTCAGGAGCTGTCGGGGCTTATCGACAGATATCGCCAGGGCACTCAGCCTTTACTGGCTCCCATCACCTTGTTAAAACACTATATGGCAGAATATCCTGACGCATATCTGGCGCAGCAGCGCTACTTTGAGCCTTATCCCGAAGCGTTACGTTTGCGTTACGGCAATTAATTATGGAGCAGTATGGCCACGCATCTAGTCTGGTTTCGCAATGATTTACGGGTCAATGACAACCTGGCGCTGGCTGCGGCGTGTCGTGACCCTGATGCCCGTGTTATCGGTATTTACATCGCCACTCCTCAACAATGGCGGCAGCATGACATGTCTGCGCGCCAGGCGGAGTTTATCTGGCAGCACTTGCAAAGCCTGCATAGCGCGCTCGCATTGCGGGGCATTGAGTTGTTTATCCGGCAAGTCGATGACTTTGATGCCACTGTCAAGTATCTGAAAAACTTCTGTGAAGAGCAGAGCGTTAATGCACTGTTTTACAACTACCAATACGAACTTAACGAACGCCAGCGCGATGCGGCCGTAGAAAATTCGTTGGGTCTGGACGTGGTATGCCAGGGATTTGATGACAGCGTTTTATTACCACCGGGCAGCGTCATCACCGGTAATCACGAAATGTACAAAGTGTTTACGCCGTTTAGCAAAGCGTTTATCAAACGGCTTTGCGAAGGTTTGCCTGAATGCGTCGCACCACCCAAAGCGCGAGAAACCCTGCTTCGTGAACCAGAAAGTATCCGCGAGTTTGATTATCCCCGCCTGTCTGTCGATCCACATTTATTCCCTATTGGTGAGCAACAGGCGATTAATCAATTGCGCCAATTCTGCCGCCAGGTCGTAGCGGAATATGAGCAGCAGCGCGATTTTCCCGCAGTTGACGGAACGAGCCGTTTATCGGCTTATCTGGCGATTGGTGTGCTGTCGCCGCGCCAGTGCTTTCATCGCTTACTGAAAGAACATCCGCAGGTGCTGGACGGTGGCGCGGGTGCGGTCTGGTTAAACGAGCTTATCTGGCGTGAGTTTTATCGCCATTTGCTGGTGGCTTACCCAAAACTTTGCCGCCATCAACCGTTTATCTCATGGACAGATAACGTCATCTGGCGACAAGATGAAGAAAAGTTTATTGCCTGGCAACAAGGCCAAACCGGTTTTCCGATTGTGGATGCGGCAATGCGTCAGCTAAACACCACCGGCTGGATGCACAACCGTCTACGGATGGTCGTGGCTAGTTTTTTGGTCAAAGACTTATTGATCGACTGGCGGCAGGGTGAACGCTACTTTATGTCGCAACTGATTGATGGCGACCTGGCGGCAAACAATGGTGGATGGCAGTGGGCGGCTTCAACAGGTACCGATGCTGCACCTTATTTTCGTATCTTCAACCCGACGACACAGGGCGAACGGTTCGATGGAAAAGGTGAGTTTATACGCCAGTGGTTGCCGGAACTGGTCGTTGTACCTGATAAATACATTCACACTCCGTGGATTTGGGCTGAACAACAGCAACTGACGCTGGACTATCCGCAGCCAATTGTTGACCATAAACAAGCACGTATCGCGACACTTGCCGCTTATGAAGCGGCCCGTAAACCTGAAGAGAATGAACATGAAAAATAGCGAACTGGAAAGCCTGATTAATGAAAAACTTAACAGCGCCGCGATCAGCGATTACGCGCCAAATGGTTTGCAGGTAGAAGGGCGCGAGGAAATCCGTAAAATTATCACAGGTGTTACGGCAAGCCAGGCGTTGATTGACGAAGCGGTGCGCCAGCAGGCGGATGCAGTCATTGTTCACCATGGCTACTTCTGGAAAGGGGAATCTCCAGTCATTCGCGGCATGAAACGCAATCGCCTGAAAGCGCTACTCAGCAACGACATCAATTTGTTTGGCTGGCACTTACCGCTCGATGCGCATCCACAGCTTGGTAATAACGCGCAACTTGGCGCGCTGCTAGGGATTGAGACTAAAGGTGAAATTGAACCTCTGGTGCCGTGGGGTGAGTTCCCAACGCCGCTTTCGGGTGTGGAGCTGGCTTCATGGATTGAAATGCGCCTTGGGCGTACACCGTTGTGGTGTGGTGATACAGGCCCGGATCAGATTCGCCGTGTGGCCTGGTGTACGGGCGGCGGGCAAAGTTTTATTGATAGCGCAGCTCGCTTTGGTGTTGATGCGTTCATTACCGGCGAAGTCTCAGAGCAAACTATTCATTCTGCCCGCGAACAAGGCCTGCATTTTTATGCCGCTGGGCATCATGCCACTGAACGTGGCGGCATCCAGGCATTGAGTGACTGGTTAAATAGTGAAACGGATTTAGACGTGACGTTTATCGATATTCCGAACCCGGCATAACGCAAGACTGAGGAGTAAAAGTGCAAAGAGCTCGGTGTTATCTTTTAGGCGAAAGCGCAGTGGTTCTTGAACTGGAACCGCCTTTATCACTGGAAACCCAGCAGCGAATTTGGGGCTTAACCCAGCGGCTGCTGGACTCGACTTCTGTTGCAGAAGTGATCCCGGGAATGAATAACATCACTGTGGTTTTGCGCGAACCGCAAAACCTGGCGCTGGATGGAATCGAGTTAATTCAGCGTTGGTGGGAGGAGAGTGAAGCGATCATTCCCGAGTCTCGTCGTATTGAGATCCCGGTCATTTATGGTGGTAGCGTCGGGCCGGATTTATTGCAGGTCGCTGAGCATTGTGGCTTATCGGCAAGTCAGGTAGTGGAGCAACACTCCTCAGTTGATTACGTTGTGTACTTCCTCGGCTTCCAGCCTGGGTTTGCTTACCTTGCCGGACTTTCGTCCGCGCTGGTCACACCGCGTCGCGCTGAGCCACGCTTGATGGTCCCTGCGGGCTCGGTAGGTATTGGCGGCAGCCAGACAGGCGTATATCCGCTGGCAACCCCAGGCGGCTGGCAGCTTATCGGCCAGACATCCGTGAAGTTATTTAATCCCGCAGATGAAATGCCAACGTTATTGGCACCGGGTGATACCGTTCGATTCGTGCCTCAAAAGGAGGGTGTGTGCTGAAAATTATTCGTGCCGGGATGCACATGTCAGTGCAGGACACCGGCCGCTATGGTTACCGGCAGTTGGGCGTTAGCCGTTGTGGTGCGCTTGATGCACCTGCCTTGCAAACGGCCAATTTGCTGGTAGGAAATGCCCCAGATAGCGCTGCGCTAGAAATCACGTTGGGCCATTGTGTGGTGGAATTCACGAAAGATGGCTGGTTTGCATTAACAGGTGCGGGCTGCCATGCCGAGCTGGATGGACGCGCAGTCTGGACGGGGTGGCGGTTGCCGGTGAAAGCGGGGCAAAAACTCCAGCTGAAATCTCCCGAGCGCGGTATGCGCAGCTATCTTGCCGTCGCAGGTGGGTTAGATGTCCCTGAAGTCATGGGCTCGTACAGTACCGATTTAAAAGCACAGGTTGGCGGGCTCGAAGGGCGTTTAGTTAAAGATGGTGATGAAATCCCTCTGCTGCCTGCTACGCGACATTTCCGGGAGGCGCGTGGCGTAAAACAACTGCTGTGGGGAAACCGTATTCGGGCGCTGGCAGGCCCTGAATATCACGAGTTTACCCAAACATCACAAGAGGCATTCTGGCGTTTACCATGGCAGTTAAGTCCGCAAAGTAACCGCATGGGTTACCGTTTGCAGGGGCAAAAACTGGAGCGCACCACCGATCGCGAATTGTTGTCACATGGACTGCTGCCAGGTGTTGTGCAAGTGCCGCACAATGGGCAACCCATCGTTCTGATGAATGATGCCCAGACCACTGGTGGGTATCCGAGGATTGCATGCGTTATCGAAGCCGATATGTTTAACCTGGCGCAGTTGCGTCTGGGGGAGCCGATACACTTCGTGCAATGCACACTGGAAGAAGCGCTCAAAGCACGCCGCGACCAACAAATTTATCTCGACCAACTGGCCTGGCGGCTGAATAACGAAGACTGATTTTCAGGGAAAAAGTGATGCCTGAAGGCCCCGAAATTAGGCGGGCGGCGGATAAACTTGAAGCCGCCGTTTTAGATAAACCACTAACCGATGTTTGGTTTGCGTTCCCCGAGTTAAAACCGTTTGAATCAACGCTGATTGGTCAAAAAGTCGAACGTGTTGAAACGCGCGGCAAAGCATTGCTGACGCACTTCTCCAACGGAAAAACGCTGTACAGCCATAACCAGCT
>DASXXQ010000148.1:0-7769 GCA_036502985.1 Buttiauxella sp.
TGACGGCAAGGCGGACTGGGTCCGGGCGGTGAAGCAACCGGAGTCGGAGGTGAAAACCGCCCATGATGCCCTGAAGCCTGAAACTCAGCGTCAGCAGGCGAAAGCCATCTGGGGCATGGGCCAGTCGGTCAGTAAAACCGCCCTCGGGCGGGCCTGGTCCCGGCATCAGGGTGTCGACAGCCATACCCTGACGGCGAAAATCATCCCGGCCACCCGCCGTTTTCCTGAGCCGGCCCTTGCGTTGCCGCTGTATGACAATAACGGGAAAAGTGCCGGTCTGGCCCTGATATCGCTGGTTGCCAGCCCGGAAGGGCGACTCACCCGGGGCGAGACGCGCATGGTGGCCATGGAGGGCGCGCGGGCGGCGGTGCTGCAGCGCAGTCAGAGCGGCAATACCCATGTGGTGAACAGTGTGGATGAGGCGCTGAATGTCCTGCGTACCCATCCGGGCGACGGTGTGGTGTGGCAGACCGGTGAGGAAAAACTGTCGTCACAGCTGATGAAAATCAGCCGCGGAACCGAGCTGCGCGTGGAGCTTCTGCAGGCGCAGACAGTGGTGACGGACGTGCCGGACATCAGACTGCCGGTGGAAGTGCCGGACGATACAGACATGAAAGCACTGCTGGCGGCCGCCCGCAAAGCCGCTGAAATACCTGACATCAGACTGCCGGTGGAAGTGCCGGATGATACGGATATGAAAGCGCTACTGGTTGCATCCCGCAAAACCGCTGAAGCGATGGGCAATCAGCAACAACATGAGCAGCGCGATGCGGCTGATGCAAACGCGCAGCTTCAGAAAATACAGGCCGAAAAACTGACATTCACCCTGCCGCAGGAGGAGTCAGTCAGCCTGAAACCCGATGACCTTAAACCGCCCCGCGCATCCGGAACCGATACGCCGGACAGCGGTACACTGCGCAACATTGCGGCGAGTGACAGCGGTGTCACCGACGGTCTTCTCTCCACCCGACGGACGCCTGAGCCGTTGCCGGATAAATCAGCCGGTGAGCAGGCCCGTGCAGCCCGGGTGGCGCAGGACCTGTCCGTGGCACCGGATATCCGGCATCCCGATGTGTCAGAGCGGGGACGAGTGATGGAACACAGCGAACCGGGCGGACACACCCGTACTATTCAGAAAGAACGTTAACCCAGGAGTGAGTAATGCAACATAAGACCCTGATTGCCTCGTTAGTGACAACATGCACCTTGTTTTTATCAGCAGCAGCACCGGCAGCACCACCGTCAGCGTTCACCCCGGCACAGACGGCCGAGATTGGCAAAATTGCCGGGGACTATCTGCTGGCCCATCCGGACATTCTGGTCCAGGTCAGCCAGCAACTGATGGCACAACAGGCCGCCCGACAGCAGGCGCTGTCGGCTGCGAAGGTGATGGAACAGCAAAAAGCCCTGCTGCACGACCCGGATACGCCGGTGACCGGGCCTGCGGGCGCGGATGTCGCAGTTATCGAGTTTTTTGATTACCAGTGTGTTCACTGCAGCGGTATGGCACCGGATATGGAAGTAGTGATGAAAGCCAGCCCGGATGTGCGGTTTGTTTTTAAAGAGTGGCCTATCTTTGCCAGCCAGTGGCCGGCATCAGAAAAAGCGGCGATGCGTGGGCTGGATGTCTGGCGCAAACGGGGCGGCGACGGGTATCTGGCTTACCACACTGCCCTGTATCACACCGGTCATATTGAAGGGGCACTGACTGACGCGGACATTGAGGCGGCAGGTCAGCCCGACCGCTATGACACCCCGGACTCTGCCGCCAACACGGCAGAGCTCGCGCGCACCGATGTGCTGGCGCAGGCGCTGGGACTGACGGGGACGCCGGGTGTGGTGGTGATGCCGGTGAACGCTGTGCGACCGGAGGCCATCACCGTGTTTGCGGGTCGCGTGTCCGCTGAAAAAATTCTCGCCGCTATCCGTAAAGCCCGGCAGCATCCCTGAGTCGCCGGGGCATTCAGCGGACAGTTTTATGCCAGAAGCCGCGTGAGCCTGCCCGTCCTGTGTGACCTTTTTCCTTTATTCCACCTGCGCTGTTGCGCTTCCTCGCCCGTTCGCGTGCGTTGCCCGGTCACGGGTCTGCGGCGAGCGCTGCGTGTTCAGACACCATCAACATTCTGAGGTCAAAATGATGCAACCCGCCATTATTCGTATTACAGAAGTGGAATGTGGGGATGAAAATGCCTCCGTTTCTTTTGCGCCCCTGGACGCTGTCAGCGTCGTGCATTTTGAGACCCGCTGCGGAGAATCACCTGTCACGGTACGCGGCTGGATTGAGGCGCTTTTCCAGTATGCCATCAACCCGGAATATGACCCCGTCAGTGGCGACGGTCGTTTTCTGACGCTGGAGCGCGTGCCGGATATCGCCAGTTACGAAACCGAAGCGTGAGTTTTAGCGCTCACTTTTCCTCATTTTCTGCATATCTCATTTCACACCGTCACATCCAGAGGTTCCGATGAAATTTCATACGGTCAGCAGACGGGCATTGTCCGGTCTGGTGTGTTTGTCCCTGTGCGGTACGCTGCCCGCCATTGCCGCTCCATCTGTTCAGGCAGGCTTTTCGCCGGAAGGCAGTGCACTGCATCTGGTTCTTCAGACAATTAATACCGCGCAGCAGGATATCCGGCTGATGGGGTATTCCTTCACGTCACCCGAGGTCGTTCAGTCACTTATCAGCGCAAAACGTCGGGGTGTTGATGTCCGGGTGGTGCTGGATGAAAAAGCCAATACGGGCAAATCCAGTGTGGCCGCCATGAACCTGCTGGCCAGTGCCGGCATTCCGTTGCGGACGGTGAGTCAGTTCAACCTTCTTCACGACAAGGTGATCGTCACTGACAGCCAGAATACGGAGACGGGCTCCTTTAACTTCAGTCGGGCTGCCGCCCGTGCCAACTCTGAAAATGTGCTGGTTGTCCGGGATGACCCCGCATTAGCGCAAACCTACCTGCAACACTGGCAGTCACGCTGGGCAATGGGGGCTGACTGGCGTTCGTCATACTGAGGCGATAATCCTGGCGGCAATTTTAACGTGATCCATGCGCCAACGTGGATTACGTGACTGAAAGTTAAGTCGATGAGTTGAAAAATCTGTAGTATCCTCTGCGAAACGATCCTTGTTTGATGGCTGAGGAGGCAGAGATGTCGCAGGCAGAAAATGCAGTAACTTCCTCATCGAAACGTCTTTATCGGAAGGACCATCCAATGAGCGCTTCTGAACGGCAACAGAGTTTTGTCGCGCGTAAGCGTGAGACACACAAAGAAATTAAAGTTCTTGTACCCAACGATCTCAAGAGTAAATTTCAGGAGATGTGTGCTACGAGTGGTCTCAGTCAGGCAGAAATGTTTATTCGTCTGATCGAGAAGGCTGAGTGATATCACCGTTATGGGCTGACATTCTTGCCAGCGGTGGATGGTAGTGCTAGATTACTGATCGTTGTACAGAATTTCTGGCTGGCCACGCCGTAAGGTGGCAGGGACAGGGTCTGCGGTACACTTACCGGGAGCCTGAAAAGGAAAAACCCCGATAATCTTCTTCACTTTGGCGGGCGAGAAAGATTGACCGGGGCATCACTAAAACTGCATAGAAGCTGTTGCTCTATGCGGGGAGTATAGTATCGTGCCCAGAAAAGTTCAATACCTTCTGTGCTCACTCCTTCTGTGCAACATAAGCGCAGGATGGTGTGACTAACCAGGCCGCTCATCAGAAGCCATATATTCAGCGTTCGCGGCGGGGTGAATCCAATACCCTGCGCCGTGGGCAGTCCAAAATTCATCGTCGCTACACACCGAAACTGTGTTGTGCTGTCCCACGGGGCATCGCCAGTCGGGTAGTGGCGCGTGTCGGCAGCCATGACTGGCACCGCAATCCTGATCTTATCGAACTGCGCCGTACCGGCTATGTGCCCTATACGCGCCGTAATGATCCTCAGTTTCAGCCAAAACCCATGCGTATTTCGGCCCGTTCAGAAAGCTGTGAAGCGCTGACGGCCCTGTCACTGGTGCTGGCGGCAAACAGTGATTACAACCCGGACAGCGATTACCCGTTCGAGGTGATGGCCCCGTTTGAGCAACTTGCCAGCGGGATGGGGATGCTGCATGTGTACGAAAACGGACGTAAAGCCTATGACAGTCCGCTGCATGCGCTGTCTGTACTGGAGCAGCTGGAGTACGTGGTGGTGCTGCATGGCCGGGATACCGATACCGGGCAGAACAAGCCGCTGCGTATCTGGCTGACCGACAAATTCTTCACCTCCCGGGGGATCATTGTCGGTGAAATTCGGGAATGGCTCGGTCAGTTCCGCCAGTGGGCCATCCGCAAAGGGCTGACCGAAAGCCTGCGCACAAAATATGAACGCCATCTGCTGCGCATTGAGCGTATCGGTATCGATCTGAAGGATAAACACGCCCTGCGTAACCGCCTGCGTCAGATCAAGCGCTGGGTGGTCAGTCCGGAGCTGAACGACCGCAAACAGGCGAAAATCTCTCAGCTTACGGACGCGCTGGCGATTATCGACAACGATGAACGTCTGGATACCGTGCTGGATGAACAGCAGCAAAAAATCGCCTCGTTTGCCGGGGCGAAAGCGAAGCGACAGAACCCGTATCACCAGGCGTTTATTCGCTGGTCGACCAGCAGTGCGGTGATGCCCCATGAAGTGATCCGGCTTCAGCGGGCGCTGAATCAGGAACATCCTGGTCTGCAGCAGAGCGAGCCGGAAAGCTATTACCGGTTGCTCCTCGAGCGGGCCGGCGCGTTGTAACCCCTCTTCCTGTCTTTTTTCCGACCGTGCCCTGCGCGGGGGATTGTCTCGTCCTGAATTTACCCTCCTGTCTGAATTATCACCACCCTGACCTCATGCCCTGCACCTTCCTTCCTTTTTCACCCGTTTCGCTGATGGCAGCAGCCGGAGAATTCACCGGCTGGTTGTTGAATATGCCGTTAACTTCGAAGGTGCTCATTAGCTTCGAACTGTCCCTGTGTGTTATGGCTAATTCCGAAGGTTATTCCTGAACAAAATAAGCCCTTTAACAAGGGGGATACTTTGAGCCAGACACCGGCTCTGAAAGTAGCTCCCTCGCGTTGCTCGGGCAAAACACCTCCTTCCGGCATCAGAACCCTCGTCAACCTCCCGATTAAAGCACCTCCCACCGCACGCGGCGGGCCCCGGAACCGGACTCACCGACTTAGTTACAGCATTCATTAATGACCATCGCCAAAGACCGTGCACAGCGGCAACACCAGAGCGAAACCTCACCCATTGCAAAGCCCCCCGCACCGGGCCATTGGCCCGGAACAGAGTGGCTTTATAATGAATGTTGTAACTAGGTTCTGTGTGGCTGTGGGTAGTGTTGCTTCAGGATTGAAGTACACGCCCGTAAGCGCCTTACGGCGCTAACGCGGAGATACGCCCGGGCGATGCCCGGACCACTCCGACGGCGCACAATAATTTCTTCAAAGCGGTCAGCGGGTCTAGCTTGTCAGGGCGGGGGGATTGAATGGTGAAATCTATCAAGTGCAGGGCGGCTACGCCGCGCGACCGGCGCCCTTCAGCAACGGTGATACAGGTGACTGTGGCTGGCGCCTCCATGCCGCGTCGCGGCATCAGGTATGTTACATTAATGCCTTGATGGTTAGGAAACTCAATCGTATCTTTCAATAGCACCTGACCATGGATGGTGCCGATTCAGATCCCCGAATGACGTGGGCCTGCGTTATTTAAGTTATCTAAATGACCCTTTCGGTTGAGTTTTAATCTAAAACCCGGATTTCAGGCGCACTGATCCACAGCCCCTGTTTGCAGCCATCGTTTTCTCGCCATCCGTTGAAGCCTTTCTGACAGTAATTCTGTGGCGTGGAACCCCGCCTGCGCACCGGCAAAACGCAACCTGTCGCCGCACAAAATACACTGGTACGGGTCGCTGCCCACAAAACCCTTCATCAGCGCGGCGAAGCCGGGCTTCTCCGGTTTCTTACGCGCTTTCATCTCCAGTGCCTCATACACTTTTGGCAGTTGTGTGCCCCGATTGCGGTTCGACAAAAAGCCGTAGTAACGCACCATTTTGAAATGACGAGCCGGGATGTGGCTGATATAGCGCCCGATCATCTCTTCCTGGGTTAACGTCTGACGTTTGTGTTGCTGCGTGTTGTGGTCGTAATACTGATGGACCACGGTGCCGCCGTTGTAGTGCCGCAGCTGAGAGGCTGCCACCGGCGGACGCTTCAGGTAACGACCGAGATATTTGACACTGCGCCAGGCCCCGTGGGTCTTTCTGGCAAAGTGGACTTTCCAGTGACGACCGTACTGCGCTTTCAGATAGCGCCGCCACTGAGTCTCATCGCGAAGGTGCCCCAGCCCCGGCAGCCTGCCGGGGCTGATACGCTCATAGCTGTCGCGCAACAGGCGAATAACGGCAGTGCGCCAGATTTCTTCGACCTTTTTCTTTTTAAAGAAGATGTCGCGCCAGTCGCCATGCTGAATATCGAGGCCACCCCGGGTCACGGAAACGTGGATATGCGGATGCTGATTGAGCTGACGACCATAGGTGTGCAGTGCGCAGAAGATACCGACCTCAATACCCTGTTTGCGTGCCCAGCGGAGCATGGCGCGGGTGGCACAGCGGAACAGGTCGTTGAGCAGGGGCCAGTTGTTGTTGAAGAAGGGCCAGAGCAGGTGTGGCATGGTGAAAGTGATATGTTGCCAGTCGCAGTCCGGAAGGATGTGCTGTTGCTCAGCAATCCACTGCTCGGTAGCTTTCATGCCGCAGGAGCTGCAGGCTTTTGATTTGCAGCTCTGGCAGAAGAAACGGGAATGGGTGCAGTCCGGTGAGGCGCAGCAATAGCGTCGTACGCCCATGGCACAGGTGCCGCAGGCGAGCATGCGCTCGACGGAAAGTTGGGTCCACTGGCTAACGCTGTCGCCGTGTTTATCGAGGAAGCGGCTCCAGCCGTCATCATGCTGGAAGAGGAGTTTTGCGGGGCGCGGAATATACACGGGGTGGTTCAGAGTCCCGGTATCCTGCCGGTGAAGCGGAAAGGGTCATACAGTTCATAACCGTCGTCACCGCCGTAGTCATCGTCGTCGCTGTAGTCGCAGTCGTCGAGGCTGTCAGCCCAGTTATCGGTGGTTTTGTCCCAGGGTGCGAAGGATATCGAGATAATCCCCAGCTCCGTGCAGTTGATGAATGCATCAGCAGGGAGCCGCTCAATGAGGGCATCACCCTCCGGGTCATCAGCGTCAGCAGGGGGCTCAAACCCGCGGATAATATTGACGACGGGCGGGTAACGCTGGGTATCAAGAAAAAACTGTGGCCCGCGCGTCACACATTGACGAACGGCTTCTTCCTGGGAGTCATAAAAGAATTCAGCCGGAGGGTGGTCGTTATTTTCGTGTGGAACAGAGACCAGGAAGCGTTTCGGGTAAACTCTGTAGGGAATGCGGTTGGCCGCCGGTGATATTCCGGGCTTGCCCGGTTTGCCGTGCTTTCGTTTTTTTGGGGATGTATTGCGGGGCATGAGTATGAGTTCCTGCGGAAATTAACATAGTGCAGAGTATAAAGCTGTGCTCAGGTAATGAACACTCCCGAAGCTGCGCAGCAGCGCCGCTCACGCCAACGGCGTGCTACGTTCTCAGACACGGCATTTTGCACCATGGCAAGCGCCAGAGTGCGAAGCTGTTCGATGTCATTCGTGGTGGTGAAAACGGAGATATCCATGCGGGATATTATACCGCATCCGTCATGAATAATCATTATTGTTCATAAG
>DASXXQ010000149.1:0-9845 GCA_036502985.1 Buttiauxella sp.
CAATCAGATCGTCGGTTTTGATATCGATCTGGCAAAAGCGTTATGCAAACAAATGCAGGCTGAATGCACATTCACTAACCATGCCTTTGACAGCCTTATCCCGTCACTTAAATTCCGTAAATACGATGCCGTGATTTCAGGTATGGATATTACGCCCGAACGTAGTAAGCAAGTCTCTTTCACCACACCGTACTACGCCAACTCAGCGGTCGTTATTGCTAAAAAAGGTGCGTTTAACTCTTTTGATGAATTGAAAGGCAAACGTATCGGTATGGAAAATGGCACCACGCACCAGAAATATCTCCAGGATAAACATCCGGAAATTAAAACAGTCTCTTACGATAGCTATCAGAACGCCATTATCGACCTGAAAAATGGCCGTATTGATGGGGTATTTGGTGATACTGCGGTGGTAAATGAGTGGCTGAAAACCAATCCACAGCTGGGTACGGTTGGTGAGCACGTTACCGATGCACAATACTTCGGCACCGGTCTGGGCATTGCTGTTCGTCCTGATAATCAGGCGCTTTTAGCAAAACTGAATACGGCTCTGGCGGCGATTAAAGCTGACGGAACCTATCAGAAAATAAGCGAGCAGTGGTTCCCGCAGTAAATTTCCACTGGATCGTAATTGAGTTTTAAAGGGTGGATTAGCAACCCGCGACATCCACCCCGTTAATCCGCAACTTTCACCAACAGCGCCAACACCTCGTAATGTGCCGTATGCGGGAACATATCGAATAACTGAACCCGTGCAACCCGATATTCCGCCAGCGAAGCAATATCCCGCGCCATGGTCTGCGCGTTACAGCTTGAATAGATGATGTACTTCGGTGCCATATTATTGAGGAAGTAACACAACGCCTGGCCGATTCCCCGACGTGGAGGATTCACCAACACAAGGTCAGGTACATCTTGTTGTTCAGTGGCAAACTTCGTGGAATCTAACGCCTGAAAGTGAATATTCGTTAAACCGAGTTTTTCCGCTGATTGACGTGCGCAAGCAATCGCTTCTGGTGAGATTTCGATCCCGGTCAGTTTCATATCAGGCGTCGCGCAATGCAGCCCAAATCCGCCGACGCCGCAGAACAAATCCCACATATGTTTGACCGGTAATTCACTTACCCACTCACGCGCCGTCGCATACAAAGAAGCGGCAACCGTTGGGTTGGTCTGGAAGAAACTTTGTGGCCGGATATACAACGGCACACCATTGAACTGTTCTTCAAGTGCCTGCTGTTCGGTAAGGGGGATTTCCTGCTCGCCTTCCATAATGGCCATATGTACTGGCTGGATGTTGGCAGAAATCACTTTTAACTGCGGAAGCTGTTGTTGCAACCAGGGCAGTGCGCTTCGCAACTGTTCCAGTTTGGCTTCTGAGCGCAGAACAAAGCGCAACATCATGCCACCATCAAGCCTGCTTTCAGTCAGCAACAGGTATTTCAGTTCACCGCGTTTGCGCGCCACGTTGTAGGGTGTCAGGCCGGCGCGGGCAATAAAAGGCTTCAGTGCGGCAAATACTGGCTGAAATGATGCTGGATAGAGCGGGCATTCGGTTAAGTCTTCAGGTGTACCGTCGCGATGTAACATTCCCAGCAACGGTTTTTCTACACTGCCGCTGACAACCATCTTGGCTTTATTGCGAAAGGCTTGTTCAGGGCCGCTTATCGGCGCGCGCCAGTCTTGCACCGCAATCCCCTTCAACAATTGCTGAAGTTCATTCATTTTGGCGGTGAGCTGTTCGGTAATCGGCTGTTCAATCCACTGACAAGAACGGCAGCGATTAGCCTGATATAACGCGCAATGCATAATTAAATCCTGAAAACCGGGGGCGCAGATTGTAGCACTACTCAGTTATTGAAGTTTGAAAAAAAGCCGACTCCGCGAAGGGACGAATAATAAGAATAGCACCAATAAGTCGGGCAATTTCTGGGTGATTAACGAACGGAAAATCTCACGTTTTGACTCACCGGGGATGCTAAAAAGCTCGGGATAACCCCAGCCAAGGGATGCCGACCATAAATAACCTACCGCAATAATCTGTGTGGCAAGAAATACCCAGCGTCCCCAATTTCGCCCTTTCATAATGACAAACGCGCAACGTAATTCGACACAGAGCATGACCAAACTGCCAAGGAAAATCAGCGTCAGACTCCAGGTTTGCACGCTGCGATGAACAAAATCAATAGCCCCACGCACCCCGAGCATGTTTAAAAGCAACATGAGATCGAGCATTCGCGTAGTAAGAATAGCAATTGCCGCCACTAACACTAATGTGGGCGCGTTCAATTTGGCCTGTGTTTGACTTCGTTTCCTAAAAATTTCTGCAAACCTCGTGTTCCATACGACGCAGTGCCGCGTCGGGCGCGGCACTGAGGGGCATATCATTACAGATTTTAAATATTTAGGCTATACACGCCTTGCTCGCTGGATATCGCGCAGGCGCTGTTTCTCAGCCCGCGCCATAAACCACCATGCTATCAAGCCAATGACCCCCACAACGCCCAAAATGATAGACGCCAGCGCGTTAATTTCAGGATTAACGCCCATTCTGACGCTTGAGAAAACCAACATCGGTAATGTCGTAGCACCTGGCCCTGAGACGAAGCTCGCAATAACCAAATCGTCGAGCGATAACGTAAATGCCAGCAGCCATCCGGAGATAATCGCCGGAGCAATCATCGGAACGGTTATCACGAAGAAAACCTTCAGTGGCGTCGCACCTAAATCCATCGCCGCTTCTTCAATGGAATGATCCAACTCTCTTAAACGCGAGCTGATGACCACCGAGACATACGCAGTACAGAATGTGACGTGTGCAAGCCAGATGGTCAACATGCCGCGATCGCTTGGCCAGCCAATCGCGTGACCTAGCGCCACAAACAGTAAAAGTAGCGAAAGACCGGTGATGACATCAGGCATAACTAACGGTGCGGTGAGCATAAAAGCAAATCCCGTTGAACCGCGGAACTTACCAAAACGCACCATGACCACCGCCGCGATAGTCCCGAGGATCACCGCCGCAGTCGCTGCTGCCGCCGCAATAGTTAAACTGAGCCCCACGGCGCTCATCATTGCGGAGTCCTGGAATAATTCGGTATACCAGCGCGTCGACCATCCCGCCCAAACGGTGACCAGTTTCGAGCTGTTAAACGAATAGATAACCAGCATCAGCATGGGCGCGTAAAGGAAGGTGAACCCAATCACCAAAATCAGAATGCGCCACGGTGAACGTACTACCGGTAAATGGTTCATGAGTGGTCCTCCGCAGCTTTATTCTGGTATTTGTGGAACCACATAATCGGCACAATCAGCAAGATAAGCATGGTTATCGCCACCGCTGATGCCACCGGCCAATCGCGATTATTAAAGAACTCCTGCCACAGCACGCGGCCAATCATAATACTGTCTGGCCCGCCCAACAGTTCCGGGATAACAAACTCGCCAACCGCCGGAATAAAGACCAGCATCGAACCGGCGATAATGCCCCCTTTGGTGAGTGGCACGATAACGCTGAAGAAAGTTTTCAGCGGGCGTGCGCCCAAATCTAAAGACGCTTCCACCAACGAGTAATCGAGTCGCGTCAGTGCGGTATAAATCGGCAACACCATAAAGGGCAGATAGGCATAAACAATGCCGATGTATACGGCGAGATTGGTATGCAAAATCACCAGCGGTTGATCGATAACACCCAGCCACATCAGCACATTGTTCAGTACACCGTTATTTTTCAGTATCCCCATCCAGGCATAGACGCGAATCAAAAATGATGTCCATGACGGAAGAATAACCAGCAATAACAGTATATTGCGTGTTGATGATTTACTGTGCGCCACCGCCCACGCCAACGGATATCCCAACAGCAAACAGCAAATGGTAGAAATCCCGGCAACTTGAAGTGACTGCAAATAAGCTTCCGCATACAACGGATCGTCGGTGAGCTGGAGATAGTTCGCCAGATTCAACGCCAGCGAGATCTGATCGTCGGCCCAGGTGATCAGATCGGTATAAGGCGGAATAGATCGTGCTATTTCTGCAAAACTTATCTTAAAAACAATCAAAAACGGCAGCATGAAGAGCAAAATCAGCCACAGATATGGCAATGCAATGACTAGCTTACGACCATGGCGCATTTGCACTTTTGCCAGCCAGATTTTAAAACCGCTTGCCGGTGGCTCGGCCGGGCGTTCAGTAATCGTGCTCATTTCGCCCCCTTAAACCGTGAGAACCACACAACTTTCGGCATCCCAACACAGACGAACTTCATCGCCCCAGGTTGGCATCCCCTTCCGATTGCGGTGTTCGTTTTGCAACTGTGCACTGATCATCTGGCCGCTTTTCAGGCGTACGTGATAAATAGACAGGTCGCCAAGATAGGCGATGTGCACCACTTCCCCGACCGCAAAGTTATAGCCGTCAGCAGGTGGTTCGTCACACAGCATTACTTTTTCTGGACGAAGCGCAACATACACCGGTACGCCATCGACAACGGAGACATCCGGATCAACTTTGAGTAGATGCACAAGCCCCGGGCTTTCAATCACCAGGCCATCTTCCTGGCGATCTTTTAACAAACCTTCAAAGACGTTTACCGAGCCGATAAACTCAGCGCTGTAGCGCGTCGCCGGATGTTCGTAGACTTCCTCCGGCTCGCCAATTTGTTCGAACTTGCCGCGGTTCATGATGGCAATGCGCCCCGCCATGGTCATTGCTTCTTCCTGGTCGTGCGTCACCATCACGCACGTCGCACCTACTCGCTCCAGAATATCGACCACTTCGAGCTGCATACGGTCACGCAATTTTTTATCCAGCGCCCCCATCGGTTCATCTAGCAACAACAGCTTAGGCCGTTTTGCCAGGCTGCGAGCGAGTGCCACGCGCTGACGTTGCCCCCCTGAAAGCTGGTGCGGTTTTCGTTTGGCGTATTCCTGCATATGAACCAGTGTCAGCATTTCCTGCACACGCTGAGTGATTTCATTTTTCGGCAACTTGTCCTGCTTGAGGCCAAACGCAATGTTCTGTTCCACCGTCATATGCGGGAAAAGTGCATACGACTGGAACATCATATTGATCGGGCGTTGATACGGCGGCACATGCGACAAGTCGACACCATCAAGTACGATTTGTCCGGCGCTTGGCTGTTCAAAACCCGCCAACATGCGCAGCAACGTGGATTTCCCACAGCCGGATGGACCGAGCAGCGCAAAAATTTCGCCTTTATAAATAGTCAGATTGACATCATCAACGGCATGTTGCCCGTCAAAGGACTTAGTGAGGTTGCGAACTTCAAGCAGCGGGGTAAGCGCTTTGCGAGTTTTCGCTTGCGGACGAGGAGTTGCATCGTTCAATTATGTTGCTCTCCGGCAAAAGCAAAGAAAATGGTACGACCCGGTTGCCGTACTCATAACGAGACAGAGGCCAACGGCCTCTGTCCGTATTGGGGCACACGCACCATTTGGGTGCACTACCCCGTTGCAATCCTTGTTAAGTCTCTAACAGGTTTACTTATTTTCCAGTTTTAACTTTAGTCCACGCGCGAGTTATTACACGATCAACTTTTGGCGATTGCACACCCTGGGTGAACAATTTGGCGCGCACATCAGTTGGCGGATATATTCCCGGGTTATCGCGAATTTCAGCATTCAACAGCGGAACCGACGCTTTATTCGCATTCGCGTAATAAACGTGATTACTGATATTCGCCACCACATCCGGGCGCATCAGATAGTTAAGGAACTGATACGCTTCGTCTTTGTTCTTCGCATCAGCAGTCATAGCGAACATATCGAAGTAAACCATCGCGCCTTCTTTCGGAATGGTATAAGCAATATTCACGCCATTTTTTGCTTCTTTAGCACGGTTCGCGGCCTGGAGAATATCGCCGGACCAGCCAATCGCTACGCAGATGTCGCCGTTAGCCAAATCGTTGATGTATTGGGATGAGTGGAAATAGCGGATAGACGGGCGCAGTTTTAGCAGCAAATCGTTCGCCGCACCGGTGTAATCTTTTGGATCGGTGCTGTTAGGATCTTTGCCTAAATAATGCAGCACACTGGCGTAAACCTCGCTCGGGGCGTCGAGGAATGAAACACCACAACTTTTCAGTTTCTCAAGGTTTTCGGGTTTCAGAATAAGATCCCAGCTATTTACGGGTGCATCTTTGCCCAAAGCCGCTTTCACTTTCTCGACGTTATAGCCAATCCCGGTCGTCACCATCATGTAGGGAATGCCGTATTTATTGTCGTGGTCGTTATGCGCCACCAACTTAAGCATTTCCGGGTCGAGGTTTTTGTAGTTTGGTAATTTGCTCTTATCCAGAGGCTGGAAAATACCTGCCTGGGCCTGGCGCTCAAGGAATTGAGACGATGGCACAACAAGATCGTAACCCGTGCTGCCCGCCATCAACTTCCCTTCAAGTACTTCGTTGGAGTCGAAAACGTCATACACCACTTTAATACCGGTTTCTTTGGTGAAGTTTTCCAGCGTGTCTGGTGCAATATAATCTGACCAGTTATAAACGTGCAGCGTCTTTTGTTCGGCGGCAAACGTGGTGGCAGAAACTGCCATCAACAAACCCGCCACCACACCCGACAACAATTTTTTACGTTGGGCGAACATATTTCCTTCCTTCTGAATAAAGGGTAAATCTCGCTTTCGCGAGCATAATTTACTCAATCAAACTTTTACGCATTTAATCCCCGCATTTATTACATGCAAGAATCATGCATCTCTATTCAAGCTGCAGTGAAAAAAGGATGGAATCCTCCTGCAGACGTTGCACGTTTTAAGCGTTCCGCAAGAATAACTGTAGCCAGAGTTAGTGACTACAGCCCAGGTAAAAAAGCGACTTTTATCAATTTTTTAACAATAAAATGTCTATGCTGTGGCCCTGAACTGACAATATTGGCGAGAAAAATGCTGGATGGAGACTATTAAGGCAGAATAAAAAATTGCGGAACGCAGCGGTTCAGGTAGCCGCTGCGGTTGGGAATGAAAGGATTAGTGTAGAAAATGGTTTTGAATAATTGTGCCGTCTTGCTCTTCTTCTTCAGAGATATAGAGCAACTGGTTTGCACAGGCTTCCAGAATAACCATCGAGATTTGTTCTTCGCTTTGTTTCACAAAGGCTGCGAACTGTTCGCGGGTAATTCCTACTGATGCCTGCAGTGACTGGCAAACCACGAGTTTAGGTAAATTATCGTCCTGAATATCCAAAAACGCTTTCACCGTGAGTGAACTGGCGTTAATAGACGAAAGATCGGATGCCAGGGGCAGCAAAGCGGAAGGCTTTACCTCTGCCAGAGCTGAAAACAAGACGATATCGCCGACCAGGTCGATTTTCGCATCGTAGACACCATCAAAATTCTGCATGTGCGGCAGATGGAGCGCCTGGCAAGTATCGCACTCGAAAATGGTCACACCGATTTCGTCAAGCCAGCGGCGTAAGATGTCCAGAGTAGGGACAACGAGTGAATCCATAAATGCCGTAGCCTCTTTAAAGGGGGTGAATGAGTCGCGCCATAGCTTACGCAAAAAGTGCGCCTCATACTATTATTATGCGCCCGGTTGCCGTGATGCCCGGGATCAGCCGCCCGTTTTCAGGCAGTAACCTGGCTGCGCTTGCAGCTCAATCCACTGGATCATTAACGTGGCGATGTCTACGCCGCTCGTCTTTTCAATGCCTTCAAGGCCAGGGGAGGCGTTCACTTCCATAACGAGTGGGCCGCGTTCGGCACGTAAAATATCGACCCCGGCAACGTCCAGCCCCAGCGTCGCGGCTGCGTGTAACGCAATTTCGCGTTCGCGTTCCGTAATCGTGACCTGATTTGCCACACCACCACGGTGCAAATTGGAACGGAAATCACCCGGCTTGGCCTGGCGCTCAATTGCGGCCACTACTGTGTTACCCACCACCAGACAGCGAATATCTCTGCCCTTCGCTTCTTTCACATACTCTTGCACCAGAATATGGGCATTCAGTCCGCGAAACGCGTCAATCACGCTTTCCGCAGCCTGCCGTGTTTCTGCCAGTACCACGCCAATACCTTGCGTGCCTTCCACCAGTTTCACCACCAGCGGAGCGCCACCCACCATGTCGATTAAGTCGCTGGTGTCGTCCGGAGAATGTGCAAAACCGGTTACCGGTAAATCAATCCCTTGTCGTGCCATGAGCTGTAATGAGCGCAATTTGTCGCGCGCACGGGTAATCGCGACAGATTCGTTGAGCGGGTAACTTCCCAACATCTCAAACTGACGTAAAACGGCCGTACCGTAGAAGGTAATTGCAGAACCGATGCGCGGAATGACGGCATCATAATGAGGAAGCTGCCGGCCTTTATAGTGCACAGACGGGGCGGCCGGGTTGATGTTCATATAACAAGAAAGGGGATCGATTATTTCGACGACATGACCACGGCGAGACGCCGCTTCACGAAGCCGTTTACAAGAATAAAGCGTCCCATCCCGGGATAAAATGGCGATTTTCACCTTACACCTCAGCGCTTCCAGTCCAAAAATGACAGCGCGAACATCATAGCACTGCCATTAGGTTTCAACGAACGGGCAATGTGTCCGGTGACCGTTTTAACTCATCAATTAAATGGCGCGTTGTCGATGCCAGATGATGCGGATCGTACACCACATAAAGATCGGCGGGGATCGCTTTAGTCAGCGGGCGAAACGTCACACCCGGCCAATTCATTTGCGCGTAGCTGTCAGCCATTATCGTTAACCCTATGCCGATGCTGACCAACGCCAGTACCGTCTGCGGCTCGACGGCTTCTCTGACTATGCGCGGTGAGAACCCCGCTTCACGGCAAACGCCTTGCAGGAAGGTCCAGTCAGAATGCACAGCCGTCATGGTGACAAAAGCTTCGTGCCGCAACTGGTCAATATCAATTGCTGATTGTTGAGTTAACGGATGCTTTTCCGGCAAAGCGACTAAGAATGTGGCGTCATGTAGTTTTTCGCTGCGCAGACCAGGTGGCGGATTAGTTTCCATACGCCAGATACCGGCATCAATTTCATGGCGCTCCAGCAAGGAAAGCTGATCGCCGGGGGACTTTTCACGGAACAAGATATCGATAGCGGGAAAATCGGCAATAAACTGTTGTAACCCGAGACGCAACCCGCCCCAAATGGCCGTGCCAACAATCCCAAGTTGAATACGCCCTCCCTCACCGCGCCCAATTTGTTCGACGCGAGCTAATGCCAGGTTGGTGCTATCCAAAAGACGACGGGTTTCTTCCAGTAATATTTCCCCTGCATAAGTCAGAGCAACACTACGGGAATGGCGAATAAATAAAACGGTACCGAGTTGAGACTCTAACTCTTTGATGTGGAAACTCAGCGGTGGCTGGGACATATTTAGCCGCGCGGCTGCTTTACCGAAGTGCAGTTCCTCTGCCACTGCCTGAAAATAGCGCAGTAATTTTAAATCGGTACGATATGTTCGCTGTGAAATAGTCATGGGGCTCCTTTTGCTGGCAGCCCCATACGTTATCACTCATGCCGCTTGCTGTAATCCTGGCAACTGCTAATGTGCGACCGGTGCCGAAGCCTTAAGCGATGGGTTGTGGCGATACTGGAAGCTGAAGTGGAAGATGACCGCCAGCACCAAAGCATATCCGGCGAACACCAGCCAAATAGTGGTCCAGTCTTTGACGCCATCAACGCTAAAGTAGTCCACAACATAGCCACTAATTATTGCCCCGAGGTAAGCGCCAACACCGTTAACCATCGTCATAAACAACCCCTGCGCACTGGCACGAATCCGCGAGTCGACTTCTTGCTCCACAAACACTGAGCCGGAAATATTGAAGAAATCGAAGGCACAGCCGTACACC
>DASXXQ010000150.1:0-9599 GCA_036502985.1 Buttiauxella sp.
CCTTCAAGCAACATATAAAATTGCTTCTTTTGGTTCAGAAAAATTAGCGAGTTCTCTTCATAGCAAACTTTTTCTGACTTTGGAGACAATCCAGCAATTATCTCCCTGATACATTTAATGACTTTTGCGTTATCGGCAAGAATGTTTGTCATCTTGGTAATCTTATCTTTAATTTATGTTATTGGTTTTAAATATTACTGCAGGTATGTTTCTTCGTCGGGGATTATATATTAAGGCTGCCTTTTAAAACCTATAGGTACACTATAATATTAATTGTCTTTTTTTAGAAAATTAAACGCATACATATATTGTTATTCATTTGTTACTTCATATATTTAAAAAGAATGATAGCCAGCGTCATTCATTCTTAAAACCAAAGGGTGAGAAACATAAAAAAGATAAGCTCACTAATTGCTGAATAATATCCATCCAAAAATAAACACTTCATCCAGGAATGGATACTCCTGATAAAAAAAAGAAATAGCAAAAGTAACGTACAAAATCAAAGCAAGGATGCAAACCCCAATAGAAATGTCGCTATTTGAAAGTAATACAATGTCTAATGATCATTATTTTCCTGAAGGGTTTGGTAACCTTCTGGAGATACATTCCTCTATCTTCGGATTAAATGGCATTTATCATTGCAATACTTTCTCTCGGTTTCTGACCGATAGAGAGCTGAATAAAATATAGCCTTTTTATTACTGAATGCTGTAATACCCAGCGTTATCCAACCTTAATGATGATATAACACCAGTCTAAATCCTGGTGCTATACCTTCATCAGCCCGACCTCACTCATGTACAGTGTTTGCAATAACAGGCAATTAGTTTGAATTTAATCGTTGGGCCGGGACCTCCAGGTATTCCATAATCCCGGCTGCGGCATGGCGGCCTTCCGCCATTGCGGTCACAACAAGATCTGCGCCACGAACCGCATCACCACCTGCAAATATTTTCGGGTTGGTTGTCTGGTAACGCAATTTATCCTCGACGCTGGCGATAATTCTTCCCCAACTATCGAGCTTCACGCTTTGTTCTTCCAGCCATGGCATGCCATGCGGATGGAAACCAAACGCCATAATTACGGCATCCGCTGGCATGATAAATTCGGAGCCTTCAATCGGCTCAGGTCGCTGGCGCCCTTGCTCATCGGGTTGCCCCATCTGAGTGCGTAGCATGCGGATGCCCAATACCCGCCCTCTGTCGTCGAGTTCAATACTTAGCGGCTGAACATTGAACTCGAACATCGCCCCTTCTTCACGGGCATTTTTGACTTCTTTTTTAGAACCTGGCATGTTGGGTTCGTCACGACGATAGGCACATGTCACCTGCCGGGCGCCGTGGCGAATAGAAGTACGTACACAGTCCATCGCCGTATCTCCCCCGCCGAGCACCACAACTTGCTTGCCTACCATGTTGGTATACGGCTCATCCGCCAATTCTGGCAATCCCATGACCTGTTTTGTATTGGCAATCAGAAACGGCAACGCATCATAAACCCCTGGCGCATCTTCATTCGGCAACCCCGCTTTCATTGAACGATAAGTACCAACACCCACAAATACCGCGTCAAATTCTGCCAGAACCGCTTCCAGAGTGATGTCGTGGCCTATCTCGGTATTCAGTTTAAATTCAATGCCCATTGAGCTGAAGATTTCGCGACGGCGGCTTAACAGCGATTTATCCAGCTTGAATGCCGGAATGCCAAACGTCAGCAGCCCACCGATTTCAGGATGGCGGTCAAACACCGTAGCCTTGACTCCGTTACGCGCCAGAATATCAGCACAGGCAAGCCCTGCCGGTCCCGCGCCAATCACCGCCACGCGGCGGTCTGTCGGTGTAACGTAAGAGAGATCGGGCGTCCATCCACTGGCAAAGGCTTTATCAGAAATATAGCGTTCAATATTGCCGATAGTGACCGCGCCGTATTCGTCTTTGAGCGTACATGCGCTTTCGCACAAGCGGTCTTGCGGACATACGCGTCCGGTAACCTCCGGCAAGCAGTTTGTCTGGTGCGAGAGTTCCACAGCTTCCAGAATGCGCCCTTCTTTGACGAGTTCACTCCATTGGGGAATATGGTTATGTAGCGGGCATGTCCATTCACAAATACTGTGTTCACCACACTTCAGGCAGCGATCGGCTTGACCTTCAACCTGAGATTTATCGAAGGTATGATAAATTTCGTGAAAACCGGTTTTGCGTAATGCCAGGTCAATCTTGTCCGGGTCTATGCGTGCAGACGTGGCGCGCATTTTATTCACTTTACTTAAATCCGCACCCAATGACTGTTGTTGCGTCATTAGCTGTGCGCTGCTATGCCACGGCTGGGCTTCGTGAGAGGCAGAACGTAAACGTCGGGCTTTTGCCAATGCGGTTAGCGTCTCATTATTGATTAACTTCAGCGCCTTACTCGGACAGTTTTCTACACATGCCGGGCCGTTTTCACGGTCATGACATAAATCACATTTATGCGCATTCGCTTTAACGGAGCGGCCATTATTGAGTGGAACTGTGATGATTTGCATGGCACCAAACGGGCATGCCACGGCACAAGACTTACAGCCAATACATTTTTGCTGATTCACCTGCACGCTTTCATTTATGCGTGAAATGGCTTCATTAGGACAACTACTGGCACATGGGGCATCTTCGCAATGGCGACATGTCACCGCATTACGACGCCCTTCATGTTTAATAACCGTAATCCGGGGCTGAAATTGTTGGGTTGTCAGAACATGCTTTTCTTCGTTGTGGGCCATCACGCAGGCAACCTCACAAGCATGACAACCGATGCAAAGCTGTGCATTGGCAAGAACAAAACGATTCATCATTACCCCTTGGCCTGTTGTGACAACAGGAGGCTTACTTTTTATAGGGGTATGTTATTACCTGGCGATGTCTTCGCTGGCAATGGTCATTTGCCCAGTTTGCGCTGAAATCTGCAAATAACCTGGTAAGGATCAATTTCTTTTCGTGTTTAATGAAACGTCATTTTGCGTCGCTTTGTTATGCAGGCGTAATGCTTCTGATATACCAGAGTTAATCCTCAAAGATTGTTTTGGAAGATATGCCTAAATATAAGCAACAAAAATTTATGGATGCGCCAGTTTCTGGTAAGTTTCGCTCTCTATAGTTTCTAAGGGTTATTACACGGTGATAGTAAAACGCTCGGTCTCAACGAGCCTGGCCCGCGCCTTCTTTTACATCGTTTTGCTATCGCTGCTTTCCACTGGCATCGCTATGCTCACTCTTGCCAGCAGTTTACGTGACGCAGAGGCGGTGAATGTTGCCGGTTCATTGCGTATGCAAAGCTATCGCCTTGGTTATGATTTGCAGGGCGACCGAGCGCACTTAGATAGCCACCTTGAGCAGTACAGCCAGTCGTTACGCTCGCCAGCCCTGATAAAATTAGAAAAATTTTGGGTTCCCGCTGAAGTACGTCGCCGCTTTGACAGCATTAACCATGCGTGGATTGAGATGGAAAACCATCTCCGCCGTGGCGACCTGCGGTGGTATCAGGACAACATCACCAGTTACGTGGCACAAATCGATCTGTTTGTTCTGGCGCTTCAACATTATGCCGAACGCAAAATGATGCAGGTCGTTATAGTCTCCGTGTTGGGATTTATTGCCATTTTCACGCTGGTCTTTTTCACCTTACGTCGCTTTCGCCACCAGGTTGTGGCCCCTCTAAATAAGCTTATGGAAGCCAGCGCATCCATTGAACGCGGCGAGTTCAATTACCCGCCGCTGAATACGCAATTACCTAACGAACTGGGTTTATTGACGCATACCTTCACGCGGATGTCGGGTGAGTTGCAAAAACTCTATCGCTCACTTGAAGAGAGCGTGCAGGAAAAAACGTTGGATTTGCAGGAAGCTAACCGGACGCTAGAAGTGCTGTATGCCTGTTCGCAAGCGCTTACGGTCAGCACCATCGATCAGCACTGTTTTGAGCGAGTTTTGCAGCAGGTGCGCCAGAAAACACCGGTCAATTACCTTGAAATGAAGACAGGTGAGAACTGGAAAATACAAGACGGCGTGCAACAAGATAATGAAGAGTGGCAAGCATTACCGATTGTCCTTGAAGATGAAGAATTAGGCTTGTTGCGCTGGCAAGCACCTGAAGGTGTCCCGCCCCTACCATTAATGCAAAGCCTGGCCAATATGCTGGGCCGCGGTTTGTATTTCAATCAGGCACAAAAACACTATCAACAATTATTGCTGATGGAAGAACGAGCAACCATCGCCCGTGAATTGCATGATTCGCTGGCTCAAGTGCTCTCTTACTTGCGTATTCAACTGGCGTTATTAAAGCGTGCCGTACCCGCAGACAACACATCTGCGCATCACATTATTGATGATTTCTCCCAGGCACTAAACGATGCATACCGCCAGTTGCGTGAGCTATTAACCACATTCCGCCTGACGCTCCAGCAAGCTGATTTAACCGCTGCTCTGCAGGAAATGATTACCCCACTACGCAACCAGACGACAGCCACGATTACGCTTGATTGCCAAATTCCTACTCAGGCGCTGGATGCCCCGCAGCAGGTGCATCTGTTACAGATTATTCGTGAAGGCGTGCTTAACGCGATTAAACATGCGCAGGCACGTAAAATATCCGTAAGCTGTGGTACGTCCCTTTCAGGGATACATACTGTAAACATTCTTGATGATGGCCGCGGGATTGCCAGTCTGACCGAACCTGAAGGGCATTACGGCTTAAATATTATGCATGAGCGCGCCGCCCGCTTAGGTGGCGAGCTGACTGTTTCCCGCCCGGAGCAGGGTGGGACGTTGATTACGATGAATTTTCGTTCGCCGCCGTCCGAACAGACGACGCTTGAAACATCAGCAAATTTATAACGATAAAAATATGAACAATAAAAATGGGGATTGTGATGAGTGAGAAAATTGTCTGCCAGGTATTGATCGTCGATGATCATCCGTTAATGCGTCGTGGTATTCGCCAGTTACTCGAAATGGATGACAGTTTTGCCGTGGTGGGCGAAGCCAGCAGCGGTGCTGAGGCTATTAGCCTCGCAAATCGGCTGACTCCCGATCTCATCTTGCTCGATTTGAATATGAAAGGTCTGAGCGGGCTGGATACGCTCAACGCCCTACGCCGTGATGGCGTCAGTGCGCGTATCGTCGTGCTGACTGTCTCTGATTCTCGCAGCGACATTTTCACTCTAATTGATGCTGGAGCCGACGGCTATTTGCTCAAAGACAGTGATCCGGAAGTGCTGCTCGAAGATATCCGCCGTGGCGCAACGCACGGCGAATCCTACAGCGCACAAGTCGCAGAGTATTTACGCACGCGCGGCACTGAAAAACGCAGTGATAACCCATTTGCCGTGTTGACCGAGCGTGAACTGGATGTGTTGCAAGAAGTCGCGAGGGGCTTATCAAACAAGCAGATTGCATCAGGTCTGCATATTTCGGAAGAAACAGTAAAAGTCCATATTCGGAATTTATTGCGTAAACTTCAGGTGCGTTCCAGAGTCGCGGCAACCGTACTATTCCTTGAAAGTCGGGGTTTTTAAACCGCTCAAGACACGACAAGGCGCGAGATAATTTACAATATCTTCTTAATTTCTCCACGTTTGGACTTACGGTTAAGGCTACAGTGACGGTTGATACCAATAATCACAATGTGAAGTACTGACGAGGTCCTGACTGAATGGCGAATTTCTTTATCAATCGCCCCATTTTTGCCTGGGTGTTGGCCATTATTTTGTGCCTTACCGGTGCGCTGGCTATTTTTTCACTTCCTGTTGAGCAATATCCCGACCTCGCCCCGCCAAACGTGCGTATTACGGCAAACTATCCAGGCGCTTCTGCGCAAACGCTGGAAAATACGGTAACCCAGGTCATCGAACAGAACATGACCGGGCTGGACAATATGATGTATATGTCCTCCCAAAGTAGCAGCGCAGGCCAGGCCACTATTACACTGAGTTTTAAAGCCGGAACCGATCCTGATGAAGCCGTACAACAGGTGCAAAACCAGTTGCAGTCGGCCTTACGTAAATTGCCACAGACGGTGCAGACCCAGGGCGTTACGGTCAATAA
The DNA here is from genome assembly GCA_036502985.1 of Buttiauxella sp. Lineage (GTDB taxonomy): Bacteria > Pseudomonadota > Gammaproteobacteria > Enterobacterales > Enterobacteriaceae > Buttiauxella. Next base: position 6,081 of record DASXXQ010000150.1, read on the forward strand.
AACTGGCGATACCAACATTTTGATGGTGGCGTTCGTTTCCTCTGACGGCAGTATGGATAAGCAAGATATTGCCGATTACGTTGCCAGTAACGTTCAGGACCCACTCAGCCGTATTAATGGCGTAGGCAGTGTTGATGCTTACGGCTCGCAGTACTCGATGCGAATCTGGCTGGACCCCACCAAACTCACCAGTTATCAAATGACCACACAGGATGTGGTTGATGCTATTAGCTCCCAGAATGCCCAGATTGCCGTGGGGCAACTGGGCGGAACGCCATCCGTTGATATGCAGGCATTAAATGCCACCATTAATGCCCAATCATTGCTGCAAACGCCGCAACAATTTAAAGATATTACCCTACGCGTAAATCAGGATGGTTCGGTCGTTACGCTCGGTGATATTGCAGACGTTGAGCTAGGTGCGGAAAAATATGACTTTCTGAGCCGCTATAACGGGCAAGCCGCTTCCGGGCTTGGGATTAAGCTTGCATCGGGAGCCAATGAAATGGAAACCGATGCGCTGGCGCGGGCAAAAATCGACGAGCTTTCGCAGTATTTCCCACACGGGCTTGAAGCAAAAATCGCCTATGAAACGACACCTTTTGTTAAAGCATCCATCGAAGACGTCGTAAAAACGCTGCTGGAAGCTATCCTGCTGGTGTTCCTCGTCATGTACCTATTTTTACAAAACTTCCGCGCCACGCTGATTCCCACTATCGCCGTTCCCGTGGTGCTTTTGGGCACCTTCTCGGTGCTCTATGCCTTTGGCTACAGTATTAACACCCTGACAATGTTTGCCATGGTTCTGGCTATCGGCTTGTTGGTGGATGATGCCATTGTGGTAGTTGAAAACGTCGAACGCATCATGAGCGAAGAAGGGTTGTCGCCTAAAGAGGCAACCCGTAAATCGATGGGACAAATCCAGGGAGCGCTGGTCGGGATTGCCATGGTGCTATCTGCGGTGTTCGTTCCGATGGCATTCTTCGGCGGCACAACCGGGGCAATTTATCGCCAATTCTCCATTACCATCGTTTCCGCAATGGTGCTGTCGGTTCTGGTGGCATTGATTCTGACCCCTGCGCTTTGTGCCACCCTACTCAAACCACTACATAAGGGCGAACAACACGGCCAGAAAGGTTTCTTCGGCTGGTTTAACCGCATGTTTAACCGCAACGCTGAACGCTATGAAAATGGCGTAGGGAAAATACTCGCCCGCAGTGTGCGCTGGATGCTGATATATGGCCTGTTGCTTGGCGGAATGGTGTTTTTGTTTATGCGCTTGCCAACCTCCTTCCTGCCGCTGGAAGACCGCGGCGTATTTACCACCTCGGTGCAGCTCCCAAGCGGCTCAACCCAGCAGCAAACCCTGAAAATCGTTGACCGTATCGAGCAGTATTATCTGACTCAGGAAAAGGACAACGTACTGTCGGTGTTCTCAACAATTGGTGCGGGGCCTGGAGGAAACGGCCAAAACGTGGCACGCATGTTTGTTCGTCTGAAAGATTGGGATGACAGAGATCCCAGCACAGGGAGTTCTTTTGCCATCATTGAGCGCGCCACCAAAGCATTCCGTAAAATTAAAGAAGCCCAGGTTATTGCCAGCAGCCCGCCAGCCATAAACGGGTTGGGTAATGCTGCCGGTTTTGATATGGAGTTGCAGGATCACGCGGGCGCCGGACACCAGGCATTAATGCAAGCGCGTGACCAGTTGCTTGAATTGGCAGGAAATGATAGTTCACTCACTCGCGTGCGTCACAACGGCCTGGACGACAGCCCACAAATGCAGATTGATATCGACCAGCGCAAAGCTCAGGCTTTGGGTGTCTCTATCGACGATATTAACAATACGCTGCAAACCGCCTGGGGTTCGAGCTATGTAAATGACTTTATGGATCGCGGACGTGTGAAGAAGGTTTATGTACAGGCGGCCGCCAAATACCGCATGTTGCCGGACGACATCAACGAATGGTATGTGCGTAATAAAGACGGCGGAATGGTGCCTTTCTCCGCTTTCGCAACATCGCACTGGGAAACAGGCTCACCGCGACTTGAACGCTATAACGGCTATTCATCGTTAGAAATTGTTGGTGAAGCGGCTCCCGGTGTGAGTACCGGTACCGCGATGGATATAATGGAAAACCTGGTGCAGAAACTCCCTGCAGGTTTCGGTCTTGAATGGACGGGTATGTCTTATCAGGAAAGACTTTCTGGTGCGCAAGCTCCGGCGCTCTATGCTATCTCACTCCTGGTAGTGTTCTTGTGCCTGGCCGCACTTTATGAAAGCTGGTCGGTGCCATTCTCGGTGATGTTAGTGGTTCCACTGGGCGTGATTGGTGCTCTGTTAGCAACATGGATGCGCGGGCTGGAAAACGACGTTTACTTCCAGGTCGGGCTGTTAACGGTTATCGGGCTAGCAGCCAAAAATGCCATATTGATTGTCGAATTTGCTAATGACAAAAATGCCCAAGGACACGAACTTGTTGCCGCGACTCTTGATGCCTGCCGACAGCGTTTACGCCCGATACTGATGACTTCGCTGGCGTTTATCTTCGGTGTGCTACCGATGGCCACCAGCACAGGTGCAGGTTCCGGTAGCCAACACGCCGTTGGGACTGGGGTAATGGGAGGAATGATTTCAGCGACGGTGCTGGCAATATTCTTCGTTCCGTTATTCTTCGTTCTGGTGCGCAGGCGATTCCCGCTCAAACCACATTCAGAAAGCTAACCAACAAAAAAGCGACCTGAATCAGGTCGCTTTTTGCATGGCTCAAAGAGTATTGAGAATAAGAACATCGTGTTCCTGTTGTTTTCTATATCCGGTCAGATCATTTACGAAGCATATCTTCAATGAAATCTTTCCAGTTCCCTAGTTCGTGTTCAATCATAACCGCCTCACTAATTATTGCTTTAATTATACGTAATCCCTTATCAGGAGTGAAGCGACGATACTCCGCGGCTTGACTGGCTATCATCAAATATTGAAAGTCGATTGCGTATTGGCTTAATTATTAGCTCACCAGAGTTTTAATAATGTGACGAAGCACTTGAAACAAAATGTTTCTCTAACTTTAGGATTTTGGCTGTACACCCCGAAAACACTGGCATGCCGTAACAATGTGAGGGATGGAGAATAATGTTGCAATATTGGCGACAAATTACTCAATCTGGCAAAAAGAAACACTATTGCATCACATTCAGGGTAGCAATTAAGCTATATTTCGCCTTGCGACTTTTTTATCATTTTTAATTATTCTAATTACCTGCATAAATAATCACACCTGAAGAATAAGGATTACTACGTGATAACTCTTTACGGCATTAAAAACTGCGACACTATTAAGAAAGCCCGGCGCTGGCTGGAGTCTCATGAAGTGGAGTATACCTTTCATGATTATCGCGTTGACGGGCTGAATGCAGAATTATTGAATACTTTTATCGCGCAGTTGGGTTGGGAAGCATTGTTGAATACCCGAGGGACGACCTGGCGCAAGCTTGACGAGGCACATCGTGCCAGCATAA
>DASXXQ010000151.1:0-6039 GCA_036502985.1 Buttiauxella sp.
CATCATCCACAAACTGATAAATTGAATTCATTACACACCTCGCTGCCATGGGAAATTTAGGGCGAGGCGAGCCAACGTAATTACGGCAAGTTCCATCACCTTCTCATCAAAATCAAATTTCTCGTTATGATGCCCGGCGCTCAGTTGCGTACCGAACACCATATACGACGCCTTACCGCCTTGTTCCTGAACGCGAGCCATCATTAACGTGGCATCTTCAGAACCGGCAGCCCCTTTTACCGTATCGACAACTTGCGTCACGCCATTCACTTCGCTTACCTGTTGGCGAATAAACGCCACCCATTCCGGCGAGGGGGCGCTATTAGTCGCGGCACCCATCAACTTCACGTTGGCTTCAATGCCGTACATTGTTGCCGTGCCGCGAATAATTTCCTGGGTGCGGTCAAACACATAGTCGTTAATAACATTGGTTTCGCCACGAGTTTCAACTTTCAGTAATGCCTGGGCGGGAACCACGTTGCGTCCGCTCCCGGCGTGCAAAACACCCACATTCACGCGTGATGCACCTGCGCTATGCGGGGCGATGCTGTGCAGTGCAAGGGCTGTTTGGGCCGCAGCGAGCAGGGCGTTACGGCCTTCTTCTGGCTTACCGCCTGCGTGGGCGGCAATGCCGGTAAATTGCACATCAAATTTGGTGGTCGCCATAAAGTTATCGCTGCCGCACACCACGGTGCCGGTTGGGATGCCGGTGCCAATATGAATCGCGGTAAAGTAGTCGATGTTATCGAGTGCACCGGCTGCAACCATGGCGCGTGCACCGCGAGTCCCTTCTTCAGCGGGCTGGAAAATGAGTTTTATAGTGCCGTTTAGCTGGCCGGCAAACTGTTGCAAAACGGTGGCAAGACCTAGTCCAATCGCGGTGTGTCCGTCATGGCCGCAGGCGTGCATCATCCCGGCATTGCAGGACGCAAAACCTTCGGCATAGGGGCGATGTACGTGCTGTTGCAGCTCATCCAAATCCAGCGCGTCCATATCAACGCGGAATGCGAGCGTCGGGCCAGGGCGGCCGGTTTCAAGCGTGGCGACAATCCCGGTAAATCCGCCAGAGAAATGCGCCAACCATTTCGGTAGCGCACCTTGTTCCAGCGCACGCTGCTCTTCTCGCGCAAGGACTTCAGCCGATGGCAATCCCATTCGCGCGGCGTCATCAACCACATCGCGGCCTAACGCTAAGTGATAACCTAATTCATGCAGCGTCTGCGCCACGAGTGTTGCAGTGCGAAACTCCAGCCACCCTGACTCCGCAAAATGGTGGAAATCACGTCGCCAGTGCTGCAAACGCGGAGCCAATTCGTGTACTGCCAGTTCAAGTTGTGACATACCCCATCCCGTATCAGTATCTTCTGTGATCAAGTTCACGCTGTGATAGTTTTTACTTATCGCTGGGCGATATTTGGTAGATTTCGCCGTCGTGGGATTACCCTGGCACAAGAGATTGAATTACAGTAGATGCCAAATTCTTTCAGCTGATAGCTAATGGTTATCAGGAGGCGATGTGACCTTCCAGGTTAAGCTCCATCAGATCCGCGCATTCGTGGCGGTTACGCAGAGTGGCAGCATTCGCGGAGCCAGCCGGGCGTTAAATCTTTCCCAACCCGCGCTCACAAAATCAATTAAAGAATTAGAAGAAGGGATGTCCGCACGCTTGTTCATTCGACGTAGCCAGGGCGTAGCGTTGACCGAATGTGGGGAAAGTTTTTACCAACACGCGCGTTTGATTCTGGAAGAGTTAAGGGCAGCGCAGGAGGATATTTTACAGCGTCAGGGGCAGTTGGCGGGGCAAATCAACATTGGCCTCGGAGCCAGTATTTCCCGCACGCTAATGCCGCCGGTTATCACCTCGTTTCATCAGAAACACCCGCAGGTGAAGGTGCGCATTATGGAAGGGCAACTGGTTTCGATGATCAACGCGCTGCGCCAGGGTGAACTCGATTTCACCATCAACACCTATTATCAAGGGCCGTACGACCAGGAATTTACCTTCGAGCGACTGCTTGAAAAGCCATTCGCGGTATTTGCGCGTGAAGGCCATCCGGCGATTAATGCTAAATCAATCAAAGAACTCCTGCACTATAACTGGACGATGCCAACACCACGAGGTAGCTACTACAAACAACTGGAAGAACTGTTCCAAAAGCGTTCAGAAATGCCGAATGTCAGCGTGGTCTGTGAAACATTTTCCGCCTGCATCAGCCTGGTCGCGCAAAGTGATTTTCTCAGCATTTTGCCTGCTGAACTGGGGAGTGATCCGCTTTTAGCGCATACCCTGAAGCAGATCCACGTCATCGAAACGCTTCCACAAGCCACCTACTACCTGATTCAACGCAGAGACGTCACTCCGGCACCGCTGACCACGGCGCTGATTAACCAATTTCGTCGTCAATGCCGCTAACCAGCCATTGAGCCACAGCATCACGGCGGCTATAGTGACGTCTGAATTAGCCTGGAGGATTGCTCATGAACCTTGACGAAAAATCGCTGTTTCTCGATGCCATGGAAGATGTGACACCGCTGAAAAACTGCAATAGCAGCCAGTGGTTGAAACCGGCGAAAGAGAAGGTGGTGCAAAAGCCTGACACTGAGCAGTTGGACAACTTTCTGACCACCGGTTTTCTGGAAATTATTCCGCTCACGGCCGCTCTTGAGTTTAAGCGAGAAGGGTTGCAAATCGGTGTGCTGGATAAACTTCGCCAGGGTAAATACAAGCAGGAAGCAAGCCTTAACCTGATTCGTCAGCCTGTGGAGCAATGTCGCCAGATGTTGTTTGCTTATATTCAGCAAGCTAAGAAAGAGGGGCTGCGTAATTTGCTGATCGTTCATGGCAAAGGGCGCGAAGATAAATCTCATGCCAATATTGTACGCAGCTATCTTGCCCGCTGGTTGGCAGAATTTGAAGAAGTGCAGGCTTTTTGCAGCGCGATGCCACATCACGGTGGCAGCGGGGCGTGCTATGTGGCGCTCAAAAAATCGGATCAGGCAAAAGCTGAAAACTGGGAGCGTCACGCCAAACGCAGTCGTTAAGCATTCTCTGGTGGATAACGTTGCGTTTATCCACCCTTGAACATCTTCTGAAACTGAGTCGGACGGAAAAGCGAAGCGCCATCCGGGATAGTTATTTCAACAACAGCGACAATTCCTCGGCCGCTTCCTGAAGCTTGGGCAGCACACGGGTAAGTAGCTCCTGCGCAGAAACTTGCCCGGCGTGAACGCCAACGTTCAACGCGGCAACCACCGCGCCGTCTGGGTTGACCAGCGGAACGGCAATCGAACGCAGCCCCATTTCCAGCTCCTGATCGTTAAGTGCGTAGCCTTGTTGGCGCACACGTTTTAACTCTTCACGCAGTTTACTCACCGAATCCACCGTTTGCGGCGTATAGCGAATCATGGTGATGCGCCCAAGGAAATCGTTGAGTTGTTCTTCCGGTAAATAGCTTAGTAACACGCGACCCATCGAGGTTGACCACGCAGGCAGACGGCTACCGATATCCAAATCAATTGTCATAATGCGTGAGCTTGAGGCGCGGGCGATATACAGAATATCGTCACCATCAAGCGTCGCAATCGAACAGAATTCGTTCAGCATTTCGCTTAAATGCCGCAGCACCGGCTGCGTGGACTTCGCCAGCGGCGTTGAGGCCAGATAAGCATGCCCCAGCGACAAAATTCGCGGGCGCAACTGGTAATATTTGCCATCTTCGGCATAGACAAACCCGAGTTTGCCCAGCGTATACAAACAACGGCGAACCGCCGCACGCGGGATACCCGTTTTCTGGCTGATTTGTGAAATCGACAGCTGTCGGCGCTGCGGCGTAAAGGCCTGAATCACCTCAAGCCCACGAGCCAGTGAAGCCATGAAATTCGGATCACCTTTAAACGGATCAATTTCTCCCGTCGTTACTTCATCACGTTGAATTTCCATTCTGTTCTCCTGAAATTTTCGCCGTCGATCACACTCTGCAAACAAAGATACATGATGTTCGATAATCGCACCATATTTCGATTATCGCCCTTGACCAGCTTCGTTAACGGGGTCACATTTTGTTCGAACAAAGCAAACTTGTGCGATATACGCACCCCAAGGAGCTCAGTGATGATCAACAAAAGTGTGGCCACGCTTGATGAAGCCGTCGCCGGAATATTCGACGGAGCCACCATCATGATTGGTGGTTTCGGAACAGCAGGACAACCCACCCATCTTATTGATGCCCTGATTGCTCAGGGAGCCCGTGATCTGACCATTATCAATAACAATGCGGGTAACGGCGAAGTGGGGCTGGCGGCACTTTTGAAAGCCGGGCGCGTGCGCAAAATGGTCTGTTCTTTCCCGCGCCAGGTTGATTCGCAGATTTTCGATGACCTGTATCGCCGTGGCAAAGTTGAGCTGGAACTCGTGCCGCAAGGCAATCTCGCCGCTCGCATTCAGGCCGCGGGTTCAGGTTTAGGAGCCGTGTTCACGCCAACCGGTTACGGCACGCCACTGGCTGATGGCAAAGAAACGCGCGAAATAGAAGGCCGCCAATACGTGCTGGAATACCCGTTAAAAGCTGACTTTGCATTAATCAAAGCCTATGAAGGCGATCGCTGGGGCAACCTGGTGTACCGCAAAGCGGCACGTAACTTTGGGCCAATTATGGCGACTGCCGCGACCGTGACCATCGCTGAAGTCAGTCGCGTGGTGCAGTTGGGTGACCTTGACCCGGAAAATATCATTACGCCGGGCATATTCGTTCAGCGTCTGGTTGCAGTCGAAAACTCACTGGCGCAAAGCGCATAAGGAGCCCCAAGGTGAAAAAATTAACCCGTGATGAAATGGCAAAACGTGTCGCTCGCGATATCCCTGAAGGTGCTTATGTCAACCTCGGTATTGGTTTGCCCACGCGCATTGCCAACTACCTTCCGGCAGATAAAGAAATCTTCCTGCATAGCGAAAACGGCTTGTTGGGAATGGGGCCAAAACCCGCCGAAGGTGAGGAAGATCCCGAGCTCATTAACGCCGGGAAAGAGTTTGTCACCCTGCTGACAGGCGGCTGTTTTTTCCACCATGGTGACTCTTTTGCCATGATGCGCGGCGGCCATCTCGATATTTGCGTTCTGGGTGCCTACCAGGTTTCTGCCGCAGGCGACCTCGCCAACTGGAGCACGGGCGCGCCGGATTCTATTCCTGCGGTGGGCGGTGCGATGGATTTAGCCATCGGCGCACGCCAGGTGTTTGTGATGATGGACCACCTGACGCGGGACGGGGAATGCAAACTGGTGGAAACCTGCACTTACCCGCTTACCGGCATCGGTTGTGTCAGCCGTGTCTATACCGATCTTGCGGTGATTGATATCACTGAAAAAGGCCCGGTGGTACGCGAAATCTTCAATGGCCTGTCATTTGAAGAATTACAACGTATTACTCCGGTCACTCTTAGCTTCGAACAACTGGCAGAAAGCGCGTAAGGAACTATGATGAATCAAGCATTTATCTGTGATGGAGTGCGTACTCCGTTTGGTCGTTTTGGTGGAACGTTGTCCACAGTTCGTAGCGATGACTTAGCTGCGCTGCCGCTCAAGGCCCTAATGGCGCGTCACCCTAATCTGGACTGGTCAGCGGTGGATGACGTGATTTATGGTTGTGCAAACCAGGCAGGGGAAGATAACCGCAACGTAGCGCGTATGGCGTTACTGCTGGCGGGAATGCCGGAAACCGTACCGGGCACCACAATCAACCGTTTATGTGGTTCAAGCCTTGATGCATTAGGCGTTGCCGCGCGGGCAATCAAAAGTGGGGAAACGCAGTTAATGATTGCGGGCGGTGTGGAAAGTATGTCCCGTGCGCCGTTTGTGATGGGAAAAGCCGAAACCGCATTTAGCCGCAGCATGAAAATGGAAGATACCACCATCGGCTGGCGTTTTATCAACCCGCTGATGAAAGCGCAATACGGTGTGGATGCCATGCCGGAAACCGCAGAAAACGTGGCGACGGACTTTAACATCAACCGTGAAGATCAGGATGCTTTTGCTTTACGCAGCCAG